>NZ_JBLFBO010000008.1:0-145296 GCF_047338595.1 Nitrospira sp. BLG_1
TCTTTAACAACACGTTCTCGATGAAGTTCGAGCTGAGCGATATCATGGTTCAGGTGGCAGGCGACATGGCCTGGGTCATCTGTGTAGAAAATCTTGTGACCCAGCAAGCAGAGGAGCCACAACAGGCCAAAATTCTTGCCACCAACCTGTACGAACTCATCGGTGATGAGTGGTTGATGATTCACCACCATGGGTCGCCGGTGATGGGCTAGCGCGTGGGATGTCTCCATGCTCGCACAGCCCGCACACAAGTCGGGTTAGATTTTCACTGGAGGATGGTGTGCTCGCTGCATGCGTGTAGGTGGAGGCATCCCACGCACTAGCCCTGGGTTAGGAAAATGAGGGAGCGATGGGCGGTGCTCGCTCAATGCGCGTAGAAGAAAACCACATAACGCCCCGCCTTATGAGAGAGAAGGGGATGAAGAATGCTTGTCCAACGCGCGGTCATTGGGAAAGTGGACCTCTCGATGTCCACGGGGTGGGCTAGGAAAGAGAAACGCAATGCCGTAGTTCCGTTGATGGGATGATTTGTGTGGAATGCGCAACAGCGATGGCCGATATTATTGCGAAAATGCGTACCGAAGCGTCTGGCTGGCAGGGGAATGTACTCTACTCTATGGGATGATGGCAGCTACAATTTTGGTGCAGGAGTCGGGACTTCGTCGATCCGTATAGTTTTCATCCATTCGGCGGTGATGCTGTCCCGTTCCACCATCGACATACCGGCATAGGTTGAGAACATCTGTGGCCCACGACGCCGTCGCCACGTCAGAAAACTGAGGAAATGGTCTTTGCAGACGGATTGCGTGCCGGCCGGCGCATAGGGATTTGCAAGGCAGTTTGTCACGCAACAATGAGTATCGTGCATCTAAGCCTCTTCAAGTTTGGTCAGTATGCCGGTCAGTCCTGCTGAATTTCAAGCCCAATGCCGGGTCTGTGGCAAGATCTTCTCAAATACTTAACAGAAGGGTGTTCTGATGCGTCTCTTGTTTCTGCTCGTCGGACTCTTTGCGGTCTGTTCTGTTTTGGGCGGCTGTCCTGCATGGTCTGGTCAGAGTATTGGTTCTCAGGAATCATCAGAGGCGCCCCCCGTGTCGGGCTCAGGACTTCTACCCCAGGGTGTTGTGATCGGCGATGTGACCTCACAAGGGGCGTTACTCTGGTTGCGTACCGATGAGGCTGCCGTGGTGCGAGTGGAGTGGGCGCCATTGTCGGTGTGGAAGCAGGTTTCAACATCGGCGACGGTCGTGGCCTCGATATCGAGGACGGCACTCCTTAAGACAGGCGCAGAGACGGATTATACGTTGACTATCCCTCTTGTAGGCCTGACTCCCTCGACTCGCTATCGGTATCATGTTGTGGTCGGCCCTGAAGAATCATTGCGATCGCAGCTCCCTGGGAAGGCGGCGGCGACGGGTGAATTCGTCACACTGCCGGACGTGACATCCTCCGAGACGGTGAGTTTTGCCTGGAGTGGAGATCTTGGGAGCGGAGGACGATGTCGCCGAGGAGTGGATGGTTATCCGATCTTTGACGTGGTCCATCGATACCACCCCGACTTCTTTCTGTTCCTTGGCGATACCATTTATGGTGATCATGTCTGTCCCTCGCCTCCGAACGAACCTGGTGCGGACTTCAAGGCGACGACATTGGACGCCTATCGATTGCGCCATCGCTACCAACGGGGTGCTGACGCATTGCGGCGGTTCCTGGTGGAGACGCCGGTCTATGTAGTATGGGACGATCACGAGGTTCGAAATAATTTTGCCGGTCCATACGACGAGCAGATGCCTGCCGGCCGGCAGGCACTGCGTGAATATTGGCCGATTGCGTCTCCCCGTGAAGATCCGCATCGCCTCTATCGGACCGTTCGGTACGGTGCCGATCTTGAACTGTTTATCTTGGATGTTCGGCAGTATCGGAGTCGCAACGTGGATCCGGATGGTGCGTCCAAGACCATGCTCGGTGCCGCGCAACTGGCATGGCTGCTCGACGGACTTCAAGCTTCAACCGCGACATGGAAAGTCATCGCGACCCCGGTTCCCCTCTCGATTCCAAAGGGCGGTGATAGTTCGGCTCCAGGTAACGATGGGTGGGCCGGTGGGCAGGATGGGACCGGATTTGAGCGAGAGCGACAGGTGATTGTCGACACCATCCTCAGTCGCAAGATTAAGAATGTGGTCTTTCTCTCGGGCGACGTGCATTGGGTGCAAGCCAACGCCTATGATCCCAACCAAGACGGGGCCGTCGATTTTCACGAATACATTGCAGGTCCCCTCTCTGCACCGCCGGGGAGATTCGTTCCCACTCAAATGGTGCTTCATCCCACGGAATTGTTCTATGAGACCGGGTACCATAACTTTGGGCTTGCGAGGGCCACGAAGTATGATTTCCATGTGAGTGTGGTGGATGAGACGGGTAAGGAACGAGTGTCTCACCGCATTGCGGCTCAGTAGAATAAGGTGAGATCCAGTCGCTGCCCCTTGCAATCCAGGCTTGGTGGCGGGTACGGTACGGACTTCAGGGACCGTGGGGATGTTTTCTTCAACGAGATAGAAAGGAATATCATGTCAGCATTGATATCCGCCGATGAGATTTTTTCGAGAGCGGAAGCGGCGGCCGTGGCAGCGACAGGGCCGGATGAGAAGGCCTTACAGATCGATTATCCGGAGTTAAAAGACAAATTTCGTCACATGTTGGGCGATCGTAAGATCGCGCTTTGCCACGTCAATAAATTTCTGCCTGAAGGATATGAAGACCAAGGGCGATTCAATCTGGTACTGCTGACCGCAGGCCATGTGGTGTTTGACGTCGTGATCGGAGACTCCTACTTCCGATACGATGTAGTGTCGGTCGGTCAATTGGATAAGGTTCAGTTGATCGACGCAATGTGGGACAACCGGGAAAAACGCCGAGAAGAACCGTTCTTAAGCCTTCGCCTGATGCATGGTGAGGAAGCGCATTTGTTATTGGCGTTGGACGACGAAGAGCGGGCCAGCCTGCTGAAATTTGCCGCCGCCGTCGCGATGGCGAGAAATCCGGAGCGGTAATCTATTCATCCAGTTGTGGCGTGAGGGTGCGACCAGAGGCGCGCCTCCACGCCACAGCGTTCCGTACCATTCAGTCAGCTTTTTCTATACCGGTTCAGGTGCAGCATTCAGACATCTGGAATATGATCTCGAGAAGCTCTGACCTAGGAACCTCCTCTCGTTCCCCACTCGCTTTTTCTGGAATCTCCACATAACTAGTTGATTACTGGACAAGTTATCTGTCTGGAAAAGGTGTGAAGCGTCGTAGCCTGAAGGGTTCGGCCCCATACTTTCTTCTGTCTCCTTCCCTCAGAAGCATAGTTTTGGAGACTGTTCCATCATGTTATATCCCTACAATATTAATTGATTCTGGTTCCAAACAGCGTGAGGTGTAGCTTATGGAGGGACTACCTATGGCTGGTGCCACTGACGCACGCTCCTCTCAAAGTAGGGCAGCTGACCTCGTCGATCCTCTCCTGACGCGCCAAACTATTCTTCACCAAACCCCCGATGTGCAAGGCACAACTATGGATGGGGAGACGGTGTTGTTGGATCTGAGCACCGGCCGGTATTACACATTGAATCGGCTAGGCAGCGTGATCTGGGAACTCTGCACTGGTCATCATACAATCAGCGACATTCATGCGGTCCTCTCTGACCGGTTTGATGTCGCTCCCGAGCGGGCCCTCGACGATCTCGTCACCCTGGTCAATGACCTGATCCAAGAAGGGCTACTTCAACCAGAAAGGAGGTGAAACAGCATGAAGAAAGAATCATATGTACAGCCGGCCTTCGTGAAGCATGAGTTGTTGCGCGATATCACCGCTGGGAGTTCAAACGGCAATTGCGGTTATGGTAACGGCGGATACGATGGTGTGCCTGGAAATTCTGGCTGCCAGGACGTAACCCGGTAACTGAATCGGCTAGATCAGGATGGGCTATTCAACCTGGTGAGGAGGTGAGGCAGCATGAAGAAGGAAACGTACATCCGGCCTACAGTCGTGAAGCATGAACTCCTGCGGGATATCACCGCAGGGAAGTCAGGCTATTGTGAAGACAAGGGCCGTGGCAATGGGTATGGGTTTGGACAGGGATGGGGAGGCTTCGGCGGTTTTGGTCGCTTTGGCCGACACTAGGTTTAGAGAGAGGACTGGCTGGTTCGTGAGAACCAGCTAGTCTGCCCTGAAAGTTGCTGCCGAATACTAAGTGACAACAGAAGCTATGAGGAAAACGATGAGAAGTTCTGTTGCCGGTCAGACTATCACGGAGTCTCACTTTGCGCTCTATGGTACGCCGGTACGGTATCTTACGACATCCACTGCTCTCGTCGACCCAGTGAACGAACTGCTCAGGCACTTTCGCCGAGATCTTATCGATGAGTCCGGTTCGCTCACCTTGTGCTTTCATGCCGTCAAGGATCGAGCAGATATTCCCGTAACTATGACATCGTCGGCTTGCCGACTTGCGGCAGGAACGGGAGCAGCAGTGGGTGATCGACGAGAAACCAATCTGCCGTATCAGGTGTTTGATGACGGCGGGCGCTTAATTGCGGATTTCTCCGAGGTTGGAGTACTGGTGATCGACGGCTCACAGCAGAGAGCTGATGGATATCTGATCAATCCTCATACGATGCACGAAAGTCTGATCGAGTATTTGTTCCACCTTGCGTTGATTGAGCTCTTGCGGCGTCAGGGCCTCTATACGATTCATGCGACGGCGCTGGAGAGGAACGGGAAAGGGGTCTTAATTCCAGGCAACAGCGGACGCGGGAAGACGACGTCGTTTATCTCATTGCTCCGGTCAGGCTATCGATATCTTTCGGATGATCATCCATTGATGCGCGATGCTGGAACCCATGTTGATCTTCTTCCCTTTCCCATCAAGATCAATGTCACCGAAGAAACCATTGCCTTCTTTCCCGAACTGCGGACTGCGCCTGCTCATGTGCTACGACCTCGATTTCCGAAGCGGGCTTTTCATGCAGAGGAGCTCTATACCACTGGGATAGGCGAATGTTGTCGTCCAGCCATCGTGTTATTCCCCCAGGTTGTCGATGCTCTCTATAGTCATGTGGAGCTACTTCCGAAGAGCCGGGCATTGGAAATGCTCCTCCCTCAAGCGCTGTTGGTCTACAACTCTGAAGTCGCCAGACGTGAGTTTCAAGTCTTAGTGAAACTAGTCCAACAGGTGGAGTGCTACCGTCTCCATTTTGGTCGGGATATTCTCGATCTTCCGAATTTAATTACGCCCCTTCTGGAGGGAAGCAAGTGATGCTGCAAGGGGTTGGTACTAGACAGTTGCCTCTGCTACCGGAAGCAGAATTGCTCGTCTGGTGTGCCCGGACGGATATAACCGATGAGCTGAAGCAACGTATTCGAAAGAGAGTGCAGGAGTCGATTAATTGGTCGATGGTCCTTGATATGGCCGAGTATCATGGCGTGGTTCCGTTGTTGTACAAAAGCCTGTCGACCGTTATGCCGGATCTTGTACCCGCCCACGTATTGGCTACGTTGCGCCAGAAGGCTCAAGTCGGGTCGTTGCTCAACCAGTCGCTCGCCAAGGACCTTGTTGACTTATGTGAAGCATTTGAGGTGCGAGGAGTTCCCGTCATTCCTATCAAGGGAGCAACGCTGGCGGTCTTAGCCTATGGGGATCTGGCACTTCGTGATTTCACCGATCTCGACCTGCTTATTCCTAAACAAGCTCTTTCTGAAGCACGGACAATCATCCTCTCGCAAGGTTATGAGAGAAAAACCACGAATGGCGAGAGCCGTGAAAGTCATACTCACGAAGGGCCCTATCACGTCTTCGTCAAGAAACGTCCACTCTCCCGAGTCGACCTTCAATGGGTGATGGCACATCAGCACTTTGCCTTTTGGCTCGATCGGCCGGAGTTCTGGCGATCTCGACGGCCTGTGATGTTGAAGGACAAGCCGGTTCCTGGATTGTCCTCGGAGATGTTATTGATCGTGCTGTGTGTGCATGGTTCCAAACATGCGTGGGAGTTGCTGAAATGGGTATGCGATGTCGCTGAATTGCTTCGTTCCCAGCCGAACCTGGACTGGGATCAGATTGTTTCGTGTGCCTCGAACTGGCGTTGTCAGCGCATGCTGTATATGGGATTGTCGCTTGCTCACCGATTATTGGATGCGCCTCTTCCTGAAGGAGTGTTGACCAACCTGAAGCATGAGACGGAGGTACAGGCGCTATCCCATCGGATGCCGGCCAGTCTTCTGAAAAATTACCACGAGGGAATCAGCGAAGAACAGGCAGGTGCGCTCTATTTTGCGCTGAAAGATTCCTGGCATGAGCGGTGGTGGCTCGGTGTGTTGTTGTGCAGAGCGCATAGCCAACTGGCGCTGACGCCTCCTGCGTGGTTTCGCTGGAGAACTTCCTTGTCCAGGATGGCTCGCCTGATTGTGCCGGCTCATCGAGCGCTGACGCGTCTTCTCTCACCGACGATTCGTCATGCCATCCATCGCTGGGTCACACACGGTATTTAGGTGTCAGTATCGTGATCGCTCGCGTGACCAAATATTGGCGGCTGTTCCGTGCTGGATATGTGGTGCTCTCGGTTCGGATTTTGCTTCGATTGAGCAGCTTGCCGCAGGTTCTCAAGCGTTTGAACCCTCGCTCCGTGGCCTGCAAACCTGACGACGCTGTGATGAAGGCGTTGGTGGGGTATGTAGATTACTGGCTCAAGCTGTTTCCGTATAACGAAAGAGGAAACTGCTTTCCCCGGTCCTTGTCGTTGTATCGATGTGCTCGACAACTTGGCTATCCGGTGGTATTCCATTGTGGAGTACGAAGAGAGGTCACAGGCCTCGATGGTCATGCCTGGCTCACGCTGGACTCGGAGGCATTTTATGAGCCTGGTCCACATTGGCAGCGCTTCACTGTGACATTCTCTTACCCTTCCGATCAGGTCAGGAGTACGGCAGAAATTTCTGCCGGCTGATGCCAGAGAGTTTATGGCCCAACTGTCCATGAATATCAGTAAGCAACGCATAGGTTCGTTTCTCACGACGGTTCGCTGGGCACTTTCACTTGTGTGGGAGAGTAGTCCGAGTCTCGCTGTCGCTAGTATCGGTGTACGTCTAGTCCAGGGACTCCTTCCACTCGTAGTCCTCTACCTGACGAAGTTGTTGATTGATACTGTAACCGAAGCGCTTAAGACTCCGACGGAGGATCCTTCGCTGACAGGCATACTCCTGATTCTTGGAGGCATAGCGGGTGTGGCGGCAGTTACTGTCATACTGAATGCTCTGGGCGGCCTGCTTTCGAGAACTCAGGGCCAGATCGTCACGGACCATATGTATGCACTCCTTCAGGCCAAATCGGTTGAAGTCGACCTTGAGTATTATGAGAATGCCCAATATCACGACACGCTCCACCGTGCCCAGCAGGAAGCTCCCTATCGCCCCACGGCTATTCTCAATGCCGTGCTTCAATTAGGTCAAAACGCCATTTCATTGATCGCAATGGGCGCCGTCCTCTGGTGGTTGCATTGGGGTGTCATCCCAATCCTGATCGTGGCAGCAGTGCCGTACTTGATCGTCCGTCTGCAGCAATCAAATCGGTTATTTGTGTGGGAGCGTGAGCGGACGCCGCTTGAGCGGAAGGCGTGGTATGTTCACATGCTGCTGACACAAGCCGGTGCTGCGAAAGAAGTCCGGCTATTCGATCTGGGCGCTCGACTTCGACAGTGGTTCCTGGATGCGCGCTCGGTATTGTGTCGAGAGCGGATCGTACTGGAGCGGCGATGGGCACTCTCGGCGTCCATCGCTCAGCTGATTGGGGTAGTTGCCATATTTGGGGTCTACAGTTTTGTGGCGATGCGAACGCTCCAGGGACATTTTAGTGTGGGGGACCTTGTCATGTGTTTCCAGGCTGTGCAGCGCGCTTCTGGATTTCTGGAGGCTGTGGGGCAGAGTGTGGCGAATCTGTACGAAAATAATCTGTTCCTCACTACGCTGAACGAGTTCCTGGGAGTCCAGTCCCGTCTGCCGATATCCACGAACCAGAAGACATTTCCTCGCCCAATTACCGAGGGATTGGTCTTTGAACACGTGTCGTTCCAATATCCGCATGAGGAACGCGTGGCGATTCGAGACTTCAGTTTTTCGATCAAACCTGGGGAGCATGTCGCATTCGTTGGAGCAAACGGTGCGGGAAAGACTACATTGGTGAAGCTCTTGTGCCGTTTGTACGACCCGACGGATGGACGTATCACAATCGACGGGACGGATCTCCGTGACTACCCGATTGCTGATGTACGAGGCGCGGTCAGTGGAGTATTCCAAGACTTCGTGAAGTTTCAGTTGTCTGTCAAAGACAATATCGCGTTGGGTGTGAGGGCTCCCGGTGTTGACCCATTCACCATTGTTCAGGCAGCGAAACAGGCAGGAATCCACGAGGTCATCGAACGATTACCGAACGGTTATGAGTCGTTACTTGGCAAACTCTTTGATGGTGGGCATGAACTGAGCATCGGTGAATGGCAGAAAGTCGCTCTTGCCAGGTCAATACTGCGAGATTCACAAATTCTTATTCTCGATGAGCCCACCAGCGCGATGGATGCCAAGGCAGAAGCAGAACTGTTCGAACGGTTTCATGAACTTGCTCAGGGACGGACGGCAATCTTAATCAGCCATCGGTTGTCCACGGTCAAGATGGCGGACCGAATCTTCGTCGTGGACCAGGGACAAATTGTGGAACAAGGGACACACGACGACTTGATGGCACAGCAAGGCCTCTACAATAACCTCTTTCTGACTCAAGCCCAGCACTACCAGTGACAGCGATACTGTACCGTAGATACCATATTTCTCGAGGCACTGTTATTTGACAGTGCCGGAGTTGTTGGTGAGCAGATTCGGAGGTGGCCCGATCGGGTCAAAATTCTTCAGTAACGGAACATCCTCTTTCTTTACCCACATAATGTCGTGATTATACGAATCACGAGGGCCCGAACCGCCCGTAAAGGTCTTGCCGTCCGGCGTAAAGGTCCAGCACATATCTTCGCCGGCTGTATTGATGGTGTCGCCAAGGTTCAGCGGTTCTTGCCATTCCCCTTTAGGGTTCTGGTAGGAAATCCACATGTCATGTCCCCCTCGCGAGCCCATGTCCGGACGCGTACTCGTGAGAATAAGACTCTTGCCATCTTTCGACAGGCCAGTCCAGTGCATATGGTCACGGTAGGGTGAATTGATACGCGGTCCAAGACTCTCCGGTTTCTGCCAGACCCCATTTTTCTTCTCGACTTTCCAGACGTCGCTGTCTTGTGTGACGCCCGGCTGCTGATAGTTGAAGTAGATCAGGCTGTCGGAAGCAATGATCGGACAGTGTTCCTCGCCGGTCGGCGTATTGATATGGGGGAGTTCCGGGACTTCGTTCCAGTTTCTCGCCGGTTGCCACACGCCGTTGATCTTCTGGGTCACGTAAAGGTCACCGGTCGAGAGATTGCCAGGCTCGTATCTGGTGAAATAAATGACGTTGCCGTCATCGGAGAGGCTTGGCTCCAGTTCCCATGCGGCTGTATTGATGTTCGGCCCCACCGTGGGATCAATGCCCGGTCCCAGATGAATCGGTTCTTGCCATGTACCATTCACCTTGTGGGCCATCCAGACGTCGAAATTGTAAGGAACGCCTGGTGAGGGGATGCTGCCCTTACGTCCAGAGGCAAAGATGGCGGTCTTTCCGTCGGCACTATAGGTGATCTCGATCTCTGCTTCTGATGAATTGATCGGCTCGCCTATATTTTGCGATAGGGCGTACGTCGATTTCCCATGTCCTCCGTGTGGCATATCCATGCCTGACATCGCAAGGGTCATAGCAGGCGAGAGCAGGAGTGTGAGTATTACCAAACAGAGATGTAAGCGAAGCCTTTGTGTTTCCATACAACCTCCCTGTTGCAGCGAACAGTTTAGCATATCAAGCTTGCTATCTCCTCGCCTGTGCCGTCACCGCAATCGCCTACGTGGTGGGAAAGGTCCGCTTCGTTCAACGATGTAGAACCAAAGCCGTAGTCACAGTATCGACGATGGATCCAGCAGCCTGAGTTCAGGAGCATGGCAGGTCGTTTGCGGTACGCCCTCAATACTGCTGACGTGGCCGTCGCACATGGAATGTCTAAGCTGGGATAGGTTCGTTTCAGAGCATACGAACGATCCCACTGTTGATTCGTCAAGAGGAGGTTGTGAACGACGGTGTAGAAAAGCAGGGAGAGGTATGGTTGAGACTAGTCGATGTCTCCGTTGGAACTTTTCTGAAATTTTCTGCGGATGTCGGTGAATGACCTCGTCAGAGACGTACCGGTGGGTGTTTTTGTGGCATGGTGTGCGGGCTTTTCAGCGGCACAAAACCGGCCTACATCGATCCATGCCTCGCAGCCGATAGAGATCGGTTCCGTTTGGAGGTGATGATCGTTTGAATTGTTGAAGAGAGAAGTCATGGTATCTATCACGAATCCGAACTCACCTTACTGCACAGGTTCTCTTCTGCCTATTCCTCTCTCGTAGGTCTGACCCGTTTTGGGCTTCATCGTGAGTCTTTGTATAGCTGACTGACGGATGCACACGTCTTGCGAATTCTGGTTTGGCTTTGGTTTATTACGACAGCAAGGAGAGTGCCAGGGGGACTCCTATTCTGATCGCCTTGATTTTGAAGGAGAGTGGTGTCTTCCGGAAGTCTCATATCACTGTGCCCCTGTATCCGGAAGGATGCAGGCTGTATCCAGATGTGCGTGGAGTAAGGCTAATGAGGAATTGCCCAGCTTATGTAAGCGAATAAAGGCAGGGTAGCGCCGAGGCCTAGATCTCGCCCGCGTTCACTTGCCGGACCCGTTCAGCCGGGATGCTGAGTGCCGCCAAGAGGTAGTCCTTTAATTCATTACTGTATGGCTGGACGGCAAGGGCTCGCTGCATACAGAGGAGCCAGGCATCGCGTTCCTCGTATCCGATCGGGAACCGCTTATGCGCGCCTGGAATGCTGATCGGTCCATAGTGTTGGTGGAAAAGTCTTGGACCGCCCAGCCAGCCACAGAGAAAGTATGTCAGTTTCTTTCGTGATTCTGCGAGATCAGGTGGGTGCATGTCTCGGATGACTTTGGCCTCCGGCAAGCGATCCATATTGGCGTAAAACTCATCGACCAGGCGAGTGATTCCGACCAGCTCACCAGCTGCTTGGTACGGGGTGAGCTGGGCCCCGGCTTCCTGTTCATCAATGGACATAGGTGTTCAGGAGTGTTGAGGGGGATGCCGTTACGGTCTGGTGTAAAAGGGAAGAGCATGAATGGTTGCCTGGTGCCTGCTTCCGCTACATTCCACGGCGAGTTCTGTCCCTGCGGTACTGAAGTCTCGCAGCGGAAATCCAAAGGCGATGGTCTTGTTGAACTGAGGAGAACGGACAGCGCTGCTAATCCAGCCGACTTCGCGATCGCCGCTGAAGAGCTTCGCTCCATGGGGAGGAATGACGGGATCAGCCAAGACAAGTCCTACGAGTTTACGGCGCACATTGCCATAGGTATCCATGCGCGCGACAACCTCTTGTCCCGGATAGCACCCTTTGTTGAGGCTGAACGCTTTTCCTTCAAGGTTGGCCTCAGGCGGAACGATTTCCTCGTTCAAATCTAGCCCAGCTTTCGGGAGCCCAGCTTCCATGCGTAAGGCCTCTCGAGCCTGGGTTCCGATGGCTCTGATTCCAAATCTGGCACCAGCTTGCAACGCACTCGTCCAAGCCGTGAGGAGGCTTTCGGCTGGAAGGAGAACCTCAATATCAACGTCGCCCGTTTCTTCGGTGCGTACCATCAGCGCAGGTTGCCCCCCGATTTGTGCCGTGACAAAATCGACCGGCTTCAAGTCTGTGACGTCCACGCCGAATGCGGATTGAATGACCTGAGCGGCTTTGGGTCCGCTGACCAGCAAGAGTCCCCAAGTCTCGGCGCAGTTCTCCATCCTGGCCTTGGTCCCGTAGAGCAGGAATTTTCGGAAGGCTTGGAATGTGGCTTCACCGATCTCACCGACGTCTTCCACCATAACGGCGTCGCTTTGTATGTACAGGCGGAAGTATGTGAGCATCTTGCCTTTATGGGTCAAGAAACTGGAATAGCGCCCTTGCCCAGGTTGGAGGGGAAGGATATCGTTGCTGATGATGCTTTGCAGCCACTTCACGCGATCCTCACCTGTGATCCGGAGCTTGCCGCGATGGGAGAGGTCGGCTATCCCTACTGTTTCGCGGACGGCACGATGTTCTGCAGCCATGTCCCCATAGTGCACAGGCATCTCCCAGCCTGTAATCTCCTCAAACATCGCACCCAGTTGAATGTGTTGTTGGTGAAGGCGTGAGTGTTTCATAGTCAGCTTGAAAGTCTACAAGTCGTCAAATCAACAGTCACAGACTTTCACAACTTTCCGACGCGACGACATGGTTCTTCATGACTTCTTCTACGAGCTCTCTGGTCCGACCGGAAAATTCATTACGGGAGACGATCTTTGTCACACCGAGCGCTCTCGCATGATTCCAGGTTTCGACCTCTTCGTGGTTGGCAAAGGCCAGGGTCGGAATATCTTTCAGTCGTGGGTCCGCTTTTAGCTGTTCCAATGCCTGAAAGGCATTGAGGGCTACGTCGTTCATGTTGAAGATGATGGCACCGGGTCTCACCGCAAGAGATTTTTCCAGAATATCCTGTTGCGCGCGAGCTTTTTCAAGCTGATAGTCCGGTTGACGTAACGCGTCTCGGACCTTGATGTAGAAGAAGAGATCAGTCACAGCGACAAGAATGGTCTTCTTGTCTATGCGGTCTGTTTTGTCTGCGTGGTGTCCCGTTGTGTTCATGCGTGCGGTTCGATTTTGGATTCCTGGAACCTTCCTGAGAGGCCGAGGACTAGATGGCCTAGAGAGACACGGTCGAGCAGATAGACCATATAATCAGTTCAACGAACTCACCAACCGTCCAAGGGCTTTCTTGGCGAGTGCATAGTTGGGATCCAAGGTGAGCGCTGCCTTATACGAATCAATCGCTTCCGTCCAGCTCCCTTTTCGCTCGTAGACGCGACCGAGATTGAGATGGGGATAGGCAGGGCTTTCGTAGCGCTTGGCCTGCATCGCTTTCTGAAACCAGGAAATCGCCTCGTCGAATTCTCCCTTCTCAATCAGGTACGCACCGATATCGTTGTAGGGATTGCCGAAGTCGGGATCCTGCTCGATGGCTTTGTGACATTCCTCAATGGCATCATCGAGTCGTCCCATGAAGCTATAGGTCCAGCCTAAGAAGGTGTAGGCCTCGGCGGTCGGATGGGTCGCGATCGATTGCTTGTACAGGTTGACCGCTTCTTCGAGTTCGCCTTTCATCTGCCGTGCAAATGCTTGTTGAAACAGCTCCCACGCCTGGCGTTTGTCTTCTTCGTGCCCTTCACCTTGGACGAGAAAATCTTGGATGTTCATAAGAGTGAGCTGAAGGTCGTCAGCTTCTAGTTGAGAGCTGACGGCTGTAGCCTATTCGTTCTTCAGCTTTTTTGCAATCAACTCTGCGCCATACCGGCCAGACAACAACATCGAGCCGAATGCCGGCCCCATTCGCGGTGTGCCATAAACGGCTGCAACGGCTAATCCAATGACAAAGCAATTCGGATAGACCTCTCCGGTGCGATCCATGATTTCTTCTTCAGAGCGGGAAACCCACATGGCTCCGTTTCCCGGAATTTTCTGATACAGGTTTCTCTTATGGAGAAGCTCAACCACAATGGCATCATGGCCGGTGGCATCCACCACAATCTTGCTTTCGAGCGCGATGGGATCGACATGGATGGTATCATGACCAGCCATTTCAGCTGTGGTGTTGTTCACCACGACGCCTTCCAATACCCCTTCGTTTCGCAGAATCAGGTCGAGGACCCGCGTCAAGTTCATGATCTTGGCGCCGGCCTTGTATGCCGCGGAGATCAGCGCCCCGGTGGCATGGGGTGGGTCGACCATGTACATACCCGCGCACTCGTTGATCTTCTTGCAAGGAACACCGATCTCTTCGAGAATCTCATTCGCAGGCTCACAAATCGTGGCCTTGTTCATGAGATATCCACCGGACCAGAATCCCCCTCCAAGTGCCAGGCTTTGTTCGATGAGAAGGGTGCGAAATCCCTTCGCCGCCAGATCGTGTGCGCAAATCAGCCCGGATGGGCCGGCGCCCACGATAATGACATCGCTTTCGATCAGTTGATCGAACTCTTTATAGTATTCCCGGGCAATCTGCCGGGTAATATCTTTCTCGCGCAATGGTGCGGGCTTTGGCTTGTTCATGATTGAAGTGTTTCCCAATACTCAATTCTTAACCGATTCAGCGGTAGATTTCTGCTCCAGCCTTTTTGAACTCTTCTGATTTTTCTTTCATGCCGATTTGAATGGCTTGCTGCTCGTCCACCTTGAGCTGTGCGGCGTAATCACGGACGTCTTGCGTGATCTTCATGGAACAGAAGTGGGGTCCGCACATCGAGCAAAAATGTGAAACCTTGGCGGCATTGTCGGGAAGCGTTTCGTCGTGGAACTGCTGTGCGGTCTCCGGGTCCAACGAGAGATTGAACTGATCTTCCCAGCGGAACTCAAATCTGGCCTTCGACAGCGCGTTGTCCCGGATCTGTGCGCCAGGGTGGCCTTTGGCCAGGTCGGCGGCATGAGCGGCGATTTTGTAGGTGACCACACCCGTCTTCACATCTTCACGATCGGGGAGGCCGAGGTGCTCTTTCGGCGTCACGTAACAGAGCATCGCGCAGCCGTACCAGCCGATCATGGCCGCACCGATGCCGGATGTAATGTGGTCATAGCCTGGCGCGATGTCGGTCGTCAGAGGCCCGAGCGTATAGAAGGGCGCCTCCTGGCATTCCTTGAGCTGTTTTTCCATGTTCACCTGGATCATATGCATCGGTACGTGGCCGGGCCCTTCGATCATGACCTGCACGTCATGCTTCCAGGCGATCTTAGTCAGTTCGCCCAGCGTTTCCAACTCGGCGAACTGGCCTTCGTCGTTGGCATCGGCGATGGAGCCCGGCCGAAGCCCGTCGCCCAGGCTGAATGACACGTCGTAGGCCTTCATGATCTCGCAGATCTCTTCGAAGTGGGTATAGGCGAAGTTCTCTTGATGATGCGCCAGGCACCACTTGGCGTGGATTGAGCCGCCGCGTGACACGATGCCGGTCATCCGCTTGGCGGTCATGGGCACATAGGCGAGGCGTACACCGGCGTGAATCGTGAAATAATCGACACCCTGCTCAGCTTGTTCGATGAGTGTGTCGCGGAAAATCTCCCAGGTGAGGTCTTCCGCCTTGCCGTTCACCTTCTCGAGCGCCTGATAGATCGGCACCGTGCCGATCGGAACCGGCGCGTTCCGAATGATCCATTCACGCGTTTCATGAATGTTTTTCCCTGTCGAGAGGTCCATGACGGTATCAGCGCCCCAGCGTATCGACCAGATCATTTTCTCGACTTCTTCTTCAATGGACGAGGCGACCGCGGAATTGCCAATGTTCGAGTTGATCTTGACGAGAAAGTTCCGGCCAATGATCATCGGCTCACTTTCCGGATGATTCACGTTCGAGGGAATAATCGCGCGGCCACGGGCCACTTCGTCGCGGACGAACTCGGGCGTGATGACGTCGGGAATGCGGGCGCCCCAGGATTGACCGGAGTGCTGAGCCACGCCGCCGCCCTTGCCGTTGCGCTCAGCGCGTTCACGAGCCACCTCACGCGACTGGTTTTCACGGAGGGCAATAAATTCCATCTCTGGAGTCACGATCCCTTTGCGCGCGTAGTGGATCTGGGTGACGTTCTGGCCGGTCTTGGCACGGAGCGGCTTGCGGATATGTTGAAACCGAAGGCCGTCTAGTTTGGAGTCGGCGGCGCGTTGGCGGCCGTAGTGGGACGAGATGTCGGCGAGTTCTTCCACATCCTGACGGCCTATGATCCAGGAGCGGCGGAGCGGCGCGAGTCCTGCTCGGACGTCGATCGTCACAGACGGGTCGGTATAGGGACCTGACGTATCGTAGACGGTGACTGGTTGGTTCGGTGTCGGCACGCCGCCATTCATGGATTTGGTCGGGCTCAGGCTGATTTCTCGCATGGGCACATGCACGCCGGGATGGGTACCTGCCACATAGACCTTGCGTGAGGCTGGGAACGGCGCGGTTGTCAATGTCGTGGGCTTCTGTCCGTTGCCGGTATATTCGCTCATGGTCGCATCCTTTCTGAGATGAGGAGCGTTGAGGGGGTACCTCAATAAAAAAGCCGTACTCCGTGGGGGAGGTACGGCTGAGTGCTCACAACGACCGCGGCTGTCGGCTTCCCTACGCTGGTATTACCCAGGTCAGGTTGTGAGGGTCGTCCGACTTATTCGGACTCTCAGCCACGTGGCTCCCCTAGCTATGAATGGTTGATCGTATTACTCCAAATCACCGAAGTCAATCGGCTATTAGGCCCATGTCGGAGTTTCTCCTTTTGGGGCGAGGGGATGGGACTTTTCCACAAGGTGGGATTCGTTGATTGTGGGAAGGGGCTATCGTAGAATCAACCTCCTGACGTGGGAGGACGTATTGTGACTGCAATAGCGACACTACCAAGATCCATTACCGAGTATCAGGCATTGCCGGCAGCGGAATTGTTTCGCCGGACAGTATTCGCGAAGCAGGTGCTTGGCGAGCGCGTGATGATCCTCGGCCATAACTACCAGCGTGATGAAGTCATTCAACATGCCGACTTTCGTGGAGACTCGCTGTTGCTGGCCAAGCTCGCGGCTGAACGTTCTGAACGGCCCTATATCGTGTTTTGCGGTGTGCACTTTATGGCCGAGACAGCGGATATCCTCAGCCGCTCCCAGCAGACGGTGATCCTGCCCGATATGGCTGCGGGTTGTTCCATGGCTGATATGGCTGCGATCGAGCAAGTGGATCAATGTTGGGAAGCGCTGAACCGTGTGGTTCCCGCCGATGAGACCGTGATGCCGGCGGTGTATGTGAATTCGGCGGCGGTCCTCAAGGCGTTTTGCGGCGAGCATGGGGGCATTACCTGCACCTCTTCCAACGCCAAAGCCGTGATCGAGTGGTGTTGGGCCAGACGAGAAAAAATCTTATTCTTTCCGGATGAGCATTTGGGCCGCAATACGGCCAACAAAATGGGGATTCCCCGCGAGCAGATGATCGTGTGGGACCCCTATCAGCCTAATGGTGGAAATACGAAGGAAGCTATCAAACGGGCGAAGTTGATCCTCTGGAAAGGTCACTGCAGCGTTCACCAGATGTTTCAACCGGTCCATGTGGATCATTTCCGCAAACAGTATCCGGACGGGAACGTCATCGTGCATCCGGAATGTCATGAAGATGTAGTGAACAAAGCGGATCTGATCGGATCGACCGAATTCATCATCCGCACCGTCACGGCTGCACCGGCCGGGACGACCTGGGCCGTCGGCACTGAATTGAATCTCGTCAATCGCTTGAAACATGAACTCACCGATAAGAAAGTGTTTTTCCTGTCCTCCACCGTCTGCCAATGTGCCACCATGTTTCGCATCGATGCAGCTCACCTCTGCTGGACCATGGAAAATCTGGCCGAAGGCCACGTGGTGAATCAGATCGTCGTGCCGGACGACGACAAGCATTGGGCAAAAGTCGCACTCGATCGCATGATGGCCGTCAGCTAACGGGATCGTGAAAAACGCTTTCTCGTACGCTCGCTCGTCGTTCGAAAGCGCAACGTACCGCCTGGGTAAACGCCTGTTCATACAGGCAATGGGTGGGCGGGTGAAAAAGGTTTACGCCTCACATTCTCAATCGCTGCGGCTTTGCCGGAAGACGTGTTTGACGAGTCCGCAAGCAGGGTAAGGACTAGTACCTCGCCAGCCATTCCTGTATAGTCCCCTCGATTCTGCATGATTATGATGTAAGTATTCGGATTGTATTGTCTATGGATTACAAAGCAACGCTCAATCTTCCGAAAACCGACTTCCCGATGAAGGCCAATTTGCCGCAGCGGGAGCCGGAGATGCTGGCCTGGTGGGAGCAACAGAAGCTCTATGATCAGATCCAAGCGATGGGGCAGGGACGGCCTCGGTATGTCCTGCATGACGGCCCTCCCTACGCCAACGGCCGTATCCACATCGGACATGCCTTGAACAAGGTGCTGAAGGATATCATCGTGAAGTCGAAAACGATGAGTGGGTTCCAGTCCCCGTATATACCGGGCTGGGACTGCCACGGTCTCCCGATCGAGCATCAAGTCATGAAGGAGTTGGGGGAGAAGAAGAAGGACTTGAGCGTGTCCGACATTCGCAAGCTCTGTCGCGCTTATGCTCAAAAGTACGTCGATCTTCAGCGCGAGGAGTTCAAGCGGCTCGGTGTTCTGGGCGAGTGGGATCAGCCGTATCTCACGATGACGCCGGGGTATGAAGCGACGATTATCCGGGAGTTCGGAAAATTCGTCGAGCAGGGAGGCGTGTACAAGGGGCTCAAACCCGTTCTCTGGTGCACCCAAGATCAAACAGCGCTGGCTGAAGCAGAAGTTGAGTATGACGACCATGTGTCGCCATCGGTCTATGTCAAATTTCCCGTCGTGACCTCCCCGGAGGTTTTGGGGAAGACTTTTCCTGGGGTTGCCTTTCCAGAGGGCATCAAACTGGTTTCCGTAGTCATCTGGACGACGACTCCGTGGACCTTGCCGGCCAATCAAGCTGTCTGTCTGCACCGTGATTTCGAGTATGCCTTTGTGCAGGTCGGCGATGAGCTGCTGATTGTGGCGGAGAAACTGCTTGGAACTGTTGCCAAAGGCTGTGGGATCACAGACTATCGTGTCGTCGGAGTCAAAAAAGGTGGTGAGGGTTTTGAGGGGTTGGAAACACAACGCCCCATTTCTACTGGCTTGTCGCCGATCCTGCTTGGGGATTTCGTCACGCTTGATCAAGGGACCGGCTGTGTGCATATCGCGCCCGGCCATGGAATGGAAGACTACATTCTCGTGCTCGATCACAATGCCAAGGCGTCACCGGGTGAAAAACTCGAAATTGTGGCGCCTGTGGATAACGGCGGGCGATTCACCGACATCGTGAAGGAATTCTCCGGGCAGCATGTGTTCAAAGCCAATCCAAAGATCGTGGACTATCTTCACGCGAACGGACGACTGCTCGGTTATGGTTCATTGAGCCATTCCTATCCCCATTGCTGGCGCTGTAAGAATCCCGTGATCTTCCGTGCCACCGAACAGTGGTTCGTGTCCATGGAGATCAATGACTTGCGGAAAGCGGCTTTGGCAGAGATCGAACAGGTTCGGTGGATTCCGAGCTATGGCCGCGATCGAATTTTCGGCATGATCGAGAACCGGCCGGACTGGTGTCTCTCGCGCCAGCGTGTATGGGGTGTCCCGATTCCGGGGTTTACCTGCGAAGGCTGTCGGCATGTCCTGGCCGATCCGGTTGTGATCGAGCATATTGCGAGCCTGATGGAATCGAAGGGGGCGGATGTGTGGTTTGAGCGGTCCGCCTCTGAGCTATTGCCCGCTGGAACTATCTGCCCGAAGTGTGGAGGGGCGACGTTCGAGAAAGAACGGGACATTCTCGATGTCTGGTTTGAGTCTGGGGTGAGCTACGCGGCTGTGGCGAAGCCAAAGAAATGGTGGCCAACCGATTTGTACCTCGAAGGGTCAGATCAGCATCGTGGCTGGTTTCATAGTGCCCTGCTTGCTGGAGTGACTACGGATCATCGAGCGCCCTACAAAGCCGTTTTGACCCATGGCTTTGTGGTGGATGGACAGGGCAAGAAAATGTCCAAGTCGGCGGGGAATGTGGTGGCGCCACAAGACGTCATCAAACAGTCTGGTGCGGAAATCCTGCGCCTCTGGGTATCGGCACAGGATTATCGCGAAGACCTTCGTATCTCACAAGAGATTTTGAATCATCTCATCGAGGCCTATCGGAAGATCCGCAATACGTCCCGATTCCTGCTGAGCAATCTGTACGATTTCAATCCAGATGTGCACCGTGTCCCATACGAGCAGTTGCCTGAATTGGACCGTTGGGCTTTGATGCGCCTCGGAGAGCTGGTCGGCAAAGTTCGCCGGGCGTATGACGACTTTGAATTTCATGCCATCTTCCATGCCGTGAACAATTTTTGCTCCGTCGATCTCAGTGCCGTCTATCTGGACATCCTGAAGGATAGGCTCTATACATTCCGTGCCGACTCTCCCGTACGGCGCGGGTCCCAAACCGTCTTGTTCGACATCACGGTCGCGTTGGCTAAACTCCTGGCACCGATCTTGAGTTTTACGGCTGAGGAGATATGGCGCATGTTACCGGGCGTGGCGCGTAAGGAATGGACGAGCGTCCATCTCACCCTTTTCCCTGAGAATCTTGCAGTCTGGCGAGACGAGAAGTTGGCGGCACGATGGGAACAACTGCTGGCGTATCGATCACTGGTTCAGGGAGAGCTGGAGGCCCGTCGTCGGGAGAAGGTGATCGGCTCCTCGCTCGAGGCGCATGTGCACATCGAGGCCGGACCTGATGCCTACCAATTTCTGATCTCTTATGCCGAGGAGCTCAGCGCACTCTTCATTGTGTCACGAGTGACGGTGAAGAGAGCCGAAGGAAAGATGGAGGACATTCGCGTGACGGTTGAACGATCTGATGCCGCAAAATGCGAGCGTTGCTGGAATTATCGGGAGGCTGTCGGAAGTGATACCACCCATCCGACCCTCTGTGATCGCTGTGTGGAGGCAGTTCGTTGAGCCTGTCAATGCTCCGGAATATGGTGCTGGCCTCGGTAACCGGGGGCATTATCCTGCTCGATCAGCTGACCAAGCAGCAGATTATGCAGACGATGCGGCTCCATGAGTCGATTCCCGTCATTCCCAATCTGTTCAGTCTGACCTATATCCGGAACCCTGGCGCAGCCTTTGGTCTCTTAGCCGGCAGTAGTAACGCGTTTCGCATGGTCTTCTTTGGCCTGACATCGATTTTTGCGCTTGGCCTGCTGGGGACCATCCTGTTACGGATGCCGGAAGAGGATTGGATGGGGCGGGTCAGTGTTGCCGCGATTCTTGGCGGGGCGATTGGGAACTTGATCGATCGGCTTCGCTTCGGCGAGGTGATTGATTTTCTGGATGTCTACGTTGAGAGCTATCACTGGCCAGCGTTCAACGTCGCGGATTCGGCAATCACCGTCGGGGTGATCGCCCTCATCATCCACTTTGCGTTCGAAAAACGTATCGAGCCCCCTGAGGCGTCGGAGACGTCGTCGGCCTCTTGACGGTGCTGGAGAGTCCTCAGTTCTGAGTGCTGAGTACGGAGGTGAACTCCATACTCAACCCTCAAAACTCAGCACTCGCAATTAGGCCGGCATCCGGACAATAAACCCGCCTTTTTCTTTTGCCTGTTTTTGCTGTTCCGGTGAGAACATAAACAGCGGTTCGCTGTGACAGAACTGGCATTCCTTGGTCGTGATCGTCGCATCGGGCTCCCCGATGCTGACCAGGTATTCCTTTGCGAGTTTGAGTGCGGTGACCTCATCCGTCGTCATGACATCGAAGTGAATGCGGCCGCTCTTGCCGTGAACCCAGGTGTCGTAAACGTGAATCGTATCCGAAGACATGCCCAACTCCTTTCAGCGGACGACCAACATGACTACAATGCCGAGAATAATACGATAGTAGGCAAAGACGCGCAAGGTATGCCGTTGGACATAGGTCAGGAACACGGCGATGACCGCCCAGGCGACCAGGAAGGAGATTACCATCCCAAGACCCAGTGCCAGAAAGTCTTGATCGTTGAACGCTCCGCGGGCTTTCCACGTTTCATACAGCGTGGCGGCGATAATCGTCGGGAGTGCGAGGAAAAATGAATATTCCGTCGCCACTTTTCGATCCAGTCCCGCAAGCAGTCCCCCGATGATCGTGGAACCGGAGCGGGACATGCCGGGAATCAGGGAGGCACATTGTGCCAGTCCAACCCAGAAGGCATGCCGTGGTGAGACCTGATCGAGGTTCGTGGCAGAAGCGGTGCGTGTGCGTGCCTCCACGAGGAGAATAATGACTCCACCCACAATCGATGTGGACGCCACCGTCAAGGGAGTGAAGAGATAAGATTTGATCCACCCATGAGCCAACAGGCCGAGAATGGCGGCAGGCAGGAAGGCGATTCCTAGCCCGAGGATAAACCACAAGTTGGGATGAGTCTGCATGGAAGCCGTGAGACGACTCGCCCATGTCGTGGCGGATGAGTTGCCGAGAGAGGACCAGAGCGTCTGACGTTCGTGCCAAGCACCGGACAAGAGTCGACTGATCTTTTCCCGTTCGAAGACGATGACCGCGAGGATGGCGCCCAATTGGATGGAGATTTCAGCATTGGCAGCCACATCGCCGGTGAATCCCAATGCATGGCCGACCAGGATCAGATGACCGGTGGAAGAGACGGGTAAGAATTCGGTCAGTCCTTCGACGACTCCAAGAATCACGGCGAGAACCGGGCCCCATTCGTTCATGCGTACACCACCTAGGATTAAATGACATAGAGGGGATACTCTCCCCGGCGGGCTTTGATATGATGTGACGGATCATCACAGAGCCGTGGTGATCCGTCAAGCATCTGATGGAGGATGAAGCTTGTGGTGCGACGAAGGGTAGGAGGCATTCGGACAACAGTAAATATATTGACAACGTCTGGATGTTGGCATACACACAATGCATGGTACGGGTTCAATACAAAGACAAGTTATCGGATTTGATGGAGGGAGGATCGCATGAGACGTGAGTGGATAGTGGTAGTGCTGGTCGGGGCAGTATTGGCCACGGGATGCGTATCCAATAAAAAGTACCAAGCGGCGTTAACCGAAGCAGATAATGCCAAGATGGAGCTGGAGAAGGCTCGGCAACAGAAGAGCGCCATGGAACAACAGGTCCGAACACTCAAAGAGCTGAACGTGAAGTTCGGCAATGAGGCGCAGGCGGTTCGCGATGAACTCCAACGCGTTGAGCATGGGCGCGATGCGGAGCGAGGGGCGATCGAAGGGCGCACGAAAGACCTTGAAGAGAAGGTGAAAGCGCTCTCGGCGCAGAACCGGAATGTGAAACAAGAATATCAGGATGTGAAGCGCAATAACGATACGTTGAAGTCGCTGGTAGCCCGGTATCAAAAAGAGCTGAAAGATCGTTCTCATAGCGGCGCAGCGGCTGCCACGGTGACTCCGAATCAGCTTTCGTCCGGAACGGCTCAGGCAACTCAGGCTGCAGCATCGGCGGCGATGAATATCAATAAAGTGTCGGCGAACGACATGGTGCTCTTTCTCGGTCTGAAACAGGATGAGGCGGAACGCATCGTGGGGAATCGCCCCTATCGGGTGAAAGGTGAACTGGTGGCGAAGAATGTGGTTCCGAAAGAGACTTTCGACCTGATTAAGGATCGTATCTCAGTCACGCCGTAGAATAGACCAGCGGCAGTTTCT
Source organism: Nitrospira sp. BLG_1 (assembly GCF_047338595.1). Classification (NCBI taxonomy): domain Bacteria; kingdom Pseudomonadati; phylum Nitrospirota; class Nitrospiria; order Nitrospirales; family Nitrospiraceae; genus Nitrospira; species Nitrospira sp. BLG_1. The sequence continues at coordinate 23,495 of NZ_JBLFBO010000008.1, forward strand.
CGGTATACCACGGGCCGTTCTCTGAAAGGAGAACGGCCCGTTTCTTTATGTGGCCCACCATCCCGATAGGCCTCACCAGTTTGCGCGACCGACCTGAGTAAGTCGTTTCCGTTCTCAGGCATAACCCGTCGTGCCCTGTTCGTTTTGATCCGCAAGGGTCATCGTGCCGGAAAAAAGTGGTCTTGCTTGAACCAGAGCCGACATGCGCAGGACGCAGACGCGTATTCTTGGCAGGACTACTGTGACTTATAAGTCGAATAGGAACCGAAGTGCTGCTTTGACCTGCGCAAAGAGATCTGTGGGAAGTTGGCCAAGCTTCCGTTCGAGGTGTGGTTCGACGAGAGCGCCGACACCTTGAACATTAATCACTGAAGGCTGATCGAGAAACGGGAGATGTCCTAGGGGGATTTCATAGCGACTGCCTCGATGTTGCGTAGTGAGCGGGACATAGGCCAGCAGCGCACGAGGAGCCTCCGGATCATGGCGCGAGACGATGAGGACAGGGCGACGCTTGGCAGCCAACCCGAGATCGGCAAGCCAGATTTCCCCTGGCTTAGCTTTCATCGAGGAGGTCGAGAACTTTCTGGACGACGGGACGGGACGGAAGCAGGTCAAGTGCGTTGGCGTCGGCCATGGCGATCACGTCGCTTACCAATTGCTCCACTTGCGCGGCAACCTCAGGGTTCCATGTCGCGAGTTTCTTGTCGAGCTGTTCGGCGAGTTGTGTCATGGCGGTACGGTACCACCTTTGCGATGGTGGCGCAAGAGAACGGCAGAAGGGGAATCTGGCCACAGTCACTGATCCAGAAGGAAGGACGATGCGGTACTAGTATGACAGCCTGAATCCCATGACCCGGATCACCGATGCACGCAATATCAATTATCTACGGAATTTCTGTGGGCCGAGTGGCTAGGTTATTGCGAACCTACGAAAAGTCGTGTGACTCTTTCGCTTCTGTTCCCTTCCTACTATCTTCGCCGACGACGTAACTCTTTTACCTGTAGAAACTTACAGCTATTTCTCTAAGTCATGCTTGCGGTGGTGCGTCTCGCTATGGCAGGATCCGCCACGCAGTTCAGGGGGAACAAGACCATGTCGAAGAAGATGGAACAGTCGATCCCGGATCGGAATCGGCCGCTCCCGAGCAAACTCACGCCGCCCAGGTTGCCGAAGATCGTGCCTCGTGCACGGTTGTTTCGCGAACTGGATCGCGCCCGCACCAGACCCATCATCTGGATCGCTGCACCACCGGGCGCAGGCAAGACGACGCTGGTGGCGAGTTATCTGCACGCACGTCGCCTCCGACCCCTCTGGTATACGGTGGACGAGCGAGATGGCGATCTGGCGACGTTTTTTCACTATCTCAGCCTCGCCGCGCGTCCGCTTGCGCCGCGGAAGAGTCCACTGCTGCCCCATCTGACGCCGGAATATTTGCAGGGTGTGTCGGTGTTCACGCGCAACGTCTTCGAGGCGCTTGACGCGCAATTGCCGAGATCCATCGCGCTGGTGTTGGATAATTACCAGACGATTCCAGCCGGCAGTCCTGTCCATGAGATGGTGGCGCTGGGGCTCAGCCACCTGGCTATGGAACGTCCCGTGCTGATCATCAGCCGTGAAGAGCCGCCACCGGCATGGGCTTCCCTATTGGCGTCGCGTCGCATGACGATGATGGATAGCGGCATATTGCGCCTCACCTCGGCGGAAAGCTGCGCGCTCATCGCCTTGTACCGGTCTCGCCGACGCGACGCCTCTGCCGAGAGGGCACTGACCAAAGCTGCGGCCACCCTCGATGGGTGGATGGCCGGGTTGGTCTTGCTCTTGGAAGAGGCCACTGGATCCAGCGCCACAGTGGCGAGCCAGGAACCATCTCGCCAGGCGCTATTCAACTATCTTGGGGCCGAAGTCTTTGCGCGCATGGATGTACGTACGCAAGACGTGCTGCTCTCGACGGCCTACTGCCCAGTCGTCACGGGAGTCATGGCCACGGAATTGTCGGGGCATCGTGACGCTGAATCCTACTTGGAGACACTCTATCGGCGGCGCTACTTTGTCGAGCGGCATGATGGAACTCCGGTGTCCTATACCTATCACCCCTTGCTTCAGGAGTTTCTCCAGCATCGGCTCCAACAGGACTGGTCGACGGAGGGCCTGCTCACCCTGCGCACCAAGACCGCCCATCTCCTCTCTACGGCTGGTCAGGTCGAAGCTGCAGTCGACCTGTCTATAGATGCGCAAGACCACGAGGCTGTGGCCCACGCCATCATCTCCCATGCGCCGAGCTTCTTGCGTCAAGGCCGCTTTGCAGTCATCCAGCAGTGGCTCCAGACGCTCCCACCGGAGCGATGCGCAAGCGATCCGTGGCTCTTGTATTGGTCGGCCTGTTCCACTCCACCGGCCAATGCGGCCATGCTTGAACAGATCCATGCACAACACGAGCAGGCCTATCGCCAGTTTGAAACCCGCGGCGAGTTGGTGGGGCAGGTCTTGGCCTGGGTCGGAGTTGTCAAGGCCATTATCTATTCTTGGGACCGGTTTGGCCGAGTCGATTCATGGATGGAAATTGGTGAGAGGTGGCTGAAGAATATGCCCGCCGACCTACCCGCTCCCGTTCGGTTCGAATTTATCTCTGCCCTTCTGGCGGTCTTCGCATGGCCGCACTTCGGTTCCCCCTTGGTTCCGCTTGTGCGAGAGGAACTGGACCGGCTGCTCCCTTCCATCGATGATCCAGTCGTATTGGCCGCAGCGTATGTCCCTGGGACAGTCATCGACTTATGTGGAGGGACAAACCATCACGCCAAGAACTACTTTTCCACCAGGATACGCAACCGACTTGGAGAGAATCTCCCTCCACTGGCTCGGCTCATGCGCGATCATGCGGAAGGCCACACTCTTTGGCACAGAGGTGATATGGAGCGGGCCCTGGCTTCGGCCGATCCCATCATTGAACTGTGTCATGGACAGGGGATCTACTTCCTGATTGGTTGGGTGGCGGGAGTAGCTGCCTACCCACGTCTTATGCTGAACCGGCCACAGGATGTTTTACGATATCTCGCCATGGTGCGCCCGCACTACGACCACCTTGCTCCATTTCAACAAGGCTATCTACACTTTCTCACAGCGTGGCAGGCCTATCTGGTCGAGGACTTCCGGTCCGCCTTGCGTGAGTGCAAGCAAGCTGACACATTGAATAGTGGCGTTCAATGTCCCCTCGGTGAAGCGGAGATACGGGTTGGATGGGCTATGACCTACCATGCGCTGGGGAACGACGACGAAGCACATCGATTGTTAGCCAGCCTGGAAGCACAGGTGCAGGTCTCAAGTAACTATCTGTTGGGACGTTGCTTGTGGCTCCTGGCAAAGGCACGTCTCCATCTTGATGCGGGGCAGGAATCGGATGGGCTCCCGGCCTTACGCGAAGGACTCGCATTGGCTGCCGAGACGGGGCAGCATTATCTTCCGTGGGGACGACCGGATGAGACCGCTCGACTCTTGGTGCGGGCGCTGGAGGAGCAAATTGAACCGGCCTTTGTCCGTCTACTCATCAGGAATTTACAGATCAAGCCGGTCGGGATCGCGTGGTACTCCACGGCCTGGCCCTGGGCGATCAAAGTGTACACGTTGGGGAAATTCGAGATACTCGTGAATGACCGGCCGCTTCAGTTTACGCGCAAGGTCCCACGCAAGACATTGGGGTTGTTGCAAGCGATCATCGCCCATGGGGGGCAGCAGGTGCCGGCTGAGACGCTCTGCGATCGCTTGTGGCCGGAATCCGATGGCGACCAGGCCTATCAGGCGCTCACAACGGAGCTGAATCGACTGCGTGTCCTCCTGAAACACAAGGAGGCTGTGACGCTACAGGAAAATCGCCTTTCGTTGAACCAGACGCTGTGTTGGGTCGATGCGCTCTCGTTCGAGCAGCTGGCGAAAGAATCGTTGCTCCTCATGGAACAGGGGAAACAGGAGCAGAGCGAGCACCTCGTGAAACAGGCGCGATCTCTCTATACCGGTGAATTTCTTCCTACGCCCGATCATCTCCCCTGGCTGCATCCCACTCGCGACCGACTCGCGCGAACCGCAAGCCGATTGGGAATTGGGCACTCGGTGTCTGACTCTCTTGTCACCGAGCGCTAGCCTTCAGAAGCTCTCGACCTGGTGCCGACCGTCATCTCACGCGCCGCATAAGCTCCATAAGTGGTCGATCGCTCTTCGGCCCAGTCTTCCTAAGTATTTCTTCAGTATAGCCGGTGGTTACGAATCTGTGATCAATCCGTGATCGGTCCCGTGATGGAATATACGGATGGAGAAGAGCGAAGGCGCTCACATCAAAAACATCACACACATGAGAGGTAGGAAGATGACAAAGATGCTAACGGCAGTGGTGATCGCTGGTTGTGCCACGGTGTTCTTCGCGGCATTGCCTGCCGACGCACGGATTGCGCATAACGGCTTGGCGCCTATGCCGGTGAATGAACGGATTGCTCATAATGGCCTGGCCCCTATGCCTGTGAATGAACGAATCGCCGTGAACGGCCTACGGGCAACTGGACTGGACCTCTCCCGTATTAGCCAGAAGGCGTTAAGCAAATAACAGATCGTCTGGCTCTCGAGGGGCGGAACGCATCCGCCCCTCCCATTCTTCACCCTATGTGGACGGTCCTGATCATCCCCATCTTCACCGGCCTGTTTTCAGGCCTTGTAGCGGCAGAACCACCGATGCGTGAGCCGCCCCTGCCATCCCAGGCTGCTACCTCCCAGCCGCGTCAAGAAGTCGAACTAGCTGATCCGATGCTTGCGGCAACGGAGACCGCACGGCATCAACTGAAATATCTCGTCAATTGTGCCTTGCCAGATTCGGTGGTGCTCTTCTCCGTCCAGGGCCATGAGCGCTTCACGTTTCCCGGACACCTCGGGCTGGCGCCGGAATGGCTGAAGGCGCCCTTGACTCCTCTGCAAGAACGGTGGGTCTCAGCCTGTATGTTGGCGCTGACCAATTATGCCGGCAAACATGTGCAGGTCTCGATGCATGCGAAATCTGGAGCCACGCCGTTTCTTGCACAGACGAACGAAGAAACCAGGGCCTATTCGCTTGCTGAGGGAGGGTTCTTCGGCAACCTCTTCAGCCCTCATCCGGTAGGCTACGTGTGTTCCGGGGCGCGAACGAAGGTCGAAGCGCAGGATCCGGTCTTCCATGACCGTCTCTGCACCAAGGCGAGCGGCGAAATCACGTCGGATGGGAAACCTCTCACCGTCTGTCAGTTCATCCTCACAGGTCCCTGTTCCGATCCAGCCAGTTTCACTGTCAACGGCCACACCTATGAGGAAGTCATCTTTGTCTCGTTAAAACCGACCAAGTGAGGAAAGCTGAAACGCGGAACGACCAGGAGGTGTGACTTTGGAAGAGCTCAGGGCTGGAACTTATCTTGTTCAGAGTTAAAGCCGATTGGAGTCTCAATGTATCGGTTGTCAAAGCGGATGGGTTCATTGGCCGGTGGTGCGAGGTTGAGCGTCGGCAGTCCTCTGTGCAAGAGCTTTCTTGGGCAAGTAGCTAAGCTGGTTATTTATTTGAGAAATGACATTGTTTCAGTGTGAGATGCAAGAAAGGAGACGTCATGCAGAGTCAAAATGCACATGTTTATTGGATGAAATCTATGGGGGTGGCATCGATCATATTCATGAGCCTGGGAATCAGCAGTCTGGCACAGGCTATTCCGGTGACCTTCCAATTCACCGGTACGGTCGCAGCGTCTGTGAACCCCATATTGAATCCCCCAATTCTTCCCAATACTCCGATCTCGGGAAGCTACACATTTGAGTCCACAGCGCCGGACCTCCTCGCGGGTTCTCCCCTCATTGCACGTTATGCCCTCGGCGCCTTTTCACTCGATGTGCTTGGCCGACACTATACGAACAGCTCGTCGGGGATCCAGGTAATCCATGTACAACCTGGAGTGCCCATTGCGACAGGAACAACGGATGATCAGTATAGCGTCCTTCTCCTCGCGAATACTTTTCTTAACCCAACGGTACTCGGACCTTCAATCAACAACCTAGCGCCGCAAGGCTTTCAACTCAATATCTTCGGACAAGATTTGTTCACAAGTGATGCCCTTCCTCTGGTGCCACCTTCCCTCGGGAGCATCGCTCCAGCCCGGCGAACCTTTAACATGACTTTTCAAGCAGGTGGTTTTACTGGTGAGCTCACCTCTCTCACGGTGGCCTCCGTGCCGGAGCCTGATACGTTGTTATTATTTGGGTTCGGTCTGATTGGACTCGCCGGTCTTAGAATCCTCCGGCGCTGGTCTCCGGCTCACAATTGCGGTGGGGATGTTGTCTAACACCTCGACTGGCTAATTGCTTAGCATCGGCTGGCCCGATATGGCCCAGACTTGCTGTGTGTATCCTCCGCCCTCTGAGGGCTGGCCTTGCCTCATGCATGCCATGTAGTGCATTGTTCCCGGCCAACTCCGGCAGCCACGGAGAATTGTGCTTAGCAGGCGTGGCGCTATGAATACGATTCGTCCCAGAGATTGTTCACAAACTCGTGGTTGTGTTCAGGGTCGGATCTTCTATCGTTCAGACGGAAAACGGGTTCGATCCTCGATCTATTGGTTGACAGAGTGGATTGGTTGATTTGCCTGCGGCGCACAGTTGAGCGGCGATGTCGAGTGTTAGGACGCGGCTGATGTGTCGGGTATCTGCTGGGCGGATCATCGTGTATCTGAACAGATACGTACAAGTAGAATTAGATACAGGTGCCCCTGTAAGATGCAGGGCCATGTAGAACTACGCATGGCCAGAATGGACTACAAAGTGAACAGGCACACACTCTTTTTGTTCGGCACGTGCCTTGCTTTGCTGGCGAGTGGTCTACTGTTCCGAACAGTGCTAGTCATGCGGTGGAGGTGGTTAAGACCAATCGCGGTGGGGTAATGGAGGGTGCCGTACATCCGTAACTTATGCACATGCACGTGACTCTTGCTAGAAGGAGCTGAAGATGAGTTGGACAGGTCAGGAGTGGGGTCCCGAGGAGCTCCGTTTCGTCGCGGATCTGACCGGCGATGGCCGGGCGGACATCGTGGGCTTTGGCCGCAATGGGGTATGGGTTGCGGTGAATAAGGGCGGGAGTACGTTCAGTCAGCCGCGCATGGTCCTGACAAGTTTCAATTCCCAGGGATGGCACCCGGAACAGCACCTGAGGTTTGTGGTGGACCTGACCGGTGATGGCAAGGCCGACATTATCGGCTTCGGGGATAATGACGTGGGGATTGCGTTAAGCAATGGTGACGGGAGCTTTGCCCAGGATAAGTCCGTGCTTACGGAGTTCATCGTCAACAAAGGCTGGCGCGTCGATCAGCATCCGCGATTCGTCGTGGATCTAACCGGCGATGGCAAGGCGGACATCGTGGGGTTTGGCAACGACGGGGTCTGGACGGCACTTGGCAATGGCGATGGGACCTTTCAAGCACCGAAACTAGTGCTGGAGGGGTTCGGGGGCAACCGGGGGTGGCGGGTGGATCAGCATCCACGCTTCGTCGTGGATCTAACCGGCGATGGCAAGGCGGACATCGTGGGGTTTGGCAACGATGGAGTCTGGACTGCCTTGAGCAACGGCGATGGGACCTTTCAAGCCCCAAAGCTGGTGTTGGAGGGGTTCCACGTCAACCAGGGCTGGTGGGTGGATCAGCATCCGCGATTCGTCGTGGATCTAACCGGCGATGGCAAGGCGGACATCGTGGGGTTTGGCAACGACGGGGTCTGGACGGCACTTGGCAATGGCGATGGGACCTTTCAAACACCGAAACTGGTGCTGGAGGGGTTCCACGTCAACCAGGGGTGGCGGGTGGATCAGCATCCGCGGTTCGTGGTCGACCTGACCGGCGATGGCAAGGCCGACATCGTGGGGTTCGGAGACAATGGGGTCTGGACCGCAGTGAGCAATGGCGACGGGACTTTCGGGGAGCCAAAGTTCTTCGAAGGGTTTGGGGTCAACCAGGGCTGGCGGGTGGATCAGCATCCGCGCTTCGTCGTGGACCTGACCGGCAATGGCAAGGCGGACATCATCGGCTTTGGCACCGACGGGGTATGGGCCGCCTTGAGCAATGGAGATGGAACCTTTCAAGCTGCGCAATTCGTGCGCGACGATGTTGTCCCCCCTCCTGCTAGCAGAAGGAAAGTACTGCCATGGAATGTTTTACAGCGTAAGTTTGACCTCTTCTTCAATGAGCGTGCTCGTCCCATGTTTCAACTACGCCTGGATAATCCCGGCGAGACATTTGGACAGACGGTGCTCACCGTGGCCCAGGAAGACGCGACGGTCCCCATCGACCATCCGCAGCGATACGATCACGAGCACCCGCGGTATCGACAGGAGCTTGCGGATGCGGATAATGATTTCCATATGTTAAACAGCGACAAATTGACGCTCACTCTTGATCCTGGGCCACCAATGGGAGTGAGGCTTGGCATTCGTTTTGAAGCCGATAGTCCCATCGAATTAAGGCACAAAATTCTTGGTGTGCCTTTTGACGTTGATATTAAGGGACTTAACATCCAGATAAAATTTGAATTCGGTAGCCAACAAGGCCTTATTGACCTCGTCGGGTTCATAGGAGACATCAACCAGGCCGTGGATTCAGCCACCGTGACGATATTGCACAGTAGACCGGGGTTCATTGACGTACACCTTGAAGCACCCTTTAGAGGGGAAGTAATTAAACAAGTATTTGGGGGTCCAAATGCTAGGCCAGTAGTGAACCAACAGGCAATCGAACAGGCAGCACAAATAGCGCTTGAAAAAACATTGATCAGTCGATTCATTATACCTAATGCCGATGTTGATAGCGTACTTCCCGACGGGATGACTGCGGGCGAGCTTGAAGCGAACTTCCGCGATAAAATATGGGATGCGTTGCAGTCATCAGAAAACCGTGATCGGCTGAATAAAATGGTCACGCGCTGGCTTGTTGGTGGAGATTTTACGGTCGTCGGCACGGCGAGCGATGCCCAATCACTCACCATCGACTACATCATTCCGGCCGGGCAACTCGAACCGTTCCCAGAAGTTACTCAGCCACCAATGGAGCCAGGGCCGCTGGCCAATATCGATCACATTGTCGTGTTGATGATGGAGAATCGCTCCTTCGATCACATGCTCGGGTATCTCAGCAAACATGGGGGTCGATCCGACGTCGATGGATTACGCGGCGGTGAGACAAATCGCTACAAGGGGCAAGACTATCGGTCACTCTTACTACCTGACACGACCTTCCTCGAAAGTCCTGACCACAGTCACAAGGGCGTCGTGAACCAGATCGCTGGAGGCACATGCGATGGCTTCGTCGCCTCATTCGCCGACTTACTGGCCGAACATCATCCAAACGCGACTGTGGATCCGGGAAGAATTATGGGATATCACAACGCGGCGAATGTGCCAGTGTACGATGCATTAGCTCGCGAGTTTCTCATTTGCCATCGCTGGTTTTCCGCCCATCCGGGACCGACATTCTGCAACCGGTTCTATACCTTGACTGGTCGGCTAAACCGAGATTCCTTTGGGAACTTTGAATTTGATAATTTCACAGGTGACGACTTCAAGCCGGTGGCTACGCGCACGATTCTCGACCATCTTACGGAAGGTGGAGTGGACTGGCGGTACTATGAACACCGCTACTGCTTCCTACGCTTGTTTTCTCAGTACACCACTGACGATCATTTTATCGTGGATGCAGATGATCCCGTGAAGGGCTTTTTCGCCTGTGCGCAGGCAGGAACCCTGCCAGCTGTGTCGTTCATCGACCCTAACTTTATCGATGAACCAGATGGACAAGATAACGACGACGGAGCGCCTGCAGATATTACCGCCGGTCAGAACCTGATCGGTCGCATAGTGAATGCCGTCATGCGGGGGCCGAAATGGCAGAAGACGCTGCTCATTATCACGTATGACGAGCATGGTGGGTTCTATGATCATGTGAATCCGTTGGATTCACGCTACCGGGAGAAGGCCAAGCCGGTCTCAGGCATCGATCACTATGGGTTGCGGGTGCCGAGCTTTGTGATCTCGCCGTGGGTCGATCAAGGGAAAGCGAGTGACGTGGTGTTCGATCATACGTCAATCGCCAAGACGATTGCCCGTCGGTTTATGAGTGCCAACCCTCCGGATCTGGGGGAACGTGTCGCTGCAGCAAATGATCTATCGATGGTGCTCCGCACCACTCCTCGTCAGGACATCCCGAGCATTCCTGTACCACCTGCACCGGTACCAAGAGCCGCTTTCGAGAGGCGCGTTGCTCCAGCGCTGGGCGGCGACGATTTCAAGCAAATCATGCGAACGTTGCGCGATCGGTACGCGATTCGGCGGTAGTCAATGAGGACGTTAAACGTTGCATTTATGACGGCGTCCAACGGATCCACTCCTCAACGAGTTAATGGGGAAGACGAGAAGACAACGTTCTACGTCCGTGTAGGCCGTGCGTGGGTGGGAATCGCTTAGCAAGCCAGAGTTGATTAGCCCTGTGGGCAGACTACAGCAAAGTAGTAACAAGGATCCAAGGAGGCCTTAGGAGGCTGTTGAACAAGGCGTTGGGGATGCAGTCGTTCCCGGAGCCTTCGGGCGCATTTATCTATGGAGTAATGCAGTGGAGAAGTATCCCATCGTATATATCCGCGGTTACGCAATGACCCAGGGGGAAGTCGAGTCGACGTTTAACTCGCCCTTCTACGGCTTTGAGCTGGGATCTACGCAATATAAGTTGGGATCCGATTCTCGCCCCAACATGCATATTTTTGAGAGCCCACTCGTCCGGCTGATCGAAGAAGAAAGGTATGTGAGTACGTTCAACCGCTATGTCTCCTCGACAAACGAACCGCTGCCGGATTCCGTACCAGCCGGCAAGTGGCGTGAAACGCTTTGGATATTCCGTTTCTATGATCCCGAGTCTCACCTTCTAGGTACTAACAAGCGCCCTGAAGTCGAAGACTATGCAGAAAAGCTTGCAGCTTTTCTGCACAAGATTCGCCTTGCGTGTGGGTCGCCGAAGGAGTTCAAGGTCAACCTTGTGGCGCACAGCATGGGCGGGCTGGTTGCTCGCTGCTATTTGCAAAATCAGTCGCTATTCAGCAGGAGGAGCTTGAAATCCACTCCTCCCACACCAGTGAATACCGTATTCACCTACGGAACTCCTCACAAAGGGATTGTGTTCCGACATGGTCTCGGGTGGGCCGAGGATATTCGAGACCTCATCGGATTTCAGGGTTCCGATACCTTCGGGACAGATACCATGCGCCGATTTTTATCGCTCAAAAAGAATCAGGAGCTGCACAAATTCAGAGCAGCCCGGAAGGACATCAGCGAGGACCGGATCTTTTGTCTTGTGGGAACCAACTACAAAGACTATGTGATCTGGGTCTCAAAACATGCCGTAGGGCCAGCGAGTGACGGCCTCGTTGCGATTGAAAGCGCCTACATCCAAAACTCTGCTCGTGCGTATGTGCATCGAGCGCACTCTGGTCCTTTTGGACTCGTGAATAGTGAAGAAGGCTATCAAAACCTCGTCCGCTTCTTGTTTGGCGATATTCGGTTTGAGGTGAGCTTGGCACCCATGACAATTGAACGAGACTTGCCCAATCTCAATCAAGGCGAAGCCATTGAGTTTCTGGAAATCAACGTGGATGTTGCGATTCGGGGATTACCGACCTACCTCAACACTCGGCGGGACATCGACAATAGCTCTCTCATTGTTCCTATGCGTCGTGCGCCAAGCGGGAAGTATATTCAGGAGGAGTCCGGAAAGGAAACGCATCTCTTTACAGGGTTTCTAAGAAAACCCAAGCCCTCGACGAACCATGTCGATGACTATCTGAGGGCCGCTATCCAAGTCAAAGTCGTTCCTCACTATACGCACAAGGATATGGTTCGCGCCTCGCGATTCGAGGGAGAAGCCATCTTAAACGATCGACTCCATATCGGGGTCCCTATCAACCTTGACTTAAACGGCATTAGGTATCGGTGGGGAGAGCAGAGCGATGAGGATGCTGCACCGACCGCGCAAGAGACGCACATCACCAATGGGTCAGGAACATTTCACTTCCCGTTTCCAGAGGATTCACAGGATTACTTCTGCTGTCACGGCATAATTGTAAGGACTCGCGCATGGGAATAGCGCAGACACAACCCGATCAGAAACCCCTGCTTGAGCGAGTCGGGGTTGGTCCGCTTTTGACGCTCTCCAGCTTGGTAACTGCGATTTCTGCGGTCTTCGTCGCAACCTACCATTTTGACGCAGGTGACTTGCTGAAGCAGCTATCAGAAAGTCGCACTGCATATGAGGACGACCTGACCGAGATGCAGAACAACATAGAGGCACGGATTCCAGAGCGTGTGAGAAGCCCTCTCCCTATCTTTCCAAAGAACGAGATATCACTGCTGTTCAGGCCCTCCAATGGGGGCAAGAAGGAGATGGACCAAGAACTGGAGTGGGTGGATCGGGATAGGAAGCACCGCCACAAATATCTAGTTCAAGTTGTCTGCATTGCAGAGATTCAAGAGGTAGATCGTTCTAAACGGACAACAGAAAATTTTAGGGAGCAATCGCGGTGTAGTCCACATAAGCTAGACGCGGACACTCCGGACAAGAGGAAACTGGATAGTAAGACGTTTTACTTGACACAGCCCGGAGTGGATAGTGTCAAAGTGCCGATTGAACATTCAGGGACATATGCGTGGCGCGTTGCCCGGGCGGATACTGATAGCAAGGGGAACATAACGATATTTGAAGAATGGAGCCCATATTTCATCTTTACAGTGTTTGAGTCAATTCTGAGCCGTGTCAAAGTTATGAATGAAGTCCTAGTAGGGGTGGTGGAGGGAAGTGTTTTGGAACTGGCGATAGACGGGGGTAGAGTAGATAATAATCTGGCCAAGACTGAAGAGAGCCTTGTTAATTCAATCCAGGATAACTATTTCAAGGAGTTCTTGACGCACAAAGAGGAACAGAAAAATCAACAGAAACGCTATCTCCAATATCCTACATATGAAACCCTTATCGAGGGAGTAGCCAGGGGAGAGGTTGACTATGCCATTGGGCAAATAACTCGCACCAAGTATCGAGAACAGCGCGGGGTATTCTTCACGAGAGGGTACACCGATGCGTTGTCTATCTTTATTTCTAAATCGGGTAGGACGGGGCCTCCGGGGGATGGAGATACCGTAGGGGTCATATCAGGTAGCGTCAATGAACGGGCGCTTAGATACCTAGCGAAGTCAAAACGGTTTAAGATAGTAAGCGAATTGCTGTTGCAGGATCTTGTGAAGGATCTCCAAAAGGGCAATGTGAACTTCATTTTCACCGCAGACGAACGGGCCAAAGACCTAATAGCCCCCGAGACAAATGAGCAAAAGCAATATATGCCCGGAGGCACTCTATACAGCGATTTAAGGGATTTCTATGCTAGCGAATTAGGCTATTCGCCTATGTATGCTGTCGCTACAGTGAACTCCTTAATGTGCACGGAGCTGGACAAACATGTTAAGGGAGAGGGGCTTCCTTATAATGATGTCCAGCAGGAAATTAAAACGATCTACAGGGAAGAAAGGGAAGATCTTTTCGATTTTTCACTTTATCTTAGACTCGTCAAGAAATTCTTCCCAAGCACTGAACTACCATGCGTCAATTCCTAAATGGGGTTAATCGAAAGTTGAAGTCTGGCTGCATTTACCTTCTTGACTTGGTGTTATCTTATGACCCGCGACCTGACATGAGAGCTATTAAAGATTTTACAGTGTGGCTGCGCAAAAACCACGAGTTCATCGCAGTGCTAAGCCTACTTTTTATTGTTTCTGTAGGTGGATTGCTTCTTGGGAAGACGAGATACGAGAAAGTTGAGACTCTTAGGGAGCGACTAAGTACTCAGAGTGGACACTATGAGGCCAAGCTTGAACAAAAGAGACAACGTCTTGCCGCTGTACTTTCGCACTTGGAAGCCAATCCCCAGGTGAGGGCGCCTGGCAATCATCAGTCATTAATCGGACCGTATGCCAAAATGGAATGGAAGTATGGCACAACAGAAAATGGTCAGAACCTGTCCTCTCAAAAGGATTCAATCCTGAACATACAGAAAGCTAACATTATTTTAGACGGCAAAAGACACGCCGTTGCGGGGGAGGCGGCAATAGAATGGCAGAGTAACACCAGTGGCGATGGTGTTCACCAATACTCCTCCAAGCATTCGATCATTGAGATAAAAAATGCTGCAGATCCCCTAAGTAAAGATAAAACCATAGTGGCTCGGGTTACAGGGGAGGCCGCATGGTACCCGATATCACTTTCGGACACGTTGGGTGATGGAGGTACGTTTCTCTGGCGAGTAATAGAAGGTGAGAGTGATGCATCTGGTCTCCTGCGTGCCGAAGGTAGTTGGGGGCCATATTCCATGTTTACAATCTATCCAAGTGCGTATCAGCGCATCTGGGCAACTAGGAAAATTAGAATTGGTGCTTACAACGTTAATCAAGAGAAGTTCGAAAGCAAAGACTCAGCGCCCAACGAATCTTGTGCAAAGCCTTCTGATGGTTTGTCGGATGAGGACCGCAAGGTGCTTTGCGGCGTTATTGAGGCCATGCGTAGCAACGGGATGCCCAATCTCAAGACAGTTGTGACACGCTATTCGGACATTGATCACAGGTTATTGCGCGATCTGAAGGCTGGCGAGCTTGATATCGCGTTTGGGAATATTTCAAAAGCAGACTATCGGGAAAAGATGGGAATCCAATTCTTGGAGTACGCTAAAGCAAAGCCAGTGCTTCTCACACATGCCAAGGGTGAGAGGGTCAATAAGAAGGTAGAGCCAAAGGACAAAATCTGTGCCGTCCAAGGTACGGTATATGAGCACGTATTGAGGGAGCTGAGAGAGGAAAGGGTGGGGGAATATGATCTTCAATCGTGCCAAAATAACTATGATGCAATGGACAAGCTTGTTAAAAATGAAATTCAATGGGTTGTGATGAGTAACAAAGCGTGGGAAACGATCATTAATCCTGATATCCGCAATGCGTTATATCCGGCCGAGAAGCATGAATTGCTGGAACGTGTGCGAAAGCAGATGGGCACAATCAAACATGAAATACGGGGTGATGCGTTTGCGATGACCGATACGACACTCCACGATGCTATCTGCCTAGCACTCCGGAAAATGGAAAAGAATCGAGATTGTCAGACCCTTGGATCTCGAAGCTCTCAAAAAGAGGTGGTGTCATCCAGAGTCGACTCTTGATTCATGCATGTCTCTCTCACAGGAAACATCAACATCAGTGACCAAACCATAGTTATGGAATAGATTCTTGCTTCTGCTTCCCATCTAAGAGGCAACTGACGTTCATGTCACCCATGACGTTGATCGCGGTGCGGCAGCGATCAAGGAACCAATCCACGGTGAGCAGGACTGGGATGTACTCCACAGGCAACCCAACCGCACTAAAGACCATGGTCATGGTGACAAGACCCGCTTCGGGAATGCCGGCGGCACCGACTGACGCAATCATACTCGTCAGCACCACCATCATTTGCTGTTGAAGACTCAGATCCATCCCGATCATTTGGGCAATGAACAAGGCGGCCATGGCTTCATACAGCGCCGTGCCATCGTTGTTGAAATTTGCTCCAACCAGCGCCCCCATGCCGGCTGACTGTTCACGCAATCCCACACGATCTCTTAAGGCTGCGTAGGTCACGGGCATTGTTGCCGTTGAACTGGCCGTCGAAAAGGCCATCACCAGTGCATCACGCCCTCCTCGCAAGAGTTGCACTGGAGACACCCAAGACCCAAAGCGAATACGGATGAGGTAATAGGCAGCCTGGATCACTAACGCTAACAGCACGCAGAGGACAAAGATCCCCAGAGCTTTGAACTGTGCAACCCCCTGCGAACCGATAATGCTGGCGACGATGCCGAAGACAGCGAGCGGGACGACCGCGATGATCCAGTGCAGAATCTTGATCAGCGCGTCCAGGAATACCTCGACGAGGTGCCCCACCGTCATGATAGGTCGCTCCCGCTCCTTGCGGAGCGCCATACCAAACGCCACAGCGATAAAGATGACGCCGATCACCTTCCCATCGTCACCGAGCGGCCCGAGCAGACTCTTGGGCACATTCTCAAGAAAGATGGCGAGTGGATTGGCGGCCTTCGTCGCTTCCTCATGCGGAGATGGCGGGGTGAGCCCCGCGCCACGCCCTGGCTCAAACACGTTGGCGACGGTGAGTCCAACCGTGATCGCCACCAGTGTATTGAGTAACAGCAGCCTGGGGAGCCGTGCGGCGAGTGGACCACCAAGGTGTGTCGTCATGAATGTGTGGATAATGGCAGCGAGGATCAACGGCGGTGCAAGCGCCCCAAGCAGTCGCAACACCAGCTTCCCTGGAACTGAAAGAACAGCCGCCTCGGGTCCCAGCACTATCCCAACCACGACGCCAAGGACCAAGGCCATCACGATCCGCAGATAGAGTGGAATACTCTGCCACTGTGCAATTAGAGCGGTATTTGGCGTAACAGTCGTGGGCTTCTCTGAAGTGTTATCAGTCATAAGCGGCCACCCAGATGTGCTTGCCGTCTTCACCGAGCCAGAAACAACCTGATGGACTAGCGGAGATAGTGATAGGACGGCTTTGGACCTTGGACGAATTCAGTGGTCGGATCCTGTATGGTGAAAGCTGATATTTTATCCTCGATGCCTCTGTTCGCAAAGCGGATTGGTTCGTTTGCCTGTGTCGCAGGAATGGTTACGTATGTGGCAGGCACGGGCGATTCTTCGCCGCTTGCCAGTCAGGCCACAGGGATTGGGCAGTCATCGTGACCTTGTGCGTCTCTATCTCCCGCAATGATGTAGAGGGTCGGATAGTCTTGTATTCAATCTGATGAGGGTCTGTCAAACCTATGGCAATGCCATGGGCCGTTCTCCTTTCGGAGAACGGCCCGTTCTCTTTGTGGCCCACTACCCCCTTGGGTTGCGCAATCCTACTCATGGTTGTGAGGGAGCAATATGCACAATGATCTCTGATAGGGAGGGGTCTTGGTTGACGACATAGTGGATTGGTGGGAGGCCGTTGGAAATTTCGTCGGTTAGCACTGATTCTCGTAATTGAGGTCGAGGGGAATCATTGAGGAGCGTTTTATCGAAGGTTGCCGAAGGGACTATGTCTGTACGAGAGAAGCGAATGACGAGCATGTCGGGTGTCGGTGGGACCGAAATGGTCAGGGGGGTGTGGGCCGTGAGCTTGGATCGGGGTCGGTCCGTCTCTGCGATGGGGAAAAGGAGTTGGGGATTTGAGGAGCCATCCTGGTTCCATACTTGTAGGAAGCCGTCTTGATTGGACTCAACCGTAAGTTCCACTGGCGCTTTGGGTGTGGCTGTATCCGTGGCACCATCCTGGGGGTGTTGGGCCTGTTCTCTGGGGGTGAGACTATAACGAATACCCAGTGGTTGAAGTGGGGAGCCGCGATTGCTCTTGGCCATCGCCAATGATTGGGGGGTGAGTTCTGACTGACCCAGCGACTGAGTCGATTCGCTCGCAGCCTTCTCGCGTCGTCGAGTATCCCCTGCCACCGACTTATCTTGCCCCTGTGGTCCTGTCCCATAGAAAAGAGAACGAGCACTTAGAGAAGCACGTTCTTGGGAGGGCGTTGGGCTATCGGCTCTAGACTGGCTGTGCGAAGCTGTAGCAGCTGAGTAGGATGGCAGTGAGGGGGGAGCGGTCAATTGCGGAGCGGATTTGTCAGTTGATGTGGGCAATGTTTCAGGCAATGGCTCGACTTGCTTTTTTATCGTATCAATCTCTTCATGCAGTACTGGAGCATCACGTTCTAAACGATGAGTGCGTTGCTCATCTGGTGTTGTGTGCGGGCGAGGAGCTTGAGAGGATGTCTTACCCGTGGACGCCTCTTTTCTCGGTGGAAGAGACGAGCGGGACTTCTGTTCTGACGTCGTTGAGGGGGCGGTCGTCAGGGGAGTGGCAGGTTGGGTTGGGGCGGGAACGGGTGATGAAGGGAGAGGAGGTCGTGCCTCTTCCTTGGCGATGGATTGGGCTTCTTGACGAAGACTCTCTTGGTAGATGCGTGTTCCGAGCACGACGGCAAGGACTGCACCGGCGAGTCCACCGACCCAGGCGAGTCCAGCTGGATGACGGAACCAATCGAACCAGGATGCGGCGCCGATGGCGCTTTCTGCCTGAGTCGTGTGCAAGGCCTGCAAGAGTCTGCGGCGCACAATGGGATCAGCGAGGAGTTCCTTCAGTGCCTGCTCATCAGCGAGTGCGTTGAATAGGTCCTGATTTCCTAGGGCTGCTCTGTAGAGCTGTTGCTTCTCCTCAGCTGTCAGCATATCAGCCGCAAATCCACCGAGAAGTTTTTCGAGATCGTGGTCAGGCATGGTAACGACGTGTAAAAGGTGAAACGTAAAAAGTAAAACGCACGTGTGAGACGGTCATTCCCATGAGCCTCCCATGAGGCCAAGGAGTTGCTTTCGGCAGCGTAGGTCCCAGGTATAAATCGTATTGATCGAGGTTTGCCCCATCAATTGCTGGATCTCTGGAAAGCTCTTTCCTTCCAATTTCCATGTGAACAATTCCCGGCAGCGTTCGCCCAGTTGCGTGATAGTCGTGAGGAGCCGGTCAACTCGCTGTTTCTGATCGAGTTGAACCATGGGATCGTCTCCGGTGTCGGTCAGCGGCATCTCCTCGACTGATTCCTGATTATACTCACCACGTCGCAAGGCCTTGCGATGGGCATCCAGCATCTTGAACCGCAACACCTGAAAGGCCAGGGGGACGAGCTCGACCAATTCAGTCACCTGTGGGTACTTGGCATGCAGAACAGCTAAGACGTCCTGCGTGAGGTCTTCAGCCTGATCCCTTGATAGACGTGATGTTGCAAACGCGAGAATCCTTTCGCGAAGGGTGATCAATATCTGGTCACGGTCCATCAATGGTCAGTAAGTGAAGTGGTTGTCGAATTCGATAACAGGTCGCCGATCGATCGGAAGTGGAGATTGAGCCCTGCGCAGACTTCAACTTGCCGGTCAAAGCGGTTCTTTGTGCGGATCATATCCCACAACTTCCCAAAGCCTACACGCCCCCAAGCCGCCATGTGGAACACCGATAGTGGATAGTCCGTTCCAAAGAGCAGGCGAGATTGCACTTCTGGATGATGTCTGAGGTGCAGCAACATCTTCAGTCGATGGGGTTGAGTCAGGGCCGAAATGTCGGCATAGAAGTTCGGATAACGCTCGCACAGTTCACGAAAAGTTGGAAGAAACTTTTCATACAGCATCAGCCCATAGCTACAGGCGTGGGCAGCAATGACGGTCACCCCTTCGTCCAGCGCCAGGCGGAGTCGATCGGGGTCTCCCAGGGATTGGGCTTTGCCGATCAAGCTAAATTCATACCCAACATGGCTCAAGAATGGCAGTCTTCGTTGAGCCAATGCGCGATAGAACGCCTTATATCGCTCATCCGCTGGATTGAAGTGTTGCGCGTTCGGTAAGACTTTGATGAGCACAGCTCCGGCGTCTGCACAGCGGTGCACTTCGTCGATCGCATCCTCGCGTTGCGGATTGATAGATGGGCCGGCTAAAAAGACATCAGGATAGTCTCGAACGGCTTTGAAGACATAGTCGTTACTGACAAGAAAGTCTGTGTGCTGGCGATTGAGGAGACCGGTCTGATCATAGAAGCCATCCATTCCGAGGAGCACGACTTTCTGTACGTACCGTGACGCGCGTAACTCTGTCAGAAGATGGTCGAGGTATTGCTGATTGGTCTCACGTGGATGGGAAGGCGAGAGCTCATGTTTCCATAAAAGAAATCGAAACAGCGGGCTACGAAGCAACTTCGGTGAGATGAAGCATCCATTGTCGCCGTCCGGCAGGGCGGCTAAGTGGACATGGCAGTCGATCAGGGATTTCTGGGCCGTGGTTCGTGAAGCGTGGTTCGAAATGAGTCATCGGTTGGTGGGCACCCTGGTAGCCGCCCTCTTCCCCTGCGAGATCCGCTTCACGTTTCACGCTTCACGTGAAGAGAGTCGTTCCGCTGCGATTCGCTTCACGCCGCGCAGATCCAATTTTCCGGTTCCAAGGACCGGTAGTGCGTCAACCTTCACGAAGTGATGCCTAGACGGGATGAAGAGATTCGGGAGACCCATGGCGGACAGTTTTGAGAGGATATCAGGAATGGTGGCGTCGTCCACTGTATGCAGGACGGCCAAGCGCTCTCCTTTTTTCTCGTCGGGCAGACCGGTGACGGCAAACACTTGCACCTCAGCACCGGATGCTTGCTGCAGGGCCTCCTCAACCTTGCCGTGGGGAACCATTTCACCGCCGATTTTGGAGAAGCGAGATAATCGGTCGGTGATGGTCAGGAATCCATCGTCATCCAACGCCGCAATATCCCCGGTGATGTACCATCCGTCCCGCATCACTTGAGCGGTTAAGTCTTCTCGACCCAGATACCCGTTCATGACATTTGGCCCTTTCACCAGCAACATGCCCGGTGTGCCTGAAGGCAAGGGGGTGTAACTATCGGGATCCACAATCTGTACGGAGACTCCTGGTAGAGGCTGCCCGACCGTCCCGCGGCGTGAGGCTGGTTGATAATATCCGGCGGCCCGGAAGTCCGGGCAATTAACGGCAATGACGGGTGCGCATTCCGTAACGCCATAGCCTTCGATCGGTCCGACTCCGAACGTATCTTCCACCGCCTGGGCGAGGCGGGCGTGAAGCTTTTCCGCACCGGTGAGGATCACCCTGACCGAGCTGAATTGCTCCGGGGTACAGCGGCGGGAATAGAGCTGTAAGAACGTCGGCGTGGTGACGAGGAACGTGACGCGATATGTTCTGATCAGTTCACCGATGGCGGCCACATCAAGCGGCGACGGATGAAAGATCATCGGGGCGTTGTTGGACATCACGAACCAGAACACCATGTATCCGAACGAATGGAAGAAGGGCAAGATGCCGAGAACTCGTTCATCCTGGTAGAGATGGAGCATCTGTGTCGCGCCCTGGCAGTTGGAGTCGACGCTGAAATGAGAGAGCATGACGCCTTTGGGTTCACCGGTGCTGCCGCTGCTGAAGATGATGGTGGCAAGGCTATCGGGCGTCAGCGGTGTGGTCTGTCCACAGACCCGTTCGATGATCCGGCAGGGCGCAAAGAGTGCCTGCAAGGCGGCCTGAAGTTTATGGCCCTTGCTGATCGTTTTCGCGAGGTCCTCCAGCCAGAGGATTGAGGGGCCCTCCGGCAGCTCAAGCTTGGCTTTCTCCACGAACAGGCGGCTCGTTACGATGGTGCGAAGCCCCGCGAGCTGTACCGCAGCTTCCAATCCGGATTTGCCGACCGTGTAATTCAGGTTCACGATGGTTTTCCCGCAGAGGGGAGCGGCGACGTTGACCAATGCCCCGGCGACCGTGGGTGGCAGCAGCACCCCAACCCGCTCCTGTCCGTCCCAATAGGGGCGTAGCGTTCTGGCCAGGACGATCGATCCGATCAAGGCTTGCAATGATGAGACATGGGGGCGATTCTGGTCGGCCATGGCCAGGCTGAATGGCGCACGCCGCATCGAGCGAATAAATTCTCGATGGAGTGGACGGCGATGGGGCTTTCTCAGCTGCCACGCTGCCTCACCCAGCTGGCGGATCGTTCCACGCAGTTCATGGGCCGACGTCGTGGACGGGAGAGGAGCTCCGAATGAGACTGTGACGGGGTAAGGGAGTTGTTCAGGCAGTTTCCACAGAAAGCGTCCACGATTGAAGCTGAAGATGCTGCCCCAGATACGATCCAGGTGAATGGGAATGATCGGAACCGTTCGCCCCTTAACGATCCGTTCAAACCCACGCCGGAACGGCAGGAGTGTCCCGGTTCTGGTGATCTGGCCTTCCGGAAAAATGCAGACGAGATCACCGTGGTCGAGGGCCGTACCTGCTTCCCGGAGTGCTTTGAGAATGACGCGCAATCCGCCATGTGACGAAATAGGAATGACGCCGAGCGCTTTCATGAAGGGTTTGAAGAGTGGCTGCTCGGCATACTGGGCGTCGACCACAAACCGCACGGGGCGATCAAGGCTGGCGATCAGGAGCAGACCATCCACAAACGAGACATGATTGGGGACCAACAGAGCGCCTCCTGATGGCGGCAGGTGTGTTTCCCCGATGACGCGGAGGCGATAGAGGGTATGCGTGAGTAGGACAAGGATGAGCCGAAGCAACGTATCGGGTAACAGCCACAGGGCATAGAGCATGCCCGCCAAGGTCATCCCGGCCGTCGCGAGGAAGATACTGGTGGTTGAGAGACCGGCAGTGGCCAGCCATCCGCCGGACAATGAGCCGAGGAGGATGCCTGTGAAGACACAGGTGTTGGACATCGAGATCACGGCTCCGCGCCGATCGGGCGGCGATTTCCATTGGAGGATGGCATTCAATGACACAAAGATGAATGCGCTGGCGATGCCGAGTGCGCCTAAGAGAAGAAATGTTCCCGAGAGTGGGGGTGCCAGAAGTCCGAGAAGGAGCAATGCCGTGAAGACGCCGATGGCGCCTAACGGGATGAGTCCGTACTCCACGCGGCTGCGTGAAATCTTTCCCACCAGGATGGCGCCGATCCCAATGCCGACCGACAAGAGTGTGAGTGGGAGCCCGGACATGGCGTCGGAGAGCCGGAGCACGGCCTTGGCGTAGACGATCACGTTTTGCATAAACAGACTGGCGATCGTCCAGAAAAATATTTCCATCGGGATGGCCATCTGCAACATGCGTTCGGTGCGAATGGCCGCCCACGCACCACGAACCGTGGCGCCGATCCCGCCATCGGTTCGGGCCGGTAACACGGGTGGGATGGAGAATGCCGTGATGAGACCGACGACCGACAATCCTGTCAGCACGAGCGGAGCCAGCCAGCTGTGAGATCCTGCCATCTGTAACAAGAAGCCTCCGGCGGCCGTTCCCGTCAAGATTGCGGCAAAGGTCCATAACTCAAGGAGGCCGTTGCCGGCAGCGAGTCGCTCATGTGGGACTAATTCCGGAAGAATCCCATATTTCGATGGGCTGAAAAGTGCACTGTGGATGCCCATCCCACAGAGGACGATCAGCGGAAGCATGCCACCGGCAGGGTTGATCCAGAGTGCCATGGTGCCGGCTGCCATCAGGAGAACTTCGACAACTTTGATGCTGATGATGACCGTTCGCTTGCTGATACGATCGGCGAAGGTACCGCCGACCAGCGAGAGGAGCACCAGTGGCAGCGTGAAGATGACAAACGCGGTGGCAGTTTGGGTTTGAGCGACGGTTTCCAGCTCAGGCCCTGGAGCCATCCCTGCGGTCGCCTGCCTGATGGCCAGCAAGGCCACCATGAGTTTCCAGGCATTGTCGTTGAAAGCCCCGCAGAACTGTGCAATCAGGAGGCCACGAAGGGTACGGGAAACAGGTTGTTGGTCAGGACCGGCCGCAGTGGTCATTCGTGCCGACTATTGTGCCTGATTGTGAGGGGTGGGGGAAATAGGCAACCCTTCCAGTTCCATGATTCTTAAGGCATTGGTCGTCGGGCAGGGGCCTGGCCTCAGCTGGTAGTCGAACGTGAGGGTTCCGTTTGCCACGGTTTCTTGGAAGTGGGCGTTTCGTAATCGTGGGATGACCTGCTCCAGGTCCGCTAACTCCAAGTCATGTGTGCTGACGAGGCCAAATCCGTGCCCCTTGGAGAGGGCGGTGATATAGGCTTGGCTGCCGATGAGCCGTTCCCGGTTGTTGGTGCCTTTAAAGATCTCGTCGATCAGAAAAAGCACGGGAGGCACGGTCCGATCCTTGGTGGCGTCGAGGATCGTTTTGAGTCGTTTTACTTCAGCGTAGAAGAACGAGAGCCCAGCATCGAGCGAATCGTCAACACGGATGCAACAGGCGAGTCGGCTCCAGGTCCAGTTGAATGATTGCGCACAGACAGGAGCACCGGCTTGCGCCAGGCAGAGGTTGATGCCGATCGTTCGTAAGAATGTGCTCTTGCCGGACATATTCGAGCCAGTAATCAGGTAGATCGAGCCCAGTTCAGCCATCTCGACATCGTTAGCGATGCGTGTCCCTGGAGGCAGCAAGGGGTGTGCGAGTCGGCTCGCGCGGAGGGTCGGAGGAATCTGCTGTTGCCCATCCGTGGTTGTGAGCGGAGTCGGCCAAATGTAGTCAGGATGGAGATAGGCAAAGGTCGCGAGCGCTGACGCGGCCTCGACTTCCGCCAGGGCGTCGAGCCACTGCGGGAGTGCTTGTTGAATCCGTTCTTGTACCTGAATGAGCCGGCGCAGAAACCAGAGGTCCCACGGGCCAATAGCATTAATCGTCAGATGGACGAGGGGGTGGGCTTTAATGCTGACGGCATGCAGGGTACGGGCGGCCTCTTTGAGCTGCTGTATAGGACTGACGTGGCCGATCAGAGCGGCCCAGGTTGACGCCAGAGTTGTCTCTCGGTGCGCCGCATATCGTTCGATTAAGCCAAGGACCGTGGCCAGACGCTCGGTTTCGTGATGCAGGCCGACCGCATGTTCCAACAGCTCTTCCCCCTGATCGGTCATAAAGTAGATCAACACATAGGCGGCGAACGAAAACATCCAATAGCCAGGGAGGAGTCCGAACAGCGTGGCGAGGCCTAGGCCGATCGTTGTCGAGGCAAGGAGCCCCTGGACGACAAGGATGGTATTCAGATGGGGGAGTCCGAGCCGGTGCTCGATGACCGCAGCCAACCGTTTGCCGTTGATCTCTTGGTCACCTGTGAGCTTGGCATCAAGTGTGAGCCGGTCACGCAATAAGGGACGAGACGTCAGTTCCCTGACGAGCGCTTGCCTGCTGCGCCACTGTTCGGGAGAAGGTGGCTGGTTGAGGAGCCAGTTGCGCACCCGTTCTCGGCCCTGGTCAGAGATGGTCGTGTCGAGCAGATGGGTCAGAGAATGGGGACCAACGAGGTCGAGATCTGCCGCGTAGGGGTGAGAGCTCCGCTCGTCGGTTGGTCTTGTCGGGATGTTTCCCCAATCCAACGCCATGCGGGCAAGGTGTGTCCGTTTAATCTGCTTCCACTGGCGGAGCCGATGAATCTGGGCCTCCACCTTGTTATGATAGGCCGCAACGGCGATAAAGATAGCCAGGAAAAGAGCGAGAGACAGGTTGCCGCTCTGGTACCAGTTGAGCTTATAGAGGGTAACGGTACAGATCAGGCCGGCGAGAAAGATAGCCAACCGCCACCGGGTGAATAGGGCGCTGGTCTTAGAGCCCTGAGCAATAAGCCGGTCTGTACGGCTGATGATCGTCTCAATCTGGGTGGTGCGTGAGCGTGCCATAACAAGCGACCTTACTGGAACGGGTGAGGGACGTCAAATTGCGAAGCGGTGTGCGTGAAGCGTGACAACTCGGATAAACCATAGAGACGAAACACGATCCATTGTTGACCATGCCGAATGATTGGGTAGATGTGTGCATTCATGGTGTTCTTGATACAGGCGAACTGCTCAGTCGTCTTGATGATGCAACGGTACAGGGAGCCTGGGAGGATGATGATGGGGGGAAGGTCCATCTCTATTGGGCGGAAGCCCAGTGGACTGAGGCTCGGCTTTCAGCGCTCCGTACGGCCCTTGCCGATGTGACGGAAGCATGTCAGGAGCAATTGCTGTCCGTGACGCGTGTGCCGGCTCAAGACTGGAATGAAGCCTGGGCTCGTTCTGTCAAACCCCTTCGCATCGGTCGAGTGGTCATCCGTCCGAGTTGGGAGCCAGCTGAGCTCGGTCCTCGTGACCTCGAAATCATCTTGGATCCCAAGCAGGCCTTCGGCACAGGGCACCATGCGACGACACGCATGCTGCTGGAGTGGTTGCAAGAGGATATTCGAGGAGGAGAACAGATTCTGGATGTCGGAACGGGAAGTGCCATTTTGGCCATGGCCGCCGTCAAGCTCGGTGCGACCTCGGCAGTTGGTGTCGAAATCGATCCCATTGCCGCAGACTGTGCGAAGGAGTATGTCGAGCTGAATCAGCTGACGGATAGGATCGACATCGTGACGGGCACGCTGGCTGATCTGCCACAGGAGAACCAGAGGCCTATCGATCTGGTGCTGGCGAATCTTGATCGGCAAACTGTCTTAAGCCTTGCGGAGGACTTGGCATCCGTTGCGTGTGGAGGGGCGAGGCTTCTAGTTTCCGGCATTCTTGTTGAGCAAGAATCTGAGATCGTCGAGCGGTTTTCTCCCTTGGGTCTAGTCTGTGCTGACCGGCGGGATGATGAGGGGTGGGTGGTGATGCAGTTCTTGAAACCTGAATCCTGTAATGGAGAGGTCTGACGATGTCGACCGGACCACCATATCCACATGTACATCAGATCAACATTTCCGACGGAGGGGTGCCGAAACTTCCAGTCTTGGAAGCCAAGGTAAGCGAACAGGGGCTGGACGGCGATCGGCAGCGCAATCTCAAGTTTCACGGGGGACCGGATCGTGCGGTCTGTCTGTATTCGCTCGAACTGATTGAGCGACTTCAGGATGAAGGCCATCCCGTTGATCCCGGATCCTCTGGGGAAAACCTGACCCTGTCCGGCTTGGATTGGGACCAGGTGCGGCCCGGCGTCCGGTTAACCATTGGCCCGGAGGTCCAGCTTGAGGTGACGAGCTATACCACGCCCTGCAGCCACAATGGGCGGTGGTTCCGTGACGAGGACTTCTCGCGCATTTCTCAGAAGCTCAACCCTGGTTGGAGTCGGGTCTATGCGAAGGTGCTGCGGGGTGGAATTGTGAGGCCGGGAGACGTCGTAGAAATAACGAGCGAATAGCCGATGGCCTAGAGCATGCGGCGGTAAAAGCAAACTTCGCATGCCTGCTGCTTATGTCATAAGCCATTCGCCGTAGGCCATATGCTTTCGGAGGTGTGGAGTGGATCGCATACCTGAACCAGAACTGATGGATGATCCCAAGCAGGCTGAGGCCTACGCGCGGGCAGATTTCGAGGCAGAGAATCAAGGGTTCATTGAACGGTTTAAAGAATACTTTCCGGAGTTTTCTCAAGGGACGGTACTGGATCTTGGCTGTGGTCCCGGCGATATTTGCATCCGGTTCGCCAAGTTCTACCAGGCCTGCCAGGTCATCGGCATCGATGCTTCTGCTCCGATGATTCGGCTGGGGGAGCAGGCGGTAAAGGAAGCGGGCTTATCCGATCGCATTATGCTGCGCTGTGAGCGGTATGAGGAGGTTGCTGGAGCAAGAATCGCCGATGCCGTGATCTCGAACAGCCTGTTGCATCATCTGCCGAACCCATTACAGTTCTGGCAGAAGATTCGCCAGCTCGTGAGGCCAGGAGCGCCGGTGTTAGTCATGGACCTGCTTCGTCCGGACTCACCTGAAGCAGCCAAGGCCATTGTCGATCAATACGCCGCCAACGAGCCGGACATCTTACGCCGTGATTTCTACAATTCCCTGCTGGCGGCTTTCACGGAAGATGAAATCGGATCGCAGCTCGCTCGCATGAACCTCACCAGACTATTGATTGATGTGCCGGATGACCGGCACTGGGTGGTGGGAGGGATTATTTATTGAGGAATGTATGTGGAAAAATATTGGTCGAAATAGTGTCATAAGAAGATTGCTGAATGACTGTGCGTTAGCAGTTTTGGTCTTCTTGACTGCGGTTATTTCAGTTGCTTGCGGTGAGAAAGAGAACATTCTGGTGATCGAACAACCAACTGAAGTGTATGCCATTACACAAGTTTCTTCTGCTCCTGATCCGAGCATACACGTTCAGCCAGGGAAGGTCATTGCGACGCTCAAGGCAGGGGAGACGGCTAAGGCGATAGGGGTCTATCATGGCCAGGATCATGACGGTTTCAAGGTGAAACTGGCTGATGGGATCGAGGGAATCATCCTCGCGGGTGATACCTTTACGGTCACGTCCCGGTGAGTTGTGTGCATTCTACGAAGTTCAGACACCTCGTTTTTGTTCATTTCTAGCCTCTTGTGCCAGCTCACCATCATCAATTATTGTCACGGTCCATGGAAGAAGTACCACTAGAATCGCCAGCCTCGGATGATGTATCCGAGAAGATCGTTATTTATTGGGAACGGGAATATTCCACCGCGTTTCCACCGGAGCGGCTGAAGTTGGACTTCCATCCGCATCGGCCCATGTTGAGCAACCTGACGTTGGAGGAGCAGCGGGCACTTGCCGCGAGTGGATATAAAGTGTTGCCGGATGACTGCGGACCGGTCAGGACGGTCGGCAACTATGGCTGGCTGATCCGCTGCCCGGTCGATGTGAGACTGCGGCGTACGGCGTCAGGAGTGCAGTGGCAGTCGCCGCCGATTCTGCCAGAAGAGAGACTGCTGGGGTATAAGAGCTTCACCGGGATGTATGTCGATTTGATTTTGAACAGCGGTTATCCCAAGCTCTGTTGCGGAGTTCGGCTCTACTACCCCAAGCATGTCGGCTTGATGATGAAGGATCTGCCCAACCATTTCTATCATTACCCAGACCGAACATTTTCTATTTGGGAAGGGATTAAAACGCAGGAGTATAAACGCACGCCAAATCAGTATCCCTGGTTGTCCGACTATGAAGCCTTCACGGCGAACTTTTTGTTACAGCTGCATAAACCGACGACCATTAAGCGCGGTGATCCCATCGGGATAATCTTACCGGTTCTCCTCCCGAAACAGTTCGCACTCCAAGAGATTCAGCACCCTGAAGGGTAAAGTGCCACAAATTCGTGAAACGTCCGGGGCCGGAAACGAAGTACGCTTCACGGTGAGTGTTTCAAGCTTCAGGTTTGACGTTTCAAGTTATGCAGAAGTCGAAATCTGCAATCCTGAAACCCGAAACCCGAAACCCGAAACGTGAAACTTTCTTGTGAAACTCTTGGCTGCGACGCCGTAGGGTTACTGCAGCGCATCCGGTGGGGTCTTGAGGAATTTTGCAAAACGATTCTTGTCGATCGCCTTGTCATAGGCTTCTTCGGGGGCGATCCATTTCTTGGTGAGGAGATCCTGAATGGCATCATCCAGCGTCTGCATGCCGATGTTTTTGCCGGTCTGCATCTGTGACGCGATCTGAAAGGTTTTCGCGTCCCGGATGAGATTACCGACGGCCGGGGTGCACACCAAAATCTCCAGGGCCGCACAGCGACCCTTTTGATCGACCCGTTTGAAGAGATTCTGCGCGACGATGACGCGTAGGGCCGTAGAAAGGGTATTCCGAATCTGTGGCTGTTCCGAAGCCGGGAAAACTTCGATGATGCGGTCCACGGTCTTGGCGGCATTCTCAGTATGGAGCGTGCCAAACACTAAGTGTCCGGTTGCAGCTGCCTCGACGGCCAAGGCGATCGTCTCGAGATCCCGCATTTCCCCGACGAGAATGATATCTGGATCCTCCCGCAGAGCTCCCCGCAACGCAGAGCCGAAGGTGACGGTATGTAGGCCAACTTCACGGTGGTTGACGATGCAGTTCTTGCTCTGGTGAACGAATTCGATCGGGTCCTCGACAGTGAGAATATGGTCTTTTCGGTGGCGATTTGCATAATCAACCATGGCTGCGAGCGTCGTGGACTTTCCGCTGCCGGTCGGGCCGGTCACGAGTACCAACCCCTTGCGTAACATGGCCGCGCGCGTCAAGACAGGCGGCAGCGCGAGGTCTTCGGCAGAGACGATGGTCGTCGGAATCTTCCGAAACACCGCCCCGATACCGTGCTTGTGGTTGAAAAAGTTGGAGCGGAAGCGAGCGACTCCGGGAATCTCATAGCCAAAATCCACGTCACCCGTCGATTCAAAGACTTCCTTCTTCGGCCCCGGAGTGATCTCATAGAGAAGTTCATGGAGGCCTTGGTTATCGAGGATTGCGTTTCCGGGAAGACGCTCAAGTTCACCGTGGATGCGAAAGGCAGGGGCTTGTCCCGCAATCAGGTGCAGGTCCGAGGCCCCATGCTCGATCATCATGCGGAAAAGTTCATCTATCTTGGGCATCGTGCTCAGCCTCCTCTGTCCTTTCCGTTGTAGTATACGGATTCTTGATGTATCGACAAATGAAACTCGGATCTTGGACAGGCTCCCAGTTCGCAGTATTCATGCGTGCGTAAGCGACGCGGCAAAAATTCGTGAAGCGTCGTTCGTGAAGCGTGAAGCGTCCGGGTCCGGAAACGAAATGCGCTTCACGTTTCACGCTTCACGAGAAGCACGATCTACGTCTATTGGGTGTCGGGTGACTCTTGCGGTTCCGGCGGAGGTAGCATCTCTGCTTCAGGTGGGGCGTTATCTTGGTTGTAGGATTGAGGGGGTGGTGGAAAATCACTCTGTGCTGAATTGGTTGGATCTACTGGGGAGACCTCTGCAACGGGTGAGGCAGGTGCCACCGGTCTCTTCACGACTTTTTGCCGAACGGACTGCGAAGATGTCGATTGCACAGGAGAAGAGGACTGGAGTTGAGGAGCGGGTGCAGCAGGGGCTGGTTGAATCTGTGGACGATGGATCAGACTGTGCCGACCACGCACGCTGTGGGCTGCTTCCGTGGCTTGCCACGGGATTAGCACGGCCAGTACCAATAAGAGGCTGAGCGCTGCTGTTTTTGGAACGTCAATCATGTTGAAGCATTCCCTTCCAGATGACTGCGAATTAGTATAGAAGCCATGGGGTTATGCAACCCGTATGCTAGCGGCGTGCAAAGAGATGAACTGAGCAGGCCGGGTCAAAGCCCTGCGTTATGGCTTGTTTGTGTCAGATAGTGACGATAATGGGTGCGGCCAGGGTCACCAGCTTGTACGAATTGCCACCGTGGGAGTGAACCAAATTGGTACAAGGGGCCATCGGATCACGGGTTTCATGCTCAATGTTACAAGTTATACGGAAGCCGGCACCTCAAATCTGCACCGTGAAACGGTCATGGTTGGAAACCTGAGGTTGGAGGTGAGAGGCATGCGCCTCATCCCTCAAACCTTGGACATCCATCGATGATTGCAGTAGAAGTGTTCATGAATAATGCGGGCTAAGTTGCAGATTCACTTCTGTAACGCCGCACGTCGCGCAGCAGCCGCTCGACGATCAGTCGCATGAAAAAGAAGCCGAGCTTTGGATTCTGGTAATACAGGTGATACATCATCTCATCGGTCATTTTGTAGAGCTCGCAGTCTGTCTCACAGACCACGGTCATGGTGCGCACCTTCTCACCTGAGAAGAGTCCGATCTCCCCGATCAGCTCGCCGGCCTCGATGGAGTGGTTGACCTCCTGTAGCTTGAGTCGTCCGGCGGCCACGTAGACAATTTCGTGGGCCTTGTCCCCCTTCCTGAAGAGCACGTCCCCGGCTTGGTGTTTCTCAAGATGCATATGCGGCAACAGCCATTCCGAAATGGGCGATTCCACGGTGGCCTGTTCGATTTGCTTGGTCAACCGGATGATTTCTAGCAGTCGTTTGGCGTTGATCGGAAGCAGGATGACATTGAGAAGAAATTCCGGTGTGCCGAGCAATTCAGGGATCTCAAAGTGCGCATGCAACATGCTGTAGGGGATGAAGAGGACGTTGCTGGCCACGGACAGTACACGGAGGGAAATCATGTCTTTCTGCGAATGACTCGCAAGATAAAAAAAGCCTCCCAATAGGCCAATGATGGTAACGAAATCAACGTGCACGGATCGTGCTCTTTCTAATGATGGCCGATGCAAATGGGTATTGGTACATCGCTATTATGGTGACGCCAACTGATGGGCGTATAGCATCGCGACATCGATTGACGTCGTTTAAGAAATCTCGCAGTAGGTCTGCATGGTGTTCAATCAGAGTTGATTCGATCACGTATGCGAGGAACATTCGGTATCAATCAAGGAACCACGTTCGCTTGCAAAGAGATGCAGGAAGCGGTTGCGCGAGCATGACTGATTCAGTATGGCTTATGATAGCGCCGGTGATGGGAAAAAGAAATCCGATCCCTGTCGGTTCCCCTATTGGTACATTCACTACCAGCAGGAACAGGAGAGGTCGGTATTGGTTGAGAATATCGTGTGGATCTATCACCTTCCAGGACCTCCGATGCACAGCAATTCGCTGTTTGATTTTGAGAAAGGTTCTAGTCATACTCCACGGGAAATTCTCATTCTCGGGTTCTATATAGGCGTTATCTATAAGGGTTATCTTATGAGCGATCAGCCTCAGAGCAGCACCATACGGCGTGTCATGGTCGGCACCGACCGCTCTAAGACAGCGGAGCAAGCTGTGCTCTGGGCGGCTCAATTCGCCGAGCGCTATGGCGCAGATCTGTTCGTGGTTCAGGTCGTCCTGCCGCAGCATCCATCCACCGCAGAATTCAGTACGGCAGAGCATACGCAAGCGGCGGCCGCGAAGCATGAACTGGCAGATTTCGTACGGCAGCTTGTCGGAGAGCGAGGACATGCGCTCGTCGTGATGGATGATGACCCGGCGTTGGCCATCGTTCGTGCCGCTGAGGAAGAAGCCATCGATGTCTTGGTGGTGGGGAATTCAGGTATGGCCGGGAGAAAGGAGTTCTTGCTCGGCAATGTCCCGAACCGTATCAGTCACAATTCGCGCTGCACCGTGATTATCGTGAATACGCAGTTATTGGCTGATGGGTACCAAGCATCAGCCTCGCCGGTCCTGTCTTCGCAGACCGACTTTCCCGTCTCCGAGCCTCACATGGGAGCACGGGCGGTCAGAATCGCTACCGTAATGGCCAAGCATGGCGTACAAGAACTATTGAGCAAACCGGCTCCATCGGATATTGCGACACGTCGTCAGCAAGCCAAGCGTCTTCGTACGGCGCTGGAGGAGCTCGGTCCGACCTTCTCAAAATTGGGGCAGGTGTTGTCGACTCGTCCGGATCTGCTTCCGGCGGAATACATTGAGGAACTCGCGATGTTGCAGAGCCACGTTCCTCCGATGTCCGAGGGCGAAGTCGTTCGAGTGGCCGAACAGGAATTGCGGGTGCCGTGGGAGGATGTGTTCGAGTCGATTGACCCCAAACCGCTCGCTGCAGGGACCATCGCCCAAGTGCATCGGGCGACGCTCGAAACCGGAGATCGGGTGGTCGTCAAGATTCAGCGGCCTACGGCACGAGCGGAAATTGAACAGGATCTGGCTCTCCTGGAGGTCTTTGCCGAGAAGGTCGGCAAGCGTCCCGCGCTCAACCAAGTGGTGAATATGGAGGCCGTGTTCAAGCACCTCTCTACGTCGCTTCAGCGCGAACTCGACTTCCGTCAGGAAATCGAGAACATCGGCCGGATGCAGATGGTGCTCGCGGACTATGATCAATTGGCGGTTCCATCCGTGTATCGGGAGTTGTCGACCGGCCGATTGCTGGTGATGGAAGAAATCCAAGGCGTCAAGATTGCCCAGGCGCCGGACGGTCCTGAACGCGTCGAGGCCGCTCGTCAGCTCTTGGAAAGTTTCTACAAGCAAATCATCGTCGAGGGTTTCTTCCATGCCGATCCACACCCCGGCAATCTCATGTGGTGGAAGGACTGTATCTACCTCTTGGATTTTGGGATGGTCGGGGCGGTGGACGCCAACGTGCGCGAGCATCTTTTATTGTTGCTGATGGCCTTGTGGAAAGAAGATACGGTGTTCCTGAGTGACGTGATCCTCATGATGGCTGGATCCCTCGACCGGAGTGATCTGGATGTCCCTCAGTTTCAGAGTGATATCGGCGAGATGATTTCCAAATACCGTACAGCGGCTCTGGCCGACATGCAGATCGGACCGCTCTTGCAGGAAATGAGTGCGATCGGGGTTCGACACGGGGTTCCACTGCCGGCGTCACTGACCCTTGCGGCCAAGGCGCTTGCGCAGGTCCAGCTCGCGACCGCGCAGTTGGATCCCAAACTCGATCCGTATG
Organism: Nitrospira sp. BLG_1; assembly: GCF_047338595.1. Taxonomy (NCBI): domain Bacteria; kingdom Pseudomonadati; phylum Nitrospirota; class Nitrospiria; order Nitrospirales; family Nitrospiraceae; genus Nitrospira; species Nitrospira sp. BLG_1. The sequence goes on from NZ_JBLFBO010000008.1 coordinate 57,371, forward strand.
ATGTGGCGGGCAAGTTTTTGATGCGGTCGATGCTGAAACGTTTGGGTGCCACCCTGGATCCTCGAGCGTTGGTGTATCAGTCGCAGAAGTTGAAAGTACGAGCTGAACGGGTCGTTGAAGCGATTGAACACCTCATTGGCGCACGCCCCGGCCAAAAGCTGGTTGTCAATTTTAAGGCGAATTCATTGGAGGATACGGTTCGCCGTACAGGCCGGCGTCTTGCCGTAGGGTTGACCGCTGCTGCGAGTATTCTCGCCAGCGGACTCACGGCGACGTCAACAACTGCTGCTGACTGGGTCTCCGTGTCGTTCGGGATCGTTGCCGGACTGCTGATTGTTGGATTGGTGCTCGATCTAACGCGTGGACGGTAACCGACAGATAAGCCGCTGAGACAGCACTCGTCGTACGTGAAACGTGAATCGTATCTCGTCCCCGGATTCAGACGCTTCACGAGGTGCGCTTCACGCCTTACAAACGACGCTTCACGACGATTGCTTTATGAAAGACGTGATCCACGCGGTTTCGCTCCGCCGTTCTTGACTGAACGGAGGATCATTTTCTCGAGTAGGTATGCAAACGCCGACATCCCGATGGATATGATCCGGAATTCCAACCGACCTCTAAAAGAACGGGGTTTCGTGGTCGTGCTCATCGTGGGAGCATTATCAAGGAATGCTGCATGGCCCGCAAGAGGAATTAATCCGTAGCAAGGGCGTTCTTTGGCACCACACCTGGCCGAAGGTTCTCGGCTGAAGCGCGAGCTCGCCGAGGCCCGCATGGAGCGCGACATCTTAACAGAGCCACCGCGTACGTTGCGAAGGCGCAGTTGCCCGGTACGCATGCATGACGACGCTGCGCCAGCAGCATTCCTTGGCCCTGCTCTGTCGGGTCCGGGAGGTGTCCCGAAGCGGCTACTCTGCCTGCCGGCCCTCGAAACGCGCCCAGGAGAATACGCGGGCGGCACATGTGCGGACTCGGTAGATGTATGGATCGGAGCGCCTCTAAGTGGAATTGCGGGACGACGGGTGTTCGGCCGGGGTGTTGCGGATCAAGCGGCTGCGCAGGAAACTTGGGTTGCGCTGTGCGCAGATACACTGATTCAGAGCCACCACGAATTCGACGCATGGGTTGCCCATGGCGGACAATCGGGTCGCCCACACAGTTGCTGCCACGCGACCGAATGAGATCTGGGTCGCCGACATCACCTCTGTGCCACCATAGAAGGGTGGCTGTATCTGGCTGACGTCAGGGATCTCCACACCTTCGAAGTGGTCGGCCATGCGATGAACGCCCGGATGACGACGGACTTGGTGCGGCAGGCCCTGCTTATGGCTGTGGGGGCGAAACGCTCACGACCAGGCCTGATGTACCCAGTCGGATCGCGGCTCTCAATATCGTGCCCAGGACTATCAACAGCGGTTGTAGCAGTTAGGCCTGACCTCGTCCATGAGTCGGCGAGGCACCTGCGACGACAATGTTCCGATGGAAACTTTTTGCGCACGCTGAAGAACGAATTGGTACATCACCGGGGGGATGCCACGTCGGAGCAAGCCCGGCAAGAGATCTCGGGGTCTATCGAGCTCTTCTACAACCGTCAGCGGTGCCATTCAGGGTTTGGGAATTGCTCGCCCGCCATGGGTGCCCAGCAGTTGGCCCGTCAATGGCCAGCGGCATGAGACTGCAATTCATGGCGTCCACTATTGCAACCGAGGTCACAGGCGGTTTTAAGGTCCGGTATTGTGGACCCGTCGCCGGCCACGGTGTCGCTGCATCCCAGGAGTTTGTTCGTCGGGCCGGAAGGCGTGCACTGTCCAGTACACGCGGCAACACTGTCGATTCACTTCAACGAGTCTGTGCCCTGAGTAATGATCACGTATTCGTGCATCAGCGTTGGAGCACACTGGCTGCTACCAGTATTGCAACCAGTTTTGACCGTCGTGCTACTATTGCTCTTGCTGAGGCCAGCCGTAATGACTAGGGATGTTGAGGTGACGCATGAGAGGTGATGGGGCTAAGTTAGCTCAAAAACTCTTGCCCCAGGTCGCCATGTTGTCATTCCTCTCTCCCGGTGAAATAGAAGCGATTTCACACCGCGGTGAAATAGAGTCTGTTAATGATGGCGATGTTCTCATCACTGAGGGTGAGATTGGAAACACATTGTTTCTTGTGCTGCAAGGTAACGTTGCAATCTCTCGGGATGGGTTTCGCCTGGCCGTTAGTGAAATGGGATCGGTGGTAGGCGAAATATCACTTGTTGACTCGGGAAAGGCAACTGCAACCGTAACCGCTATCGGTCCAGTGATGGTGTTCAGGATATCCAGGGAGAACTTTGAAACTCTTTACTCAAATAAGAATTTTGTTCGCGCTATCCTCAAAGGTCTTGCCGCAAAAACACGGGAGGCGCTTGCCCGAGACGTCGGCAATCTTCACCGAATAGAAGGACTGCGTGATACGTTCGGGCGATATGTTTCTAAAGCGGTGTTGGATGATATTTTGTCTTCTTCTGACCCGGAGTCACTTTTATCCGGTCGCTTGGCCAATGCCACAATCCTCTTTTCTGACATTCGCAATTTCACTAGCTTCTCCGAGCATCTGTCTGCCGCGGACATGATCGGCCTGCTTCGAGACTATTTTGGCCGAATGGTTCCCCTGGTTACGAAGCACAACGGGTATATCAATAAGTTCATTGGTGACGCTCTTTTGGTTCTATTTAACCTTCCGGTGGCATACTCAAATTCGGCCATTGAAGCGGCACAGACGGCTATTGAAATGTCTCAATCGCTTGACGAAATGAACGCTGATAGGCGCAGCCGCGGAAAGCCCGTGATTAGTATCGGAATCGGGATCCATGTAGGAGAAGTCATTGCTGGTAATATTGGCAGTGTTGAGAGGATGGAATACACCGTCATTGGTGACAATGTGAATCTGTGTTCGCGCCTTGAGGGCTTGACCAAGTACTATGGAGTGCGGGTGCTGATCAGCGAAGCTCTGCGAGAGAAGATCGGTCAACATTTCCTCATTCGCCCGATAGATTTGGTGATCGTGGAAGGTAGACAGACGCCCACACGGATCTATGAACTGTGTAAGACGATGTCTTCAGCGAGAGATGAGGACATATCAATGTGCCAGCAGTACGAGGAAGCGCTCAATCTGTACTTTGCTAGACGCTGGCGTGACTGTGCCAAGAAAATATCTCAGAGCAAACTGCTGGCTAACGATAATCCAGCTAATGTACTGCGCCACAGATGTGAGGGCTTTTTAAAAGAACCTCCTCCCCAAAACTGGAATTGCGCGTTCGCCATCGGTAAAAAGTGAAAGGGTGTTCAAATAGGGCTCTAAAGTATGGGGTCGGGACTCTTTATGAAACGTCTCAGGGGTGATCCGCACAGGATATTACCACCGCTCGCCGCGTCGCCTCTTGTCTTCGCCCGTCTCCTTCGATTACTGTCAAGCGTTGCTGGTTACTCAGCGAAGTCTCCGTGGCGAGATATGCCGTTTAACTGCGGACACGCCGGGGGGTGAGGGGTGGGTAGAGGATGCCCTCGCTTCTACGGATGCTCCAATGCGTTGTGAAGATTCCTCCCGGTGGAGGGCATGCCGTCAGGGAGATGAGACCTCAGCGCGTGTAGGCTGCTGATGAGATATATGAACATGCCCAACCTGAGTTTTCAGCCACATGCCGACGATTGACGTGATGACAAGAACATTCAAAGCACTTGCATGGGGTTCCGTAGTGGGGTTCATAGGGCTTGCGTTCAGCTTCACGCACACGGCGAGAGGGTTTGAGGAGGATCTTGGTCTTGCGTTGTTGTTTAACCTGAGAGGTGTCCAACAGTCACCCACCGAAGCCGTCGTCGTCAGCATTGATAGAGATTCTTCGGAAATCCTCAAGATCCCGGATAATCCCGACAAGTGGCCCCGTTCAGTTCATGCAAAACTGGTCGATACCCTCACGCGTGCAGGTGCCAAAGCCATTACCTTTGACGTGCATTTTATTGAGCCAAAGACAAAGGGAGAGGATCGCCTTTTCCAACAGGCGATTCGCCGCGCTGGAAACGTCGTGCTTGCCGACGCCATGAGGGCCAAAGATCTTCCGACCTCATCGAATGGAAATGACGCATCCGATACCGCCACCATCGTTAAGCTCACCAAGCCGTTTGAGCCGTTTGCGCAAGCGGCAACGGGAACGGCTCCGTTCGTCCTGCCCAGGATTCCGTTCAAGGTAAATCAGTATTGGACGTTCCAGCAGGGAGCTGGTGATGTCCCGACGTTTCCGATTGTGGCATTGCAGCTGTATGGGTGGGAAGCGTTGGGTGATTTGATTCAGTTGATGAAGCAGGTCGCTCCGGCCTATGCGGAGAAGGTGCCCGGCAATGTGGAGAGGGAGCGGATCACCCGAGGTCTTGTGGGAATGATCCGTGACCTGCGAGATCTGTTTGAGGGCGATCCTATGCTGGCTGAACGGGTACGCGAGGCATTAGACCGGTCGGACCTGTCGGAGACAGACGGGCACCGATATCGTCTCCTGAAGGCTCTGATCAATCTGTATGGAGGAGAGACGAGCCGATACATCAACTTCTATGGACCGCCTGGAACGGTTACCACGATCCCATATCATCAGGCGCTCAAGATTGGAACAAAGTCAGGGGCGGGACTCGATGTGAAGGGGAAAGCCGTCTTTGTCGGCCTTTCAGAAGTTCTCCTCGCAGAGCGAAAGGACAGCTTTTACACCGTTTTCTCGCAGGGGAACGGGGTCTTCATCGGCGGGGTAGAAATCGCCGCAAGTGCCTTCCTGAACATTCTCGATGATACGACGATCGTACCGATCAGCATGTCGGCTCATATCTGGCTGCTGCTGTGTTGGGGGATTCTTGTTGGGGGGCTCTGTCTGCTGCTCCCCGTCAGCATGGCTGCCGGGGTGATGGTTGGTCTGGCTGGGCTCTATCTGGCTGTCGCCGCATATCAGTTTCAATCCTATCAGCAGTGGTATCCGGTTGTACTTCCTCTCCTCGTTGAGCTACCGATCGGTTTCGTCGGTGCGGTTCTCTGGAATTATGTTGAATCGGAACGCGAACGCAAGAACATCCGCAACGCATTCGGGCTCTATTTGCCGAACGACGTCGTGGATCACTTAGCGAAGGACATGGCGAATATCAAGGGCACGACACAGGTGGTCTACGGAACCTGTCTCTTCACCGATGCCGGAGACTATACTGCGCTCTCAGAGAAAATGACGCCGAAGGAGCTCAGCGATTTCCTTGGCCGGTATTTCGAAGCGCTCTTTCAGCCGGTGCGCAAACATGGTGGTCTGATCGTGGACCTGAAGGGAGATTCGATCTTAGCGATTTGGAAAGAATCACATGATGATCCAGCGCTGCGAAAAAGGGCTTGTCTTGCCGCGCTGGAGATGTCCGAGTCCGTGGCCCGGTTTAATCAATCGGTGGCGCCCTATAATTTGCCTACACGCATCGGTCTGCATGCCGGTGAATTGACGATCGGGGCGGTTGGAGCCATGGATCACTATGAGTATCGGCCGACCGGCGACGTCGTGAATACGGCTTCGCGCGTGGAAGGGTTCAATAAGTATGTCGGAACCCAAATTGCCGTGAGCAACGAGGTCATTCAAGGATTGGACGGACTGCTGACTCGACAGCTCGGGACGTTCCGGCTCAAAGGCAAAGGCAAGCCGCTCGGGCTTCATGAATTGATGAGCCGCTCAGCGCAGGCCGAAGAGGCACGGCGTGAAACCTGCATCGTCTTTGCGGAAGGGCTGATGGCCTTTCAAAACCGTTGCTGGGGTGAAGCTCGCGCTGCCTTTCTGCGGTGTATCGACGTGACCGAGAACGATGGTCCCTCTCAGTTCTATCTCACCCTGTGCGACCAGTATCTCAAGACGCCCCCTTCAGAAGAATCCTGGGATGCTGTCGTCACTCTCGAAAAAAAATAGGTTGGATCGCGAGATCAGCGGGCTGTCGAAACATGTCTCTGGGGATTGCACGGCACCAGGCTGCTCAGTCAGCCGTCGTGAACAGAGGGCATAGCCCGTTACGTTTTTCCGGGCTGAATCTAATCAGATACAGCATCTATTTAGATACGGCTGCCCTGTAATTGGTATATCGAGACCTTGACGGTGGTCCAAGCCATTGGTTGGAATCTTCCACCTGTACCTGGCCTGCCTCGCTCGGTTGTTGTAAGAGACTGAAAAACTGTGTGCCGCACCGCTACGGTGCCTGATGACTCACCTGCCAGGCCAGGGGCGGATGGGTCAGGTCTACTCCATCTGTCTTTCATTTCCCTGTCGGCATGCGCCTTGCTGGTAGAAGAATGGCCGCAATGATGTCACTCTGCTGAAATAAAGGCAATTAAGGTTTCATAAACGCTGGTGATGATCGTGGTGTAGTAATGATTGTAATTATCTATCCTAACAAAATATGTGCAATTGCCTCCCTGCAATGCTTGCAATGGGCTGAGGGAAGGCGTAGGCTTGCACGCCTACGTGGTGATGTGTAGGACCAAGCTGACAGGGAGTGGAATGGATTCGCGCTTCCCCAAGCGCGTGATGGTTCACTTCACGGCGGGACAGCCATGAAGCGATGAAAAGATGGAAGGGAGGGAATGATGGGAGGAACGGCGAACCGATGGTCGACTTGTTCCAATCTCATGATTTGCTCAGCCATTCTGCTGGATGTGTTGTCCCCTGCTACGTCACGTGCCGCGACATGCGAGCCATCAATCGCAAAAGCCATGGCTGTCGAGGGCAAGGTGGATGCCCGATCTGCCGACAGCACACAGTGGCGGCCGGTTAAGCTGCGCGACACCTTTTGCCCTGGCGATGTGATTCGCGTGCAAGAGCGAAGCAGAGCCGATATTGCGCTCTCCAATCAGCCGATGTTGCGTCTCGATCAGAACACCACGATGACGCTCGGTGGTGTCAAGAAGCAAGGCGGCTCCGTCGTGGAACTCACGAAGGGCGCTATGCACTTCTTCAGCCGCCTTCCCAGGAATCTCGACATCAAGACCGCCTTCGTGAACGCAGGTGTGGAAGGGACCGAAGGCGTTGTGAACGTCGGCGACGAGAAAACCGAAGTCACGATCTTCGAAGGCAAAGTCGTCGCAGCCAGCGAGTCCGGGACGGTCACAATTACCGACGGCCAATCGGTCGTGGCGGGAGCCGGCAAACCCCTTGTCTATCAGACTGTCGTCAAACCGCGCGACGCGGTGCAGTGGGCGCTCCATTACCCGCCGGTCATTGACCCGAGGGCCGGTGAAGCGGGAGAGGTGCAATTGCTCACCAGCCATGCCGCAGACGCGCTGGCGGTCGGCCGGGTGGATGAAGCCAAGGCGGACCTCGACCGGGCGCTGAAAGTAGATCCGCGATCTGCCGACGCACTGGCCCTCCAGTCCATCATCGCCGTCGTGCAAAACGACAAAGAACAGGCGCTGAGATTGGCCACCAGCGCCGTGGCGGCGAATCCGCAGGCTGCTTCCGCCCAAATCGCACTCTCCTATGCCCAACAGGCCCATTTCGATATCGACGGGGCGCTAAAGAGCCTTCAGGGAGCGGTCAAGGCTGAGCCGAATAATGCCCTGGCGTGGTCGCGGTTGGCGGAAATGCACTTGTCCCTACAGCAACTCAATCAGGGATTCACAGCGGCGCAAAAAGCCGTGGAGTTAGATCCCAATGTCGAGCGCGCACACACGGTGTTAGGGTTCGCCTATCTGCTGCAGGTCAAAACGAAAGATGCACGGGCTGAATTCGAGAAGGCCCATGAATTGGACCAGGGGGCTGCCCTACCGCAACTGGGCCTCGGTTTGGCGAAGTTCCGCGAAGGGAAGGTAGAGGAAGGCCGTCGCGAAATGGAAGTCGCCGCCAGCCTGGACCCGAATAACGCGATGATCCGGAGCTATTTGGGGAAAGCCTATTTCGAAGAAAAGCGCGATGACCTGACCGAGCGTGAATACAAGAATGCCAAGGAGTTGGATCCCAAAGATCCCACGCCGTTCTTCTATGACGCATTGCAGAAACAGCTCATGAACAGACCGGTCGAGGCTCTTAAGGATATGGAGACGGCGATCGAGAACAATAAGAATCGCGCCGTCTATCGGTCGCAGTTGCAGATGGATGCAGATCTTGCGGCCCGGAGCTCCGCCCTCGGTCGTATCTATACGGACTTGGGTTTCGAGCAGGTCGCCATGGTGGAAGGTTGGACCTCGATTACCCAAGATCCCAGCAGTTACACCGCTGCGCGTTTTCTTGCCGATACCTACGCCTCTCGTGAACGGCACGAAGTGGCCCGTGTGAGTGAGCTGCTACGGTCTCAATTATTGCAACCGATCAACATCACACCCATTCAGCCTTCCCAAGCAGTCAGCAACCTCTTACTCCTTAGTTCATTGGGTCCTATCGGAACATCCTTTAACGAGTTCAATACCTTGATGGTCAATCGCAACCGCGTAACGTTTTTGGGGAGCGGATTGTATGGGAATAATTCGACCTGGGCCGGTGAAGGCATCGTCTCGGGCATCTTCGGAAAGCTTTCATTTAGCGCCGGCTATTCCAATTTCAACACGGATGGTTGGCGGCCGAATGCGACGCAGAAAGACGGCAATGTCAATGTCTTCATGCAATACGAGCTCAGTTCCCAGACGAGTATCCAAGCCGAGTATCGCTATCGCAATCTCCAATTAGGCGATGTCCAGCAGCGCTTCTTCGACAATAATTTCGAGTCTTTTTTTAATAATTCGCAAGCGCTTAATACATTTCGGATAGGAGGCCGGCACAGCTTTTCACCGAATTCTACTCTCTTGGCGAATTTCTCCTACGCCAAATCATCGGAGATCCGAACATTCATTCCGCCAAATGCCGCCCCTCTTGATTTGGGCCTCGGGGTTCCTATTCCAATCTCTTCCTTTCAACAAAACGGAAAGGAATGGAAGCAGGACGTCTATACCGCAGAGATTCAACATATCTTGCGGACTCAATATCTGAATGTAGTGACCGGTGGAGGCTATGCGCAGCAAAACGGCTCCCCGCAATTCAAGCTCGACGTAGATGCGAGCGCACTCCTGGGACCTGGAAATGAATTTTTCAACCTTTTCAACCAACCTCTTCCTCTGATGTACCAGCACGCCAATGCGTATGCGTATGGCTACTTCAAACCCTTACAAAATCTGACCTTGATTGCGGGAGGCAGTCAAGACTATCTGGTCGGATCTCCTGCACTTGTGCCAGGATCAGATTCATCCAATTCGAAGAGCAGATTTAACCCCAAGTTTGGCCTCCTATACCAGCCTCATCCGAACACGACGATTCGCTTAGCCGCTTTCAGAACACTCAAGCGGACTACGCTCAATGAGCAGACGATCGAACCCACTCAGGTGGCAGGCTTCAATCAATTCTATGACGACCTCCCTAGTACTGACGGATGGCGTTATGGTGCGGCGATCAACCAGAAGTTCTCAAAGACCTTCTTCGGTGGTATCGAAGGTTCCTATAGAAAGGTCGATATCCCCGTGTTTAACGTCGTGGATCCGACCATTCAAGATGCGAACAATAACGAGTGGTATCAGGCAATTGGTTATCTCAATTTTGCGCCGCACCCCTGGGTGGCCCTCAGAGCCAGTTACCAATATGACCAATACGCAAACACTTTACCCAGTGCCGGGCAATATTCTGATTCAAAACTCTCTACCAGCCGGGTGCCGTTGTCGGCTGGATTTTTCCACCCATCTGGTTTCATTGCCAATGTAACTCTCACCTACTGGAATCAACTGGGAACGTTCGAGCCGTTGAATCAGCCCGCCGGGACCCGTGTGGACGGTCACGACACATTTTGGCTCACCGACTTTATGGTCGGATATCGGATGCCGAAGCGGTATGGGCTGATTGCTGTGGGTGTCAAGAATGCGTTCGATCAGAAGTTCCAATATTTTAATACCGATTGGAGAAATCCAATCATTTTTCCGGACCGACTCGTGTTTTTCAAGATCACCATTGCACTTCCTTGAGTAGATAAGGTGAATATTTCTAGATCATAAACTAGACACGAGGTGCTAGGTGTTACCGCATTTGTAACGTACACACCGCATGAATACTGTGCTTCACGGTTTCTTATGCGGCGTTATTTCTGTCGCCAGGTTTAGTTAACCGGAATAGGGAGGAAGCCATGTGGAAGAACAGCATGATGGTGACGGGCCTGTTGATTGCAAGCAGTGCCTTCTGGATCCCCGCCAAAGCGGATGCACAAACCCTGAGCTTTAAGTGCCCTTCTGGGACTACGTACAATCTGACTACGAAAACATGCAAAGCGTCGACGGGCAGCGTGGATACCGAAGGAGACGGGAATACGCAGGGTGGCAAAACCACGGTCGTTGTAGCGGTCCTGCCGGATAATGAAGCAGGAATCTTTTTGCTCTGTCGGAATAGCGGGGGCAATATAGGATCTGGAAAGGCGTTTCTTCCCGCAGCTATTAATTTATCTAGCACGAAGGGGACGAAGCCGACTCTGGTCGATAAGAAAGGCAAATTCGTGTGGACCAATCAAGATATCGAGATTGCAGGGGTCCATCCAGAATGGACTCCGGAACAATGTGCAAACGATCCTACTGGACAGTGTCAGCAACTCCAGGCTTTTTGCCCAAACGGCGGCTTTAATGGCAATGGTGGGAAAAATTGGGTGCCTGTGAACGCAACTCCAGTGGCAATGCAACTGCAAGGCTTTCTGTATTTTTGTGACAACGACGGAGGACATCACGTCTGCAATTGCGATCCTACCCTCGACGCCGATCAGCCGATTTCTGCCACCTCAGGGCCTGCAAACCGATGTGCCTCCGCGACGAAGGTGAATCCTGGTCCTCAAGATTTCACTTTTGCATGGACAGATGTAAGTGGTCCGAATGGTACTCCTGACGGGGCGATTAATCACTTCGATATACGGCCGTTCTATAAAACACCTGTTAACTCCTGTGTGCTCCCAAATCCGCAGGACTTCAGTTTCGACGGTCCGCGGCTCGGATATGCATGTGAGGATACAACGCTTCCAAGCATATTCCCATGACATGATCGTGGAGAATGATGTGACGCGAAAAAGGGAATAGCAGCTGTCTTAAACGGCAAGTCGGCAGCCCGGGCGAAATCTTCGACCGGGCTGCTATAGCACAGCGGTTTTAGGGGCCTATCATTTAATTCTTCGGCTATTTATGCGGAGGTACCACGCGGTGAGATGCGTGGTCAGGAAGCCTCGCAGACCGTGATCGACCACGAAGTCCTCCTCAAAAGTCTCCTATACTGATAGGGCATGACTGACTTCTCTTCGCTGACGGACTTCTAGCGCGGTCACTTCTCAACCACCCTGGTGCGCTTCAGACTTGACTTCAAGGAGACCGATGCCGCTACCAAGAGATGCAGACGCAGGTGAGCCCAACATGGTATATAGTCATATCATTGTGAGAGTCAGTGTTATATGATTGGCTACCGAGATATGAGTCGGCACGAGCGTTTCTGCTGGTAGTCACCGAAGTTTTTAAGAATCGACGTCTATACATGCGCATACGAGTATTGGGTTGCCACGGGGCCGATTGTCTCGTGAGCACCGGGGACAGGCCGATCCGTCAAGAAAGTTGCGGGTTTTTGATTGATGACTCTGTGCTCTTGGATGCCGGCACGATCGGTGTTCAGCTCACCTTGGCCGAACAACGCCGTATCCGCGTCGTGCTGCTCAGCCACCTGCACTTCGACCATATTAAAGGGCTTCCGCTCTTGGCCGACAACCTTGCGGAAGGATTTGATACTCCGGTTCTGGTCGCGGCGACTGAATCGGTGATGCAGGGGCTGATGGAACATGTGTTTAACGATAAGGTCTATCCGAATTTTTTTCAGCTGCCTGATCGGAACCATCCGGTCTTCCAGGCTCAGATTCTCGAGCCAGGCAAGCCGGTCACGATGGGCCATCTCGATGTGATTCCCGTGCCGGTCAACCATGCCGTGCCCACTGTCGGGTATGTCGTGAAGGACCAAGATGCCGCGCTGCTCTATAGTGGGGATACCTATCAGACGGAGGACATCTGGAGCGTGGGACGAACCACCCCCAACCTCAAGGCCGCCTTCATTGAATCATCTTTTCCCGACGAACTAGGGGCATTGGCGAAGAAATCAAAACACCTGACGCCGTCGCTGTTTTTTAAAGAGTTTCAAAAGCTTGGACGCCCTCAGTTGCCGGTCTATGCCTATCACATGAAGCCCGCGTTCAAAACCCAGATCCAGGCTGAAATCAGCCGGTTTGAGATTGAACAGGTTGGGTTTCTTCGAGAAGATCAGATCATCACAATTTAGTTGCCGCAACCATATCCGTCGCTTGTCGTTCGTGAAGCGTATCTCGTTACGGATTTAGACGCTTCATGTTTCACGAACGACGCTTCACGGCTTTTGGACACCTCACGCATCACGTTTCACGCTACGGATAATGCGGGCTGGAGAGGTGATGAATCAGCCACTCAGCAATCAGGCGTGTCATCCGGTTGAAATCTTCCCCCTTCGTAAACTGATGGTCCGCTCCCGGCAGCATCTCAAGGTATTTCTCAACTCGCAGCGTGTCAAAGAGTCGTCGGCTTTGATGAAGCGGGACGTGCTCATCCTTGTCGCCTTGGACGATGATGGTGGGAGCCATGATGGATCGTGCAGGGTCGTAGGCGATTCGGTGCAGAGCGTCTTCATAAAAGGCGTAGCGGAGCTTGATTCGGTCAGGACCACCCATGATATTGGGAATCGTGTCCGTCGCCTGCCATTGTGCCATCCCATCAGCGCCGAACCCCAACCGTAACTCCTCCGCGAAATCGACGACCGGGCATTTGAGCGCCAGGCAAGCCAGGTCTGTCCGTTGAGCGGCCGTCAGAATCGACACCAGCCCGCCGAAGCTTGACCCCATTAATCCAATGTGACGATAGCCGTTCTGCTTCATGAGGTCGATGGCTGCCTGAGCCTGTTGCACTCCCAGGGTTGTCGTGATCTGCTCGAAGGGGCCGTCGCTTTCTCCTTGCCCAAAGAAGTCGAAGCAACAGGTGCCGATCCCCTGGTCGATCAGCAACCGGGTGAGGGTCTTATTCGTCGAACTAGTTTTGGAGGAGAGAAACCCATGGCACAAGACGGCTACCCTGTCTGTTCCTCCGCGCGGGAAGCTCACGATCGCGGAAACGCGATGCCCTTGGGGATCAAGAAAGGAGAGGCGTTCTTCCAGGGGGAGTTGGCGGTCAGAGGCTTGAGGCATTTGGTTTCCGCATAACTTGAAATGTTAAACATGCAACCTGACACTCACGCCGTTCAGTCTCGCTCCAGGAAATAGAAATGATCGGTCGGGCCGTGGCCGTGGCCGATCGCCAATCCATGCCGAATGGCCTGCGAGACATAGGTCTTAGCCGCTTGTGCCGCATCCAACACGGAACGGCCTCTGGCAAGGTGAGCGGCCAGCGCAGAGGCGAATGTACAACCGGTGCCATGGGTATGGCTGGTCTCGATGAACTCACCTTTCAGGACATTAAAGAACCGACCGTCGTAGAGGAGGTCAGTCGCCCGTTCGCTGAGCAGATGGCCTCCCTTGATCAGGACGTGTTTACATCCGAACCCATGGATGATCTTGGCGGCTCGTCGCGCGTCGGCTAAGGAGGTGATCTGGATCCCCGATAATTGTTGCGCCTCATGGATATTTGGGGTGACCACGAAGGCGAGCGGCAGTAACTGGGCCTTCATCGCGTTGACGGCCTCCGGTCGCAAGAGGGGATGACCGCTCTTCGAGACCATGACCGGGTCCACGACGAGGAAGGCGACCTTTTGAGGAGTCAGCAGCTTGACGACCGTCTCAATGATCGCCGTCGACGACAACATGCCGGTCTTCACGGCGGCGATGTCGAAATCGTCGAAGACCGCGTCGAGTTGCGAGGCGATGATGCTCGGCGGTAACTCGAACACGTCCGTCACTTCCTCGGTATTCTGAGCCGTGACGGCGGTGATGACAGACATGGCAAAGACGCCGTTGGCAGACATGGCCTTGAGATCGGCCTGAATGCCGGCGCCTCCACCGGAATCCGATCCGGCTATCGTCAGCACTTGTTTGATGGTCTGTGGCATAAGTTACTTTCAAACGCGTGAAGCGTCGTTCGTTCCTTTGATCCTGAGTTTGACGTTTGAGGTTTCACGTTATGTGGAAATCACACGCTTCAAACTCCAGGTCTCCAACTCCCAAACGTGCGACGCCTCACGCCTCACGTTTCACGACTATGGGTTACGGCGTCACTTCTCCTTGGCTGGGAGGAGGCTCCAGCTTTAACTTCTCGATGGTGAATGCGGCGTCGCGTCGTGGTAATTGTTCATGAAACGATAAGGTGAACTCGGAAGCCGACGCGTCCGATGGTTGTGTGAACATGAAGACCACCCGCTGTTTTCGACGGGGGGACAGTTCGATACCTCGCGTGCAGAGGCCTTCACGGTTCTCCTCTACGGTCTGATGCCATACATTCCCATGTTCGTCCTTCAGCACCGTATTTTGCAAGTGACAGAGGAGCTTGAGATCACGGGAGGAATGATTCGCAACAGTGGCATCCAGCTTCACCCGTCGGGTCAGTTGCTCAATCGACGTGACGACGAACTCGTAGGCGTCGTTTCGATGGGTTCCTATTCCTGGAGGTGGCGTGGGTTCCTTTGGTTTTTCGGCCGGCAGTATTCCTGGTGGAGGATCTTCTTTCTTGAAGAACGTGCTCAGGGGACCACTTTTCGGGAAGGTCGTCCGAGTGGCACTGATTGATTGCGCCTGTTTCGGAGTGATCAGCCGTACGGTTACTTGCAGGCCTTCTGGTGTGTCGGTGTACGTACCTGATACGAAGATGTCGGCACGGATGGCCTTGGCTGCGCGCCGGACAGTTTTGGCGTGGGCCGGATCGACGTGCTCGAGCTCCATCTTTTTCAAGGTCGAATAGATCAGGGTGCGATCGACTGTCGTCAGCTCACCGGCCACCATAATTTGTGTTCCAAGTTCTTCGGCGAGGAATTGTCCGACCGGCGTCTGTGCACCATGTGCGTCGGTAAAATCGAGCACGGCGAGTCGCTGTTTTTTCGCTTTGGCAGCTCGTTCCGTCACACCTTCTGCCAACTGCTTGAGGCTGTCCTCGTAACTGGCTGCTGCCCATGACGACGATGGAACGTGAGCCGGCAGAACAAGGGCGATCAGAAGGAGCAGCGAGCTAATCATACGCATGAATGGTCATCATTATACTCATGTCTCTCAACTCCGCAAGACTTGCGGACCACTAACCCATTGTGAGGGCTGAATATTTTTGAAAAAGACCTGCTTCTCTTGGTTTGTCACGCACCTTGCGCCTATCCCATATTTTGCAAGTAAAGAGATCGACACTCGGCTGAGTGACTAGACTGAGAAATAGACCTGTGGGGATGTTTGACAAACGCGCTTGTGAGTGCAGTACACTACCAGCCCTATAAGCTCCCCCCATTCACTCCTATTGTCCAAGGAGGCCTCCATGCCGAACAGTTTCTGGGTCAAGATGCTCAGTGCCGCGGGTCTGTTTTTCTTGTGCCTCACCAGTTGGGCCAGTGCCGAAGCGCCGGCGGGTGCGGTGAATGAGGCCCGGCTGGTCGCGCAATACAATTACTCGATCCACATCCTGGCTATGTTGGTCGTCGGGTTCGGGTTTCTCATGGTCTTCGTCCGCCGGTATGGATTTGGTGCGACGACCGGCACCTATCTTGTGGTGGCCACGGGACTCCCTTTGTACATGCTGTTGCGTGCGAATGGGGTGGTGGGGCACGAGTTGAAAGCCCACACGGTCGATGCGCTTCTGTACGCTGAATTTTCTGTGGCAACGGCGCTCATTGCGATGGGAGCGGTGCTGGGGCGTTTGCGAGTGTTTCAGTATGCACTGCTCACGTTGCTGTTGGTGCCGCTTTATGCCCTCAACGAATATCTCGTCTTGGACAACGGGGCCGGGTTGACCAAAGGGTTTCAGGATTCGGCTGGTTCAATCGTCATCCACGCATTCGGGGCCTACTTTGGTCTGGCCGCGTCGCTGGTTCTGACGACGACGGCGCAGCGAAGTCAGCCGATTGAGTCCGATCCGACCTCCGATCGATTTGCGATGCTGGGGTCCATGGTGCTGTGGTTGTTCTGGCCGAGTTTTGCGACGGCGATCGTGCCGTTTGAAGAGATGCCTCAGACGATCGTGAATACGATTCTGGCATTGAGCGGGGCAACGCTTTCGACCTATTTCCTTAGCACCCATTTCCACCATGGGAAAACGTCCATGGTCGATATGGCCAATGCGGCCTTGGCAGGTGGGGTCTCGATCGGTTCAACCTGCAATCTGGTCAGTCCGACCGGCGCATTTGGGATCGGATTGCTGGCCGGTGCGTTGTCGGTCATTGGCTATGTGTTTATTCAGCCCATGCTTGAATCGAAGATCAAACTTGTCGACACCTGCGGCGTCCACAATCTGCATGGTATGCCGGGGTTACTCGGCGGACTCATGGCGATCGTTGTTGTGCCGGGCGTGGCCGGTGTACAGCTTGTGGGTATTACGATGACGCTGGGCATCGCCATCATTGGAGGCGCCATTGCCGGTGCGGTGATTCGAGCGACCGGAACAACCGAGCAGGCCTACGAAGATTGCCACGAATTCTCCCATGTGCCGGGCCCGGAAAGTGAGCGACGTGTTGAGGAACTGGCACTTGGAGCCAAGGCCGATATCGACGCCTTGCAGAAAGAACTTCTTGCTCGGCCTGCCGCTCGTACGTGAGCGGTGAAGCCTCTTGCGATTGCCTGTGACTGACATGGTGGGAGGTCTGGACTAGCCAGGCCTCTCAACCTGCTGAACGGTGAAACGTCGTACGCTGCCTAGGTCGAGCAGGCTCTGTGTGGTGTGACCGACAGGACTGGACTTGATAAATTCTGAGCCGTCAACGAGGCAATAGTGAGAGGAGTTGGCTGGCTATGGTGAGCCCGACAGGACTGAATCTAGTGGATTCAGATCCGTCAGCAACCTATAGGAACCGTAAGAGGGTCTGTATGGTGCGCCCGACAGGACTTGAACCTGTAACCTTCTGATCCGTAGTCAGATGCTCTATCCATTGAGCTACGGGCGCATCCGAAACAGTGCTGAGCGTTGGGTCCTGAATTCTACAATAAAGGCTAGCCTGAAGACGCTTCATGGAGGCTGGAATCTTATGTCAGCCCTCAGCATGTTCGTCTCATTGCTATCAGCGCTAGTGGTTATACAGTTCTCTGTGAGGAGGGGTCAAGGGATGGTTGTTAGAAAAGTCTGTGCTTGGGGTGTTTGTTGATTAAGGGATAACCTTGCTGACTTCGTTTGAGAATGTACTTTCAGTCCCATCCAGATTGAACGCGGAAACAACGAAGAAATAGGTGGTGCCTGTTGCCAGCCCGGTGACAGTGTATGTGGTGACATCTGCGGACGTCGTCGCAATTGGCGTCCCATAGGCACCTGAGGCTGTTGCCAGATAGATCTTGTATCCAGCGACATCCGTTCCAGCGCTTGCGTCCCAAGAAAGCGAGGCGGTTCCACTATCTGGGGAGAATTGGGAATCGAGGGACGGCTCCGCTGATGGACAGGCTGTCAGAAGAAGCAGTAAGAGAGCGAGTTGCAACATCTGATAGGAACGAGTCATTGGTCTTGGCCGTCCCCTGTCAAATGGCGTGATTGTGTGCGGTGACTCAGTCGTTAGTCTAAGCAAGGTTTGTACCCATACCTACGCGGAACTAGTCCGACAGAAGTCATTGAAATGCTACAGAGTGAGGAGGATTGTCTGGAATGACAGGGGTGAAAGGCTACAGAGTATCAGTCGTGCTTGTACGACCATGTCAGGACTTGTCCCTCTTTGCTACTATCAATGGGTGAAACAGCGGGTAGTCGAGTGTTGTGAAAGCAGTGAGATACGGGCCTGTCTACCTGAAAACGACGAGGGGCTTCCTACAGAGTAGGAAGCCCCTCAATCAGACATCAGCAAGTTGAAACTTACTTGCCGCCCTTGTCCTTCTTGCCCTCATCGCCGAAGGTGTCGGCATGGCCGCCCTTCTTCTCTTCCTTTGGCTTATCACCGAAGGTCTCATCGACATGGCCATCCTTCTTCTTCTTCTCTTCAGCCATCACAACATGGCCGCCCTTCTTCTCTTCCTTTGGCTTGTCGCCGGCGAACGCCGGTGCGCTGAAGGTGACTGCCACTGCCACTGCCATCACTGCCATCAACATGCTCTTCATTATAAGAACCCCCTTATAAGAGTTTAGAAGAATGTGTGCCGTTCATTGGCACTTGAGGAGGTATACAGCAAAGGTGATGCCGTTCCTGGCTCCTTCTCACATGAGACCAAGAGTAGCGATGAATCAGTAAGTTAGAAAATCTTTCTCATGAACGCTCGAATGGTTCTTCCTACAGGGGACTGTAGCAGAATAGTCGGGATCGAGCTAAACCGCCTCAGTTCATGGGTGTGGACTGGGAGCTGCCGTGGTGGGCGGATGTTCCCAAACCCAGAAAGAATTGGATGAGACATGCCAAGTAGTCGATTTGAACGAGAGGGGAGCTCCGGTCTTGCGACCACGAGGTGATGATGAAGTCCGTGAGGCGAAATACGATATATGCGTATTCCTATTAATATGGATTCTAGAGAGACATCTTGCGGAGTGAAGTGGTGTGTGCCCTAGCCGCCTGAAATCACCGGTCTGATTTCAATCTGGTCCTGATCGAAGAGCAACTCATCCTCGGTCACCAATTCATCTCCTCGAATAACGAGGTGTGCTTCGACGACCAAGTTCAACTCTCTCAGGAGATCCTTGGCTCGTTTCGGACCTTTGATCGTGATTGATCGTGAAGGGTGGCTCAGTTGGACCTGCATACTCTAATAATACGAGTAACTGGGATCAAGGGGCAAGAGGAGATGCGCGTGCACATGAGCTGTTCGTGGAAGCCGAAGTCGCTTAGCATAGAGCCGACAGCTTGCTTTTGGCGTAGGCCAGTCCTTCTTCCAATGTTGCAAATTCTCCATCTAACTGTGCTTCGAAACAGTCATCCAGCAATCGGCCCATGTCCGGTCCAGGCTGAACGCCGAGTTCCAACAGATGACGGCCCATCACGAGGGGGAGCGGGACCTGCCGATCTACGGCCAGCGATGTGGCGCGGGTCAGGAGCCAGTCTCCAGCAGGGAATCCATCGAACGGTTTCGGTGGACGGCCTGCATGATCGGCCCGAGCGACACGGACCAAACGATCGATGCGAGTGACCTGTCTCGCGAGACGTCGGATTGCACTGTCGGAGGCCCGAACATCAAAGAGTGCGCGGGGACGGAGGTGGCACTGTACGAGGGGGATGACGTCATCCATCACGTCTGGTTGGTTGGTCAGTCGCTCGAGAAAGGTTTTCGTCGGCTCGGTTCCTTCCGATTCATGTCCTCGAGAGGTGATGTGCTCACCGTCGTTCTTCGTCGTCGCCGGTTTCCCGAAGTCATGGCAGAGGATACCCAATCCCACGATCAGATCGTCACGTTCATGGCCTGTGCGTTCTGCTGCAAACCAGTCCAAACAGTGGAGGGTGTGAATCCAGACATCGCCTTCCGGGTGCCAGCGAGGATCCTGAGGGCAGCCTTGAAGTGCTGCGAGTTCCGGATAGAAGCGGAGCCAGCCGCATTGGTCTAAAAAGTGGAGCCCAAGAGAGGGCTTTCGACTCAGAAGGAGAAACTTCTTCCATTCTTCCCACAGCCGCTCACTCGGCTGCCCTTCCTGCGACAAGGTTCGGCAGAGTGCAATCGTCTCTGGTACCACGTTGAGCTCGAAGCGGGCCGCGAGGTGCATAGCTCGGAGTACCCGCAAGGGATCCTCCACGAACTGATGTGAGGCGTGGCGTAACCGACCAGCCGCGAGGTCTTCTCGACCATTGAAGGGATCACGGAGCTCCCTCGTGTCAGGATCCCAGGCCATGGCGTTGATCGTAAAATCACGTCGCGCCAGTGCCTCGTCGATCGGCATGTCGGGATCGGTTTGTCGCAGCAGGCCAGGAATCGATGTGCTCTCGCCGGTGTGGAGGCGGGAGGGAATAGAGATGTCGACAGGAAGCCCCTGGAGTTTGAATACGGTGAAGGCCTTGCCTACGAATTGGACGGAGTACTGTTCAGACAGTAAGGTATGAAGCTGTCCTGCTGGGAGACCGGTGACTTCCAGATCCAGATCACGGGGCTGTCGCCCTAGGACGAGGTCGCGAACAGTTCCGCCCACTACCCAGGTTCTGCCGCCCATTCCACGGACGCGTTCTTCAAGACGGCGGAGGAGGCCTGCAAGGGCCGGATCCTCTAGGCGGAAGCGGGTCGGCACTTAGATCCCTGCTTCACGGAGAAACTTGGCCGATTCTTCCGGCGAGACCGGATTGATGTAGAACCCTGTTCCCCATTCGAAGCCGGCGACTTGCGTCAGTTTGGGAATAATCTCGAGGTGCCAGTGGTAGTAATCCCCGGTTTTTTCATGCAAGGGAGAACTATGGAGGATGAAGTTGTAGTGTGGGCGTGCCAACACTTTGTCCATACGACGCAACGATTCTGAAAGGATCGGGGCGAGAAACTCGAATTGAGACTTCTGACTTTCCTCGAAGTATGCCGCATGACGCTTGGGTAGGATCCACATCTCGAACGGAAAACGCGGCGCGAACGGAGTCACACAGAGGAACTCGGGGTTTTCTGCCACGACCCGTTCTCCATCGGACAGGTCTTGCCGGAGGATATCACAGTAGATGCACCGTTCCTTTTTCTGATAATGCTGGTGGCACCCATCCAGCTCTTCCTGGACACTGGTCGGGATGATCGGGAGGGCAATCAGTTGGGAATGGCTGTGTTCCAATGTGGCCCCGGCGGAAGATCCATGGTTCTTGAAAATCAAGATATAGCGGAACCGCAGATCTTTGCGCAGATCCAGTATCCGGTCGCGATAGGCCCATAGCATATCCTCGATTCGCTTCGTCGGCATCTCGGCAAGGCCTTCGACATGCGTCGGAGTTTCAATGATGACTTCATGCGCACCGATCCCGTTCATCCGATCGTAGAGACCGATGCCTTCGCGTCCCATCTCGCCTTCCACCTGGAGTGCGGGAAACTTGTTGGGGACGACCCGTACGGTCCAATTTGGGGTGTTGGGAGCTGCCGGTTGTGGCCGATAGGCCATGATTTCTTTCGGGGTCAAGCGTTCTTGTCCGGGACAAAACGGGCAAAGCGACGCGGCATTCGTTCGAGCCGATTGAGGGGTGATGAAATCATGGGGGCGGCCGCTGCGTTCCGTTGAAATAATCACCCAGCGACCGACTATCGGATCACGTCGTAGATCGGGCATCTGTTTCCTCCTAGTTAGATAAGGGGTGAAGGGTAAGGGGTGAGGCGAAAGAAGCTGACTGAGACCAGCTGAAGGCCACCGAACTTCTTCTCACCCCTGACGCCTCACTCTTTACTCCTTACCATCATGCATCACACTCTCCACATTCCTGCTTCAAAGTCCGGTCCCGGCACGGTAAGCACGGCGGGACGCTGGCTGGGGTACCGGGCCACTTCGAGGCCATGTTCTTGCACCGCGATTGAAAGCTGAATCGTCTGTCCTGTTTCCAGATCAAGGTCCTTCCAGGGGATCGCCAACTCCAAGACGGTCTGTGCGTGAATCGACTGACGGGAACCGACTGTTTGCCAGGTATCCGTTGTCGTCCGGCGAGACAATTGAAATTCGCCTGGGCCTGACAAGGAGAGAGGAAACGTGAGTCGATACTTGGATTGTAGGCCTTGGAACACGATCTCGACGTCGAAACCGTCTTTCTTAAGATTGGTCTCATCGACGTCGAATCGCATGACAAACTGATCGAGGTTCCAGCCGAAGCGGATGGCCGTGAAGATCCCATCGGCCTTCCACATGGCTCCGAGGGGCGGCTGGGTACTGATAGTGCCCGCTCCTCGCCATTCAAAGAAGTTGGTGACCCTACCGTCGATGGTGGGTGTGAGAAGACCGACTGGCTGTTGAACCATCTCGGAATCAAACGGCATCCCTTTCGCGCAGATTGCTTGGTTGAGTTGGTCTGGAGGCGGGAGGCCCATGTGCGTCCAGACATTGCGGAGATGCGTTCGGAAGAGGCGATCGAATTCGGGCTTGAAGTCGGTGTCGAAATCGTCACCGTACCACCAGAACCAGTCACTTCCTTCTGCGGCGTACAGCTCACGCCAGGCGGCTTGAGCACGATCAGGCGGAAGACTCGTCACACGATCCAGCAGTTGCGTGCGAGTGTGCCCAAGCAGGTCCCACCCACGATTGTCTTCTTGGTGTCCGATCCAAATCTTATAATCGGAATTGATCCAGGAACCTGAATGAAGTGCGGAGAGGTGCTGTGTGGGCGGCATCGAGGCCAGCGCGGTGGAGACGGTTGAAGAGTGGACCGTCAGTTGTCCGGCCTGATCCAATGCATGGTGCGTCAGGCTTTCATAGAGAAGCGAGAGGAATTGTTCGCCTCCGTCGTGGTAATGTTCCCAAGGATTTTCACCGTCCAATACAATGGCAATGAGGAGTCGTTCTTGAGGGCTGTCTTGGATGATTCCTTGCAACCGTCGCGTGACGTCCTCGGCAGCCGCTTCCGGCGTCGTCTTGTGATACACGAATCCAAAGGCATCGGAGATCTCACGGTCGCGGAACAGGATGGCCAGGGATTGGCCGGCCTCACCGATGTGGTACGGTTGATACAGGGCGGATGATCGCTGCCATGGCTGACCGCCCATTGCGAGGGATCGAGCCAGAATGCCTTCGTCGGTGGCTAACCAGCGCAGGCCTACTTGATGGACAAGCGGAAGCATCTCGGGACAGACCGATCCTTCTGACGGCCACAGGCCGGATGGAGGCTGCCCGAACGTCTGTTGATGAAAGAGGACAGCCTCTCGGAGCTGCGCCTCTGCATCGTCCTGGGCCCGGAATCTGGCCGGCAAGGGGAGGTCTGGTCTGGCGCGACGGGTGATGTCGGTGTCGATGACTAACGGCAGAATCGGATGAAAGAAGGGAGTCGTGGTGAGCTCGATTTGTCCCCGTTCCATGAGTCGCCGGTACAACGGGACAATCTCTTGGACCGCTGTACGCTGCAGTGCGAGAACCTCCTGTTTTTCATCCTCGGTGAAGCCACGATTTTTCTGGCGCAGCTCAGCCAGGCGAGGATACCGTCGGATGGTGCCGTATCCGAACCAGGCCAGGTTGTGCCAAATTTGAAGATCCAAGAGTTCTTGTGTTGAAAACTGACGGGCGATCCGAGGAAGATCGTGATCACTGACCTCCAACCCTCGTTTGACGAGCAACTCATGGTATCGGGGATAGGGACGAACCATGGTCGCCCAATTGGCGGAAAAGAAATGCCGAACCAAAAAAGCCTTTTCTTCGAGCATGAGCTCTGCCGCTGGTCGTTGGGCGTGTTCGAGAAACAGGTCGAGCACCGCTCCGGTTCCAATCTCTTGTAACTGGAGGAGCAACGATGGGGTAAAGTTGAATGTCGCGTGTACCTCTGGAAATTGTTGGAGTACATAGGCCATATCATAGTAGGCCTTGGTCGCATGGAGGCGTACCCACGGCATACTGGCCGATGCGGTTACCGGGTCCGTGTAGTAGGGCTGGTGCATGTGCCAGAAAAAACAGATGTGGACCTGCTTCATCGCGGCCGATTCCTTTCGTTTTTTGAGTATGTCATAGGGGGTATAGGCATGCAATCTGCGGAGAGGTTTTTGGAGACGTGGAGCACTGGGGAAATGATATGAAATGTTTTCTGCATTCGTGGGGGCCGGTTTGTGCGTATACTGCGCTTATTTTCTACATGTCGTCGCAGTCGCACCCTGAAGAACAGGTGCCGTTCGTCACTCACTTCAGTGATAAAGTCTTACATGCCGTTGAATATGCGGTGTTGGGTGCTCTGTGTTACCGGGCTTTTTACGCGACTTCGCGGGAGGGCTGGCGACGGCAGGCGATGCTGTTGGCCATCGTCTTCACATCGTTGTATGGAGTCAGCGACGAAATCCATCAAGCCTTCGTTCCGTTTCGAGAGTCTAGTTGGCTCGATTGGGTGGCCGATACAATCGGTGGAGCAATCGGGGCAGGTGTCATGCATCGGGTACTGAGTCTGCGACCGATGAATTCCGTTCCAGAAACCTCACCCTGAAGCCAGCTGAACAATACAGCATTCGTGACAAGCTGCCGGATGCCCGCTATACTCAGCGAGATATGGTCACGGGCAATCAGACTTCTCCCAAGATACAGTTAGCATCTCCAGATCCTGCCGTCCTGGCCGATGCGATCGCGATAAAATTGCGGCCGGGTCTTGGCCTGCAGACCACCACGTCGTTGGCCGGTGATGCCTCCAACCGACGGTATTTTCGTGCAACCCTGACGGGAGGGCCGCCGCATTCTGTCATCGTGATGCAGCTTGCTGAGCCGGAAGGGTTCAAACAGTCCGAGGAGGCGGTCAGTGGAACGGCACATCAGATTGCGGAATTGCCGTTTATCAATATCCGGTCTCATTTGGCCGGAGTACAGGTCCCCGTGCCGACACTCTACTATTATGATCAGTCGGCAGGACTCCTGTATCTGGAAGATTTCGGCGATGTGACCTTAGCGGATGCCGTGAGTCGTGCCGATCAGGCTCAGGTGAAGTCGCTTTACAGGCAGGCTATTGACGTGCTCGTGCAGATGCAGATCAACGTTACCAAGGCGAATGATCGCACCTGTCTTGCGTTTCATCGTGGGTTTGATGCTCCGTTACTGATGTGGGAGTTTGAGCACTTTCTGGAGTATGGAGTCGAGGTGCGGAACGGCAACCCGTTGGCCGATGTCGATGCGGAGGCTATTCGGGGAGTGTTCAAGAATATTGCCGATCAGTTAGCCGGTCAACCGCAGATCTTTACGCATCGTGATTATCATTCCCGTAACCTGATGGTCGACGGAACACGACTTGGTGTGATCGACTTTCAAGATGCGTTGATGGGGCCGGCCACCTACGACTTGGCGTCACTGGTGCGGGATGCCTACATCCAACTCGATGAGGCGTTGGTCGATGAATTAGTGGAGTACTATCAGGACCAAATGACCGACCAAGGTGTCGGAGGTATCGATCGAGCGGCCTTCCGCCGCCTGTTTGATCTCACGAGTGTCCAGCGAAATCTGAAGGCAGCCGGTCGGTTCGTTTACATCGATCGCATCAAGGGCAATCCGAAGTTTTTGGCGGATATCCCTCGTGTCCTGAGTTACGTCAAACGGAATCTTGAAAAATATCGGGAGTTGGAACCGCTCCGGAAGCATCTCGCTCCATATGTGCCTGAATTGCAATAGAGGACTGAGGGATGAGGACTGAGGACTGAGCATCGAATTATTGACTCAGCACTCAGCACTCAGTCCCCAGCACTAGATCCTGTGAGAGCCATGATTCTAGCGGCTGGTCTGGGGACTCGCCTCAGGCCGTTGACGAACACAATTCCTAAGCCGTTACTCCCGATTGCCGGTACCCCGCTCATTGTCTGGAATTTATTGCTGCTGAAGCGGCATGGATTTCACCACGTCGTCATCAATTTGCATTATCTCGGGCCAATGATCGAGCAGGCGTTGGGCGACGGTTCGAAGTTCGGGATGCGGATCATCTACTCCCATGAACCGATCATCCTCGGAACCGGCGGAGGCATCAAGAAGGCCGAGCCATATTTTTCAGGAGAACCGGTGTTGATCCTGAACGCGGATACGTTGGTCGAACTCGATCTCGAAGCCTTGCGGGACTTTCATCGCTCGCGAGGAGCGGCGGCGACCTTGGCCTTGCGGGAAGATCAGGATGCCGAGCGCTGGGGCTTGGTCGAGGTGGGAGAGCAGGATCGGATCGTGCGGATCACGGGGCGAGGAGTCAGAGAGGCTACGACGATCGCACGGCGTATGTTTGCAGGGATTCACATCCTTCATCCCCGGCTGTTGCAGCAAGTGCCGAAGGGGGTTGTGTCCTCAATCATTGATCCCTACGTGGCGGCTATCGAACAGGGAGAACCCGTACTTGGCTATGATCTTCACGGATACTGGTCGGACATCGGAACGACCGAACGCTATACACAGGCGGAGCACGATGCCCGTTCCGGGCGGATTCGATTGGAAGAACGTTCCCCTCACGGTATATCTCACTAATCACCAGACTCGTCAACAGTGTGCTGTTTGGCCGAGTCCGCCGTGCCGCTTAGACTTTTTGATGTTTGAGGAGGCGTGCGAGATAAGTGCGCTGGAGTTTGAGCGACTCGGCTGCTTTGGTTTGATTGCCCTCGGCCCGTTCCATGGCGCGTGTGATGATGTACCGGCTGTGCTCCTCCATGGACTCATGGTAGGGCAGGTCGAGGTAGGATTGTAGCGCGTCCTCCTCGTTCTGACGGAGATCTCCATCATCTGATAGGAGTGCCAGCATGTCCGGCTCGATCGTGTCTTTGGGGCTGAGGACGACGGCTCGGGCGATGACGTTGTCCAATTCGCGGATATTGCCGGGCCATGGGTATCGGGTTAACGCCTCCACGGCAGCCGGACTGAGGACCATCCCGGTGCGCTTAGCATCTCGCGTGTGTCGCTCCAAGAAGAATTGTGCAAGCGCGGGAACATCTCCCTGGCGCTCACGGAGTGGTGGGAGCGTCAGCGTGACGACATTGAGACGAAAGTACAGATCTTCCCGAAACTGCCCCGTCTTGACGGCCTGCCGAAGGTCCCTATTGGTGGCGGCGATGATGCGGATGTTGACTGATACGGTTTTGGATCCACCGACGCGTTGGAACTCCCGGTCTTGAAGTACACGGAGCAGCTTGGCCTGCAGGGTGAGCGGCATATCCCCAATTTCGTCGAGGAAGACCGTACCACCATCGGCCATTTCCAGTTTGCCCTTTTGCTGCCGATCCGCTCCAGTGAATGCCCCGCGTTCATGGCCGAAGAGTTCATTCTCGAGGAGTGTCTCGGTCAACGCCACACAGTTAATGACGATGAGCGGCATGGCACAACGAGGACTCCACTGATGAATCGAGCGTGCAAAGAGTTCTTTCCCCGTCCCACTCTCACCTAGCAGTAACACCCCGGCATCGGATTTGGCGGCTCGCTGTGCTGCTTCAACGACGGAGCGGATCGATGGGCTGTTGCCTACGATATTCGCATAACGACCGTCAACCTCAGAGCGGAGATAAGCAACGTGTCGTCGGAGTGTGTCCCGCTCCAGCGCTTTACGGATGACGATGAGGAGATGGTCATTGTCGAGAGGCTTGGTCAGAAAGTCGTACGCGCCTTCTTTCATGGCTTCGACGGCGGCCTGAATGGAAGCATGCGCGGTCATTACGATGACCGGAGGGCTGTCCGCTGGTTTCATCTGAGCTAAGCGCTTGAGCACATCAAGGCCGGAGAGTTTGGGTAACGTCAGGTCCAGCAGGACGAGGTGAGGCGACTCATGCACAATGAGATCAAGAGCCTGCTGTCCATCAAGTGCGGTAACGGTCTTGTATCCGGAGGCCTGCAGTCGATCCTCCAGCATCAGTACGATGTCTGGATCGTCGTCAACGATGAGAATCTTTGCGTTCATACATCAGACGTGAGGTGTGATGGGTCAAACGTGAAGCAACGATGCTGTTGTATGCTCGTGCGGACAACCCCTCACTGCCCACTCACCACCCTTCACTGACCGCCCATGACATTGATGACGAGCCCGGTCAACGGTTTCGGATAGAAATACGTGGACTTGTGCGGCATGCGTTCTCCCGCCGCTGCGACGGCCTGGACTTCGCTGACTTTGGTCGCGTTCAGCAACAAGGCTCCGGTCCCTGTTCCACGGTACACCCAATCGAGGGCCTCAAGGTCATCCTTGGTGTAGAGAATCGCCTCCTGCTCCTGTTGGGTTCGGCAGAGTTTGGTGACGATGAGCTGCTGCAGCAGGGAGACGTCGAGTTTAGTGCGAGGTGAAGCCGTTGCGGAAGGCCGATGACTCGGCTTCAGCGTGAGGGTCACGTATCGAGGATCCCCTTGTCTTGCCAGGCCAAACACCGGCGCCTTCGTCCCTTCCGTCCGTAGGCTGGTGAGGAATTGTGTGCAAATCTGGTGGCGTGAGGATGGGGTAAAGGGAAATTCTCGAAACTCAAACACGTCGCCCAGCATTTGCTTGATCTGTTCAAACGGAGGTAACGGAGTGGTGGTGACCCGGTGTGTGGGTAACACCGTCAATCCTGGATCCTCAAGCGGGGCGAGCAGCATGAGGACTGAGTCGTAGGGCTGCGGGCCTGTCGGCGTAGAGGCCTGTTGTCGCCGGAGTTTTTGATAATTCAACGCCGTTTCATAGCGGTGGTGGCCGTCAGCAATGAACAGCGGCTTGCTCTGCATGGCCTCGGTGATCTGTTTCAGCACGCGGTTGTCGGTGACAGTCCACAGGCGTTCTCGACAACCGGCCTCGTCCTGGAAGTCATAGCAGGCTGGTTTGCCGTTTGTCTCGGTTTCCAAAAGCTGGATAATGATTCCCTGTGGATCGGAGTACAGCGACCAGATTGGGCTGAAATTCGCTCGACAGGCCTCAATGAGATTCAGCCGATCGGTCTTCGCTGCCGCACGCGTGTTCTCATGAGGATAGATGTGCCCGGAGTCCAGCGCCTCCAGTTTGACCAATGCCAGGAATCCACGCAGCACTTTCGTGGGAGCGTCGGGAGCTGAGTAGGGTGGACGATATTCGATTGTGTGGTAATAGATGGTCGGTTGCGCATCACGCTTGAGGATCCCTTCCGTGATCCAGCTTTGGAGCGTTGCAGCCGCACGGGTATAGCGGTTGTGCGTCGCACTGTCACCGGGCTGGTCGAGCCCTAGTTCCATGCGGATGATATTGTGGGGATGTTGGTCATGGAGCTGTTTCTGTCCGGCTGCATCGATAATATCGTATGGTGGGGCGATGACCTCCGTGATTGCTCCGACGAGCGTCTGATCGTACCGCAGACCGTGGAACGGAAAAACCTGTGACATGAGCAACTCCCTGGCAATGTCGTGTTCGTAACAGCGACGCCGGTTTGATGGTTACAGGAGAGAGCGGGGTCCTTTCGCCCGACGCCGTGCCGCTCCCACGGCCTGGCGTTGTTCCGATTGGCGGGAAGACTGTTACCGGTCTCGGGTAATCATATAGTCCGCAGCGACGGATAGGGCGCGTCGCGCCGTACTATCCTCGAAGCAGTCCAGTTCATCCTTCGCGGCCGTGATGTATGCGCGGGCGCGATCCATGGCATAGGTAATCGACCCGAAATTGGCCATCAGTGACAGAATGCGCTCCAAATCCGTCGTGCTCAGTGTTCGCGTTTCCATGCGATCTTTGATCATCTGACGGTCCTGTTCGGAGCATTGCTGTAACAAATGCAGCAGCGGCAGCGTCGCCTTTCCCTGTCGGAGGTCCTGCCCGATCGTTTTGCCGAGTGATTCGCCGTTTGCAATGTAATCCAGCGTGTCATCTGCCACTTGGAAGGCGATGCCGAGATATTGGCCGAAGCGAAACAGCGCGTCCTGTTGCGGTTCGGATGCTTCGGCGAGAATGGCTCCCATGCGGCACGCCGCTGCAATCAATCCCGCCGTCTTGTGTTCGACGATCTTGATGTAATCGATCTCGGGCATGGAGGGATTTCCGTTATAGTAGAGCTGCAACACTTCCCCCTCTGCCATCTTCTTGCAGGCTTCGGCGAGGACTTCATTAATCCCCTGACTCTGAAATTCGACGACCTTACACATCGCTTTCGTATAGAGGTAGTCGCCGACTAGAATACTGATTTGGTTTCCCCACACCTTGCGCGCGGTTCGTCTTCCCCTCCGGAGATCGGCATCATCCACCACATCGTCGTGCAAGAGGGTAGCCGTATGGATGAATTCAACGATACTGCCAAGTTGGTGATGCTCAGCTCCGGTATATCCACAGAGGCGGGCGGAGAGGAGCAAGAGGAGAGGCCTGACCCGTTTCCCTCCGCCGCTCAGGATGTGTGCGGCGACGGTATTGACCAAGGTCACGCTGGAATCGAGGTTCTTCCGTACGCGATCCTCCACTCCGTCCAGCTCACTTCGATAGGACTCCCACACATCCGACATGTTGTGCAGGGTCGCGATGACTGGACCTTGTGTCATGCGGCGGATGGTATGGCAGCCAAGGAAATAAAGTCAAGCAAATGAAAGGGGTATAGGGCCAACGCAATCTTGACAGAGGAAGGACCCATCCAGTAAGTTCCCATCACGGTAACCCATGTGGGTGAGGTCCACCCTGGATACGGATGGGAGGGTGTGTCCACCCAGGGGTGTTTCCTTGCTCCGTTCCTCACACCATAATATAGAAAAACGTCCATTGTTTGAACGAGATAGATCTATGAATATTCCCGGATTTCCAAACCGACAGGGGCTCTACGATCCTCAACATGAGAAGGATTCCTGTGGGATTGGTTTTGTCGTCAACATCAAAGGGAAGAAATCCCATGACATTGTCCGTAAGGGACTCCAAGTTTTAGAGAATTTGACACACCGAGGGGCTCAGGGTGCTGATGCTCATACCGGAGACGGAGCAGGGATTCTGCTACAGATTCCTCACGCGTTTTTGAAGCGGGTTGCGGGTGATACGGGTGTGGTATTGCCTGAGGTGGGTGAGTACGGAGTCGGTCAGCTGTTTCTGCCTCCCACTACCGACTCCCGACGGCTCTGCGAGAAGGTATTCACTGAGATCATTGCAGAGGAAGGTCTGCGCCTGCTTGGTTGGCGTGATGTGCCGGTCAAGAGCGATCAGATCGGTGCTCTTGCACGAACGACCGAGCCGTTCATGCGGCAAGTCTTCATCGCGCGAGATGCGTTCAACGAAACGCAGTTTGAGCGAAAGCTGTATGTGGTTCGCAAACGAGTTGAAAAGGCTGTGGCAGAGTCGGCCATTCAAGGGCGAGAGCACTTCTATGTTCCGAGCTTGTCCGCCAACACCATCGTCTATAAGGGGTTGTTGTTGCCGCATCAAATGGCGGCCTACTATCAGGATCTCACCGATGAACGGATGGTAAGCGCCCTCGCGCTTGTGCACTCGCGCTTCAGCACCAATACGTTTCCCACCTGGCCGCGGGCCCATCCCTATCGGTATGTGTGCCATAACGGCGAGATCAATACGCTCAAGGGGAACGTCAATTGGATGAAGGCGCGCCAAGGCCGGCTTCATTCGGAGCTCTTCGGGAAGGACATGGAAAAGCTTTTTCCCATCGTCTCCGAGGATCAAAGCGACTCAGCCTGTTTGGACAACGCTCTGGAGTTCTTGCTGCTTGGCGGCCGTTCGCTGCCGCATGCCATGATGATGCTGATTCCCGAACCATGGGTGGCGAATCCTCAGATGGATCTGGATCGCCGTGGGTTCTATCAATATCATGCGGCCATGATGGAGCCGTGGGACGGGCCTGCGGCTGTATGCTTCACCGACGGGAAATTGATCGGCGCCACGTTGGATCGAAATGGACTGCGCCCCTGCCGGTATCACGTGACGACCGACGGGCTCGTGGTCCTCGCATCGGAGGCCGGCGTCTTGCCGGCTGACGCAAAAGAGATTCGGATGAAGGGCCGACTCCAACCAGGACGAATGTTCCTCGTCGATACGGTGCAGGGCCGCATCATCGATGACGAAGAGATTAAGGCCGGTATCGTCGGGCGCAAACCCTATCGTAGTTGGGTCACGCAGTACGGTGTCTCACTGGACGAGTTGCCGGACCCGCTGAACGTTCCCCAGCCGGATCACCCGACGATTCGCCAGCGGCAGCAGGCCTTTGGGTACACGGTCGAAGAACTGAAGATGGTCATCACGCCGATGATCGTGACGGGCGAAGAAGCGATCTCCTCGATGGGGACCGATACTCCGTTGGCGGTGCTGTCCGATCGGCCTCAACTCCTGTTCAAGTACTTTAAGCAGCTCTTTGCACAGGTCACGAATCCGCCGATCGACCCGATTCGGGAACAGCTCGTGATGTCGCTGGTGACCAACATCGGTCCGAAGCCGAACTTGATGGATGAATCGCCTGAGTCTTGCCGCCGCATTAAGGTGCAGCAGCCGATTCTGACGAACGCCGATTTGCAAAAGATCCGCGGTATTTCGGACCCGCACTTCAAAAGCAAGACGCTCAGGATGTTATTCCGCGTCGCTGAAGGTCCGGATGGGCTTGGTGAGGCGGTCGATGATCTTTGCAAACAGGCCTCGCATGCCATCAAGGAAGGGTACAAGTTCCTGATTCTGAGCGATCGTGGTGTGAACGAGGAGTGGGCACCGATCCCAAGTTTGGTCGGTATTTCTGCCGTCCACCACCATCTGGTTCGGGAGTGTACAAGAACCGAAGTAGGGTTGATCTTGGAAACGGGCGAGCCACGTGATGTGCATCAGTTCGCCTGTTTGATCGGGTACGGTGCCGGGACGATCAACCCGTATCTTGTGTTTGAATCGCTCGTCGATATGGAACGTGACAATTACCTACCCGAAGGGCTCGACGCGCAGACGGCGGAAGGAAAATTCATCAAGGCGATCAACAAGGGCCTGCTCAAGATCTTCTCAAAAATGGGAATCTCTACCGTGCAGTCCTACTGCGGTGCACAGATCTTCGAGGCGATCGGGTTGAATCGCGAGCTCATTGACCGTTATTTCACAGGAACCCCATCGCGCGTGGAAGGGGTCGGGATCCGCGAAATAGGCGAAGAGACACTGCGTCGCCACCGCGTAGCCTATGAGCCGGCGGCTATCCGCCAGCTCGATTTCGGGGGCGAGATTCACTATCGCATCCAGGGTGAGCATCATAACTGGAATCCGGAGACGATCTACAAGCTACAACATGCCAGCCGCTCAAACGACCCGAAGACGTACGCGGAGTTTGCGCAGGTCGTGAACGATGAGGGCAAGCGGCGCTCGAACCTGCGTGGGCTGCTGGACTTCAAGTTCGATCCTCAGCCCATTCCGATTGAAGAAGTGGAATCGGCGAAGGAAATTGTGAAGCGCTTCAACACCGGCGCCATGTCTTTCGGTTCGATCAGCAAAGAAGCGCATGAAACTCTTGCAATCGCGATGAATCGGCTTGGCGGCAAGAGCAATACGGGCGAAGGAGGGGAAGATCCAGAGCGGTTCCGCCCCTTGCCGAACGGCGATTCCAAGAATAGTTACATTAAGCAGGTAGCGTCGGCCCGATTCGGAGTCACGGCGCATTATCTTGTGAATGCGCGGGAACTGCAGATCAAGATGGCACAGGGGGCCAAACCGGGAGAAGGTGGTCAGTTGCCCGGTCATAAGGTGGACGAGAACATCGCCCGCTTTCGCTATGCCACACCTGGCGTGCAACTGATCTCGCCTCCGCCTCATCACGACATCTATTCGATCGAGGATTTGGCCCAGTTGATTTTTGACCTGAAAAATTCCAACCCTGATGCCGGTGTCTCGGTGAAGTTGGTATCGGAGGTCGGTGTCGGGACGGTGGCGGCCGGTGTCGCGAAGGCCCATGCAGACAAAGTCCTCATCAGCGGAGATTCCGGTGGGACAGGTGCGTCGCCGCTCTCATCCATTAAATACGCAGGTATCCCTTGGGAGCTTGGGTTGGCAGAGACGCACCAGACATTGGTGCTCAACGACCTGCGAGGGCGTATCCGTGTTGAAACAGATGGCCAGATGAAGACCGGCAGAGACGTGGTCATCGCCACGCTGCTTGGCGCAGAAGAATACGGATTCGCGACGGCCCCGCTGATTGTCGAAGGCTGCATCATGATGCGCAAGTGCCATCTGAACACCTGCCCTGTCGGGATTGCGACGCAAGATCCTGAACTACGCAAGAAGTTCAACGGCAAGCCGGAACATATCGTCAACTACCTGTTCTTTGTTGCAGAAGAGGCACGGCAGTTGATGGCGAAGCTTGGTTTCAGAACGATCAACGAAATGGTCGGGCGTGTCGATAAGCTGAAGATCACCAAAGCGGTCGACCACTGGAAGGCCAAGGGACTTGATCTGACGCCGCTACTGACGGCGCCTGATGTCTCTGTGGATGTGCCGCGGTATTGCGTGCAGAAGCAGGATCATGGGCTTGCCGATATTCTCGATAATAAGCTCGTCGAACTCTGTAAAGCTGCGATCGAGGTGGGCGAGAAGGTCACGGTTGAACTGCCGATCAGAAATATCAACCGGACGACCGGTACAGTGCTCTCCAGTAAAGTTGCGAAAAAGTACGGGCCTGAGGGGTTGCCGGAAGACACGATTTCAATCAAGTTTTCCGGCTCGGCTGGTCAATCGTTTGGGGCCTTTTTGGCGAAAGGCATCACGCTTACGCTTGAGGGAGAGTCCAACGACTACATTGGGAAGGGGCTGTCCGGCGGGAAGATCATCGTCTTTCCACCCAAGAACATCCTCTATAGTCCTGAAGAGACGATTTTGATCGGCAATACCTCGCTCTATGGGGCCACACAAGGCGAGGCCTATTTCTATGGAATGGCGGGCGAGCGGTTTGCCGTGCGGAACAGCGGAGCGCAGACCGTGGTCGAAGGGACAGGCGATCACGGTTGTGAATATATGACGGGTGGCGTGGTGGTCGTCCTCGGTATGACCGGTCGCAATTTTGCAGCCGGGATGTCCGGAGGAGTGGCGTTCGTCTTGGACGATACAGGGACGTTCCAGAGTCGCTGTAATACGGGAATGGTCGAACTGGAGACGTTGACCACGAAAGAAGACAAGCAACTGCTCCATGGGTTGCTCACCAAACACTTTATGTACACCGGGAGCCGCAAGGCCAAGCAAGTGCTTGATGCGTTCGAGGCCACGGTACCAAAGTTTGTGAAGGTGATGCCGGTTGATTACAAACGCGTCATTGAGGAGCGGAAGCGGAAAGCGAGTGCAGTCCACTAGCTGGTATGAAGTGAAAAGTTAGAGGTAAGGGGTTAGAAGAGAAGAAGATGGGTGATCCGAAAGGTTTCATGAAATACGCCCGCGAGGGCCCGAAGCGTAAGCCAATCGAGCTGCGTGTGCTTGATTGGAAGGAGATGTACGAGCCGATCCCCGAGGATAAGCTGAAGACTCAGGGCGCCCGCTGTATGGACTGTGGTGTGCCGTTTTGCCAGGGCCATACCGGTTGTCCCGTTGTGAACCTGATCCCGGAGTGGAACGATCTCGTCTATCGCGGCCGTTGGAATGATGCGCTGAAGGCGCTCCACACCACGAATAATTTCCCTGAGTTCACGGGACGTCTCTGCCCGGCCCCCTGTGAAGGAGCCTGTGTGCTTGGGATTAACCAAGATCCGGTCTCGATCCGCGTCATTGAATGGAACATCATTGATCGGGGCTTCAACGAAGGGTTTGTCACGCCGATCGTGTCGGTTGTGAACACCGGCAAGACTGTGGCGATCGTCGGTTCCGGTCCGGCTGGGTTGGCCGCCGCCCAGCAATTGGCTCGGGCCGGCCATGATGTGACGGTGTTCGAAAAGTCTGATCGGATCGGCGGCTTGCTTCGCTACGGTATTCCCGACTTCAAGATGGAAAAGTGGGTGATCGACCGCCGTCTGGAACAGATGAAGGCTGAAGGGGTGAAGTTCCAAACCGGTGTCGCTGTCGGCAAAGACATCACCGGCGAACAGTTGCGGAAACAGTTTGATGCGGTTGGGTTGACCATGGGAGCCGAGATGGCCCGTGAGCTACCGATCCCTGGGAGAGAATTGAAGGGTGTGCATCTGGCGATGGAATATTTGACCCAGCAGAATAAGCGTACGGCCGGCATTCCGATCACCGACGAGCCGATCACCGCAAAGGGGAAACGCGTTGTTATCATCGGCGGCGGTGATACAGGGTCGGACTGTCTCGGTACGGCACATCGCCAAGGGTGCGTAGAAGCCCATCAATTCGAATTGCTGCCGGAACCTCCACCGCAGCGAGCCGAGTCGACTCCCTGGCCCCTCTGGCCCATGCAGCTCCGTACGTCCCATGCGCATGAAGAAGGCTGTGACCGGCAATGGAGTGTGTCCACGACGAAGTTCTCCGGCCACGACGGGCACGTGACCAAACTGCATGCGAATCGCGTGAAATTCGAGAATGGCAAGTTCGCGCCTGTTCCTAACAGTGACTTTGATATGAATGTCGATTTGGTGCTGCTCGCCATGGGCTTCACCGGTCCCGTTAGGAATGGTTTGCTCGACAGCCTCGGTGTGAAATATGACGCACGTGGCACGGTGGCCGTCGATGAGAACTTTATGAGCAATCTCGACGGCGTCTTTGCCGGTGGCGACACCAAACGTGGTGCCTCACTTATCGTCTGGGCCATCGCCGAAGGCCGCAAAATGGCAGCGGGCATTGATAAGTATCTGCAAGCGGGGAAGTCGGCGAAGAAGGCTGCCATTTAACGGAATCTGTTTCAAAGACAGATTTGCGCAGTCATACTCCTGGGATATCGACTCAGTTCGCAACAAGGAGTAGTGGCCGTATTGTGGCGGATGAATCATTTTCTTCATTAGGCCCGCTTCCCCACCCATCCGAAAATACTGATTCAGAAACACTTCTCCAAGGGGCCCTAGCAGCTACACCTACGCAGTGGATAGCTTTGTCGGAAGAGACGCTCTAACTTGCCTATACCATCGGGGCCCTAAAGCCGAGACGGTTTATCAGCAAAGAAGAATGGGAAGCAATGGGCTCATCGCTGGGATGAACGGGTGAGTCAAGAAAAGCTGCTCGACTCTCTAAATCGACTGAGCAGGATGTTCAGGCAAGGGGTGGCCGGTGTTATTCTTCTCATGAACTCGAATACTCGTACTCTGCTAGACCAAATGGAGCGTACTGGGTACTTACCTGCGCTTCGTAGTGTCGTAAATTCAACGTGTGTTCCTTTCTGGTGGCACGGCGTCGACGCAAACGGCAAGTATCGTATTCACCATAATGGTACGATCTGTTTCTTGCAGACAGGCAAGCGTCTGATCGGTGTTACGGCGCGTCATGTTTTCGACCGCTACCGCACTGCAAAGGTTGCACAATCTAATATCCGATGCCAGTTTGGAGGAACCGCAATAGAGCCAGAAGTTCGACTCATAGCGGAAAGCACGTTTCTCGATCTGGCTACTTTTGATGTATCTGAGATCATCGTGGCCGCTGCGGGTGCTTCTGCATATGAATCAATAACCTGGCCTACACATGAGGCCTCAGTAGGCGAAGTTATACTCTTTGGTGGTTATCCTGGAACGCTTCGAGTGGAGTATGAGGGGACCGCAGATATTCCCTTCCAATGGTTCGCAGGGACTCCTATCTCGGTTACCCGGGAAAACCTAAAACTTCACATCGATTGGGGAAACTTCCATCAACCATTTCGAGGTCAGAGCATTGACAATGTCGATATGGGAGGTTTTAGTGGTGGTCCGGTGTTTCGCTTAGTGCCTGCACCTCCAGTCGAGCGACTGGAACTCATCGGGTTCATTTACGAATGGGAACCGGCACTATCGCTCCTTCTCGCGCGACCATCCCACTACATTGCCGAGGATGGCCAGCTTGATGAGCATACTCTCTAAGGAAGTCAAAAGGTTTGCTGAGGGAAAGGGGTCGAGTGTCATTGCATGGTGGCAATTCTTTTCTCTAGGCGCAACGCAAAATTCTCCAAGCATCGATGACGTGATGGCCGCCACTACTCCTATGCCCGATATTCCGGTTGTTTATTACCCATGGATGAAATCCTGTCATCAAGGATCAGACAATTGGGTGCTCGCCGACAGCGAAATGTGAAAGTGTTGGTCAAGAGAGGAGATACGATGTAAGAAAACAGAATCATGACCTCGTTGAAAAACACCATGCAAGCTATTCTTGGGAACTTTGGTTTGGAGGTGCGGAGAAAGCAGGTTAGGGAAAAAACAAAACTTGAAACACTGCTGGCGCAATACCGGGTCGACATGGTCTTCGACATCGGCGCCAATATTGGACAGTGTGTTCCTTGGTTCAGATGGATCGGCTTTGACAAAACCATTGTGTCATTCGAGCCGGTTTCCCATCTATTTGAACAATTGAGCCAAAACGCCAGGTCTGATCCAAAGTGGTTGGTGGAACAGGTTGCCTTAGGCGAAAAAGAGGGAGCGTGCGCGATTAATGTATCCGGTGGCCATGGTGGGGCCAGCTCGTTTCTGACGATGAGTGAACATGTCGTGAAGCATGCTCCTGATCAAGCCGTCATCCGACAAGAAGAAATTAGCATTACTACTGTTGAAAAGATGATGAAGAAGTATTACCCGGAAGGTGATCGCCTCTTTCTGAAAATCGATGCACAGGGGTATGAACGGAATGTGATCGAGGGCATCGGCGGCGAATTACAGCGCGTGATAGGACTGAAGGTGGAGATGTCGCTTGTGGAGAATTATCGTGGTGAGGTGCTGTTGCGCGATATGCTGCCTTTCCTAGAGCAAAAGGGTTTCCATGTGGTGGAGTTTGAGAACGGCTGGTCGAATGAGAAGACCGGTGAAATGTATCAGGTCGATGGCGTGTTCTTCAGAACCGATAGGCTGGCCGGCATCGATGCCGGCGAAAATGAGAAGGCCGACGTGCTTACGCCAGGGCAGCGCTGAGCACCAGCTCCTCTTCTTCCGCGTGATCAGAAACGGTCGTGACTTCTCGACCTTCGATCAGATCAGTGATGCGCTCGCGATGGGCTTCAGCGTACCTTAGAAACTCGATCCCAAACTGGTTGTCCTTGTGCCACCGCACGATGGAGACGTCGATGCCAAGAGGAGCGTCACTTTCCGGAGCCTCAATATGCAGCGCGAGGTAGGTGCCTGGCGGTAGCGTCAGGTTGCTTTGCAGGCGGCATCCCGTTGCAGAAAGATCGAAGAGAACTCCGTCTGCTGCGCCGTGGTCGGTCTGAACACTGGCAGAATACCGCACGTACTTTCTTGGGCTATTCCTTAGCCTCATAGGTGCCTCCTTGCTCGTCCCTATCTGGTGTCTATATCGGTGAGACCAGAAAAAACTTGAAAGCCTTGCTAGGCATTTTCTTCCCCTTGAACCCTACTGGAGTTGAATGGTTCTAGGCTTGTATCATAGAGTGAAACCCATGTTGGAGAACTGACAGATGCCTGAGCAAACATATCCTCGTAGTCCGAAAGCTCTTCTTGGCGGCATCGCTCATCTGGGACGGTTTATCGACAAGATTCG
Source organism: Nitrospira sp. BLG_1 (assembly GCF_047338595.1). Taxonomy (NCBI): domain Bacteria; kingdom Pseudomonadati; phylum Nitrospirota; class Nitrospiria; order Nitrospirales; family Nitrospiraceae; genus Nitrospira; species Nitrospira sp. BLG_1. The sequence continues at coordinate 96,567 of NZ_JBLFBO010000008.1, forward strand.
ACTGCGTCATGCCGGGCAGATTCAGGACTACAACTACATCACGGTGGGGTTCGACAAGTACCTGATCGACTTTCTTGGCATCGATGCCAACGCATTTGAGCAGCGGGTATTAGCCGGCGGGACGGATGAAGAGCTGCTTGTCTGGGTGAAGGCGAATGGTCGTAAGCCTGATGAGCAAGAGGTTATACAATGGTCCCAAGGGCTGTTGGCTGCTGGTCCAAAAGACGAGTCAGCTCGCCGGAGATTTCAAGACCGTCTTCAGGAGATTGCAACGAAGCGCGGTGTGTCGGTCGAGTCTCTTCCTCCGGTCACCACCTGGGCCGACGTTATTGAGCTTGATGAAGCGCGTCTGTCGTAGCATGGGGCATGAGTCGAACCGGTATCATCTGTCTGTCGCTTGTACTCGTGCTCGGGCTTCCTCTACTTGGTGTGTTGTGGGCCGGTGAACCGCTTGGTCGCTATCTTGAATTTCCTCCCCGCACCAGTTATGTGCAGCATGAGCCCTTCTCCTGGCCGGTATTTATCGCGATCGCCCTTCTGATCGTCATAGTTCTTGGAGCAGTCTCCTTTCGTATTGCTGTTTCAAACCATCAGCTATCAGCTGCCAGCCATCGGTCATCAGCTTTTGTGGGAACGCTTCACGCCTCATGTTTCACGCTGCCCTGGTGGGGCTGGCTCGCAATCGGATGGACCTGCCTCTGGTGGGTCGTAGCCTGGACTCGGGTTCCCTGGCTGGTCGTGGTCCAGGAGCACACATTCACGCCGCTGTGGCTCGGCTACATCATGATTGTGAACGCTTGCACGTTCGGTCGCACTGGCCGATGCATGATGCTCCATCGGCCTCGGTACTTTCTGTCACTCTTTCCTTTGAGTGCTGTGTTCTGGTGGGTCTTTGAGTATCTCAATCGATTTGTCCAGAACTGGTATTACGTTGGTGTGGCTGATCTGTCGTCGGTCGAGTATTTCTTCCGAGCGACGACTCCATTTTCCACCGTGCTGCCGGCTGTGATCGGCACGGCGGAGCTTCTGACTTCGTATCGTGTCATCAGTTCTGGCCGGAATCGGTTCAAAGCCATTCAATATCTACAGAAGAAGTGGTCGGGTTGGGTACTTGTGGGCCTGTCCTGCTGCGGACTCTTCGGCATTGGACTCTGGCCCAATTATCTTTTCCCACTGGTCTGGGTTGGACCGCTGCTGTTGGTCGTCTCGCTTCAAGTGCTCGCCGGAACACCGACCGCTTTTTCACCCCTTGCGCAGGGTGATTGGCGAGGCATCGGGGTGCCGGCATTAGCGGCGCTGATCTGCGGAATCTTTTGGGAGCTGTGGAACTGGAAGAGCCTGGCTCACTGGGAGTATGCTCTTCCATTCGTCCATCGGTTCCCGTTGTTCGAGATGCCGCTGCTCGGCTATGCAGGGTATCTTCCTTTCGGTCTCGAATGTGTGGTGGTCGCCGATCTTTGCTTGCGCCGTCAGTTTTCTGGTGGGGTGGAGTATTACACTCATGAATGATGCTCAAGCTAACAATAGAACAGCCTCTATGCCGGATCCTCGCCTGCTCCAACTTCTCGGAGTTATTGCTTTCCTGAATGTACTGCATCTCGTCGACCATCTTCTTCGAGGAGATTTTCATTGGCCGATCGACGAACAATCGATTGGATTTCTCGTCGTGGCGACGGTCATCCTGGGCGGGATGGGATTGGGAGTCTGGCTGTATCGGGCAGGATGGGTAGGCGCCCGTTTCTGGACGGTTGTCGGAATGCTTGGTCTAGGGCTCGGTTGGCTCTCGCATTTCAGCCCGATGACGGATCAGCCACTGTCGGTTATCTACCAGGGCTATGGGGCTCCCTGGGCGGGAGTCTTAGCAGTGGGCTGTCTTATCCTTCTCATGCTGTCCGTTCTTGGAGCCACGGCCTTTGCAGGATATCTCTGGAAGCGACAGAGCCATTCGTAATTGGAGCCGTTCCTATCTCATTTCCGTCCAGAGGCCGATTTGTGAACGGAACGCCAATTGACGGACGGTGGTTCGGATCACGGTGACGTCGTGTGTCTGGTCGATCGACTGTACCTGCTCGTTCGGTGAGAAGCGAATCGAGAAGAACCCTCCCGTGAAAGCAGAGAATGCCAAGGCTCGCTCAGGCGTGATCGCGACGGCGACATGGCCTCGCCCGTGCAATTGATGAACGGTTTCATTCGGTCCCAACGCTTCGCTGAACCAATGGCCACGACTTTCTTGAAACCCATGGACCCGTCGATTGGTCTGGACCAAAAGCATGCGCGGCAATACCTGATGTTGCTCCACCTGTTCCTCGACACCCAGCTGCACCTCCGTCCATCGGTGTAAGGCCGAAGAAAAGCCCAATAGCCTTCGAGTGGTCTGAGCAAGTCCCGCTGGTCCGTGAGCTGAAGCGGTGACGATCGTTTCATTGACTCCCAGTGGCTCTTCAACGGGACTCCCGCCCCCTGGTAGGGCAACGACCCTATCCTTTACGACTGTGATCAGGACATCGACAGAGCGGCCTTGGGTGTAGACAGGACTTGGGCATAGGGCAGCTATGATCAGGAGGAGAATCCCCCAGTGTCTGCTGGAAAAAGCTACCGGTATCCTATGTGTAGGGCTGTTTCCTCGTTGTCTTGCCATGCTGCATCATACAAGGGAGGGACTTGGGCTGTCTTCAGGCGCGTCGGCCTCATGCTATCTGCCGATTGTGTGACGGGAATTGGAGGTATGTCCAGAAAGCAAGACCGCCGTTGGTTCATCAGGACCGACGGCGGTCATTTATCGTGAGCACTAGGCTGGTAAAACGTTATACCGATGGGAGTGTCAGCAGTTTCTTCATCTCGCAGTGGGCCAGTACGACGTCTGGGGCGCGTTGAAGTGCCTCATAATAACTCCGCTCATATCCATCGCCAAGTTCGGAGGGGCGAATGAGTCCTCTGATTTCCGTCAATAAGATGGCGACGTCATCAACCGTTGGTTGATCGTGTCCGTCGAGCAGTTCGTCGATACGGACAACCATGTTCGATAATGGATGGAGCCAGGTAAACCAGGGGTCGTTCATCACCAGCTGGAGGAGCTGGCCAGTGGAATCCACTCGGCCATAAATCCGCTCATAGGTCAGTTGCTCAGCGACAATCAGGGCTTTATGCAAGCCTAAGAGCCCATGCCGAACATCGGCCAAGGTTCGCCGCAGTGGATTGGTTTCTCGGACGTCTGTGTGCTTTGATGAAATAGCCATAGTAGTTATTTTAACAGCTCGGTTGAAAGTTAAGGATTCAGGTACCATCCCTCTGTGAGTGACTCACTGGGATTCTTATCGGATGGCAGCCGGTCGTTCTGTAGTCGTACTCAAACTCATAACTGGACTGAGTGTGAGCCTTCGCACTCAGGTATCTCCGATATGATGAGAGGAATCGAGGGCGCCATGACGTGTCCCTCACTGTTCCGTAACTGCAGAGGGGGCGATGTCGGAGACCCGTTGCTCGTATGAATGCTGATCAGATCGTCCCTGGAAAGGCTTGTTCTTTTGAGGGCTTAGCAGGTTCCCATAGAAGGAAAATAACTCGCCGGTTAGTCGGGCCGTGTTCTCGGGATCCGTTGGGCGTTTTCGTCGGATATAGTCGTTTAACAGACGGCCCTCCGCTGTTTTGTGGACATGGGGCTGACTCAGATTCATCCGGTAGCGTGCAACGGCTCCAGCCACTCGGCTGATGAAGATGACCGTTTCGTCAGGCTCGATCTGCTCGACAATACCGACGTGTGTCAGCGGATCATTCAGCAGACCGTCCCCATTGAAATCCCAGGTGTTATCAAAGAACACCAGATCACCTGGGCGTACATCCAGGGCTTGATGAAGCATGCCATGCTGGCGCACATGATTGTGGATGAGCCGGACGCCGTTCGCATTCACCTCGGGGTGGCTACTTCGGTAGAGGTCAATCCCGTGCTCCAAAAAGATGGCACGCGTCACTCCCGCACAGTCATAGTTGATGCGCCGACCTTGAATGGTGATGGTCTTTGACCCTAATAACCGTACGGCTGAGTGAACGATGGCGGATCGACTGGGTAGGGAGGTGGGGATGGGGGCGGGAGTTGGTGCGTAAGAACTGAACGGTACCGGCTGGCGAAGGATGGGCACCGATGATCGGTCAATGTTCTTGCTGAGGTTTTGCAGTGAAGTGGATGATTCAGCGGCCACGAGCTGTGGCTTCTTGGTCGGGGTGGCGCAGGCTGTTAGAGCTACGATTGCGAGGACAATCATGATGGCGATATGTTGCATCGGTCCTCCTCTTGCTACCGTACGTTTACAAATCGCCCTTCCGCAGTCTGTCGCAGTGCATCAATATCTTCTCGCCTGGTCACGGACAGGGGAATGGTATGGGTTAATTCTTCAATGAGCAGATCGGTTGTGAGCGGCGTTTTTTGATGGAGTGCCCGATAGAGGGCGGCCATCACGGCTTGCTCAATTTCAGATCCGCTGAACCCATCGCTGGCGCTGACGATCTTCTCGAGATCGAACTGGGTGCTGTCTTGCTTGCGCAGGCCCAGATGAATTCTCCAGATCGACGCGCGTTCGGCATCGTCCGGTAAGTCGACGAAAAAGATCTCGTCGAATCGGCCCTTCCGAAGAAGTTCAGGGGGGAGCGATGAGAGATCATTGGCCGTAGCGACTACGAATACGTCATGCTTCTTTTCCTGTAACCATGTGAGAAACGCCCCAAACAGGCGACGACTCAGGCCTGCATCGGCCTCACCATTACCACCTCCTGCGACCATCGCTTTCTCGATCTCATCGATCCATAAGACAATCGGGGACAACGACTCAGCCATTTCGATCGCCTTCCGAAAGTTCTTTTCCGATTCTCCAATGAACTTGTCGAATAATCGGCCGGCATCAAGCTTCAACAGGGGGAGTTTCCACTCTCGTGCGATGGCCTTTGCCGCCAGAGACTTGCCGCAGCCTGGCACGCCAACGAACATGATCCCTCGAGGCGGAGTGAGATTGAGTGATTTGGCTTCCTGGGTAAACCCAACTTGGGCGCGCTCCAGCCACGCTTTGAGATTGTTGAATCCGCCCAACTCAAACCGGTTATCCTCCAGCGGATAGTATTCAAGCAGACCGCCGTCTTTGATCGCTTGCATCTTGCGTTTCAGGATGGTCCGCACATCCTCGGCCGAGAGGGTACCTCGCTCGACGAGACAGTGGGCGATCACCTGACGTGCTTGATGGAGCGTGAAGCCTTGTAATGCCCGGAGGATCGAATCGGATTCATCACCGGCGGGATTATTGTCTGGTATCCTGGCTTTGCCGAGCGAATTGAGAAGGCTACGCACACGGATGGTGGAATGTGGGCGAGAGACGGATCTCGGGCCGAGTGACTGCAGCAGACCTTGGAGCATTGACCGCAATTCCTCTCGATCCGGGAGCTTCAGGTCCAGCCGGACGGCAATCTTGTCGAGATCCAGTGGCAGCGCGATCGGGTGACCGGTCAGGACGCAGGTGGCCCGTGTTCGACTGTAGACGGCTGCAACCTCCCGTAGCTGGCGGCACACGGCAAAATCCTGGAGATGTGGTCCAAGATCTTTCAGCCAAAATACTGCTTCGACCGTTAACCCATGGAGGTGCTGAAGGACTGCCAGGGGGGGCGTGGTTAGTTTGCTCAGAGTTGGGCCATCATCCGCACGGGTCAGCCCTCTGGTCATTGACCATTCGAAGAGCGGCATCCGTTCCTGAGCTGTGACGGATTGCAGGAGGGCCAGCACCCGCTCCTCTTCCACTGTTTCAATGACAACGAGAGGGTGAGAAGAACGGATCAGTGTACGGAGATCATGGACGGTCGTTGAGAGAGCCATCGGACGAAAATGCTAGCACGAGGCTCTATGCTGACCAAGAAAACCACAGAATATCACTGACGGATAAGCCGACGTGTGTATGTCCGTTGCCGCTGCCATCACTTGGAACTCGTTAGGACAAGGAGGTGGGCAGACGCTGTTTTGCAACTTGCGTTCACGCTATTCAGAAAGGCCTGACATACCCTCGAGGGACAAAATCATCTGGACAGCCAATCTTGTGAAGCGTATGAAGGCCGTGAAACGTCATACGTGAAGTGTATCCCGTTCTGGATTAAAACGCTTCACGAACAACGAGCGACGGATATTCTCGTAGCGGAGCATCGACAGTTACAGGAGCAGCGTTCGTGAATAAAGTGGGGTTAGGTCTTTTGAGGGCTTTCAAGCGCCTTATTGATTTCGCTGATCAGGCGGCGCTCGATTTCACTGGTTTCCTCGTGACTCACGCTCAAGATCCGCCCTCCCTGGGCGACCCGTTCGAACTCTGCTTTCACCCCAAGCTTCGTGACACTGTCTGGAAGGGCTTCAAGTGAGACGAGATATTGGTTTCGTGAGCCCGTCATCTCAAGCGTCGCAGGGGTAGAAATCTTACGCTCAGTCACATAGACCGCCCGTTGATCGGTCTTGACGCTAACTTTTAGATGATATCCGTTCCGCGCCAGGGCGTCTTCAACTACTTTGGCCACGGTCGGCATTGGCCGCGGCAGGGTGTCGGATTGCGCACCTTTCTCCTCGATTTTGAGCGATTCTGCCATCTGTGCGGCGATCATTCGTTTCGTTTCAGCCAGCTGCAGCTCCATTTGCTCGTTGAGCCGTTTCGCGTCGGCTTTGGTCACCTCCATGCTGCTCTTGGCATCGCGGAGTTCCTGATTGAGCAGATCAATCTGTTGCTGCATGACCTTATTCCCGTCCTGCAAAGAGCTTAAGAGAGATTCTTGCTTCGCCAGTTGCCGTTTGAGTGCGTCATTCTCCACACGGAAAGGATTCTCCCGACTCCCATCGGGTGCGCAGCCGAGCGCGATCATGAACCAGACGATGCCAATTCCCAGTGACTGCGGACTGCCCAGTGTTTTATCCTGCACGTGTGCTCCTCTCAGTTGACTGGTAAGATTATCTACGCTTCGCCTCAACTTGTAAATGCGATATCGGAAATTTGATTGTTGGAAATGGCTCCTCAATCGGTGCTCTGTCATGAACAAGATGGTTGCCTGTGCGATGCTATTGCCATTTCTTTTCATGGGGTTGTCGCTTGCGGTGGAAGGAAGGCAGGGTGGTGTTGCTGTTCTACCGGAGGACTATGACCTGTACGACCGGGTCATTGAGGGCAAATTTCTTACATCCCAGATCCACTTGGTCCTACTGGAACGTATGACGGTGTCACGGCTTGTGCCGGACCAACCTGATTCCATGACGATAGCGTTTTTTCGGCAGCAAGAGTTCTTCAATGGAATGATACCGCAAGAGCTGGTCCGCGATTTTATCGGTGTCAACCAAGCACAGAGCCGACTCGAAGGCAGATTTGGATTTGGTGTGCACTATCGATTTGTGTCCGAAGAGACGAGCGATGACGTAGAGGCACGCTTGGTGGTTCCTACTCTGCATGGTCATAAGACGGCGGTGCACGCTCGCTCTGTGCTTGATCGTCTGGCGTTCTCGCGTGTGGGGCGAACGCTGAAGAACGATCAAGCTCTCGTGTACGTCGAGAATAGGCGCCGTGATGGGACTGGAGCAGGGTTCCTGGTGTGGTTTCATCGGCGGGAAGAGGTATGGGAGCTCTTTGATACGGAGGTGGTGTGGACTATGCGCGATAGCGCAGATGACGCAGCACGTCCCTAACTTGCGCCGCACGGTCCTATGGCTGTAGCATGCGACTCTATGGCTTCGCTGATTCGAAAAACGTTTTCAGTCCCGCCGCTTGGCTGTAATTGCTCGATCGTCGGTGACCCCGTCACGAAGCAAGCGGTCGTGATCGATCCCGGCGGGGCCCCGGAGAGAATTGTCCAGGAAGTGCAGCGACTGGGATTCACGATCAGTCACATTTTGCATACCCATGCCCATTTCGATCACTTTCTGGCGTCCAGCGAGCTCAAGCATACGACCGGTGCAACGTTGTGTCTCCATCAAGACGATCTCAAGCTGTGGGAAAACCTCGAACTGCAGTGCCGCATGTTTGGGGTGTCCTATCGACCGGCCCTCTTACCGGACTATTGGCTCGTCGATGAAGAAAAGGTGATGCTGGGACAGGTGCCGATTATTGCGCTCCATACGCCGGGCCATACGCCTGGGTCGATGAGCTTTCATGTGCCGAATGACCAGTTGGTACTGGCAGGTGACACCCTGTTCCGGGGCAGCATCGGCCGGACCGACTTGTGGGGCGGAAACTTTGAGGCGATTGAAGAGTCTATCCGAGAACGATTGTACACCCTCGATGATGCCACGACGGTGGTCACTGGGCATGGGCCTGAGACCGAAATTGGGTGGGAAAAGGAATCAAACCAGGTTGTCCGTGTGTGATGGTGCAGCGGGACGTGCCCCTTCGAATTGTAGCTGTTCCACAATGCCACGCTGCAGTGAGTAAGAAGGTGCGTCGTACGGCGAACCTCTAAGCGATGGGATCACAACGCAGACGGCATTTGTCAGTCGCTGCGCTACTCTTTGGCCATGCGTTCCTTGAGTCGTTCAATCCGCTTCTCAGTGGCTTGTTTAATGAATGTCATGTTCTCGGCAAGATGCTGTTGGGCGTTGATTTTCCCCTCTTCCCGGCGTTTCTGCTGATCAAGCCCAAACTGGGCAATGACCGGCCCGTCTTCCTTGTTCAGCCCTTTCCAGATCTCTATACAGCGCGGTTGTTCAGCGGGCAGATACTTATCGCAAGGTGGATCAGCCGCTGATGCTATTGCAGGTGTAATCGCAAGGCTGAGGATGAGACCAACCGAACGATACCAAGGTCGATTCATTCTGTACTCCATCTGAGTGGACGGTTGCTTGAACGAGACACCTTACCATAAGTGATGGTGTTCAGGACGCACACGGAATCGATAAGAGGTATGTGGAGATAGTACTCGAACGGTGGAGCAGAAGAAGCAAATGGGTATGAACGGATCGATAGACTCTTTCAGGCTCACTGCTTGTTGCTATGTGTTGGTCAACGGACGAGCGGACGGTTCTGGGACAACTCCTAAATCTTCATGGCTTCGTTGACTTCTTGGAGGGTTGCTTTTGCGACCGTAGCGGCACGTTTGCTGCCGGCGTCAACAATCTCATCGACCTGGGATGAATCTTGGGTGAGCTTCGCGCGTATGTCCCAGATCGGTGTCAACTGCTCCACCAACCGATCTGCCACCAGTTTCTTGCAGTCAATGCAGCCGATCGCGGCGGTTCGGCAATCTTTATTGATTTGGTCTTGAGTTCCCTGTGGCGAGTAAATCTTATGGAATTCATAGACCGGGCAGAGGTCCGGATTGCCGGGGTCGGTCCGTCTCACACGGGCTGGGTCAGTCACCATGGTTTTGAGTTTCTGTCGGACAGCCGGTTCTGTGTCCGAAAGATTGATCGTATTATGGTAGCTCTTGCTCATCTTGCGGCCATCGGTGCCGATTACCTTGGGAAACTTCGTCAGATGTTCCTTCGGCTCAGGAAACACCGATGTCTTGTAGATATCATTGAAGCGCCGCGCGAGTTCCCGTGTCAGCTCCAGATGCGGGAGTTGATCCTTACCCACCGGCACGAAATCAGGCTTGTACAAGAGGATATCGGCGGCCTGCAGGACGGGGTAGCCGAGAAAACCGTAGGTAGTGAGATCTTTCTCTTTGATCTCCTCCTGCTTTTCCTTGTAGGTCGGATTGCGTTCGAGCCAGGAGACGGGAGCCATCATTGAGAGTAAGAGATGTAAGATCGCGTGTTCGGGGATCCGGGATTGGATAAAAATCGTGGCACGTTCCGGATCGATGCCACCAGCCAACCAATCGATCAACATGTCTCGGACAAACATCCGAATACGGCTGGTGTCGGCATAGTTCGTCGAGAGGGCGTGCCAGTCCGCGACGAAAAAGTAGCAGTCATACTGTTCTTGTAAGGCCTTCCAATTCTCCAGTGCTCCCAGGTAATTGCCAAGGTGCATCAGGCCGCTGGGCTGCATCCCACTCAAAACTCGCTTTCGAATTGGCGTCATTCAGTTGCTCCTGGGCGTAGGCCGAGTGCGGTGGACAGAATGGTTCCCGACAAGGTTTTTACAAAGGTTCCTGTGATCATGTGAAGGATTCCCAGCTCCTTGTCGAACACGATCAGTCCCACCAAGATGAGCATCCCGTATGGCTCCAACCTGGCTAACGCCATGGCAGGTTGAGGCGGCAAGACCGCCGTCAAGATACGGCCACCGTCGAGCGGTGGAATGGGAAGCAGGTTGAAGAGAGCCAGGAAGACATTGATCATCACCGAGTAGAGTGCCATGACGGCGATCGGTCGCAGAAACATGGTCCCAAACAGATTGGATATCGTCTCGGCGTCCCCGGTGTTACGGATGGACAAGGAGGGATCGATCGTTAAAATCAAAGCCAGGAGCAAGGCGCTGGCGACGGCCAGCAACAGATTCATTCCTGGTCCGGCCGCCGCCGTGAGGGCCATGTCGCGCCGAGGCTGATGCATGTTTCCTGGGTTGATCGGGACCGGTTTGGCCCAGCCCAGGAGAAAACTCCCCGGCAGCATCAGGCAAATCAGGGGGAGAATAACGGTACCAAATGGGTCAATGTGCGCCAAAGGGTTGATGGTGAGGCGACCTTGAAGTTTTGCCGTCGAGTCGCCACACTTTTCCGCCATCCAGCCATGGGCATACTCGTGGAGGACCATAGCAAACAGGAGCGGGAGTCCCATATACGAGATGGTGTGGAGAATTTGTGACAACGAACTCATACCCCTGCGCTCAGTTCAGTTGCACAAACTTACCTTGTTTTACTTGAAGAAGAAAGAGCGGTCGGTGCAGAGCACCGTCAGGTCCGAATTCGGCCGGTCCCGTCAGTGTCGGGAGATTGCGTGAGGTCGCGAGGTACTCGTGCAGGGCGTCCCCGGTGATGGCTCCATGGCGAATTCCGTCGATGGCAATTCTCGCGGCATCATAGCCCTGCATGGTGAAGAGTGAGGGAGGGGACTCAAAGCGTTTCTGGTGTCGTTGGACAAACTCCTGGACACCGGGATTGAGGCTATCGATGAAGAAGCCATCGACGAACGTCGCGCCGTCGACGGCACGATCTGCGGTGCGAGCAAAATCCTGGGAATTCCATCCGTTGGTGCCGAGAAGGGGAGCCTTGATATCATGGAAGGCCAGTTGGGCGGCGAGGAGGCCGATCTCTTTTGAGCGACTGGGGATGAAGATCGCATCGAAGCCTGGTGTGTAGAGGACTCGTTTTTCGTTTCGGCTCAGCGGTTTGCCCGTTGGATTGGTTACTTCGACGGGGACTGCCAACCCGTATTTTTTCAGGTCCTCGGCCTTGAGCCGCTGGATTTGGGGAGCAAAATTGGTGTCCCCCTCCTTAAAAGCTTCCATGGCGATAATTTCGCCGTCCAGCCGCCGCACATTTTGCGCAAACAGGCGGGCTAACTCACGGCCATAGACGGTATCGGGATAGAGAATGCAGAACCGTCGATAGCCCTGTTCCTTGGCAGCGTAGGTTGCAATCCGTTCGGCCTGCATCCCATAGGTCAGTGCCGTACTGAACAGGTAATTGCCCATCCGCCGGACATTCGGGAGTGTGGCGGCCGGTGTGATTAACGGGATTCTGGTCTTTTGGGCCATTTCAGCCATGACCGGAAGATTCTTCGACAACATCGGACCGATGACGATAAGCGGACGATCCTCGTGGAGCAGCGTCGAAAGATCGTCCAGAAAGCCCTGCCGGTCGGCGTCATGGTCTTTGACGATCAGTCCAACGGGTGGTGACCCTGGCTGCTCACGAGCCCGTTCTACCGCCAGTTGAATGCCTTGAAGAACATCCGTGGCGAAGGGGGACAGCGGTCCCGACAGTGGAAGGACGGCTGCAATGAGATATTGATTGGCTTTCAATTTCGTTTTGATGAGATCGAGGGACTCGTTGACTTTTGAGAGGGAGGGGTGGGCGGGAAACGCCGCAAGGAAATGCCGAGTTTCCCGCTCTGCTAAGTGGTCTTCACCTCGTCCGGTGTAATAGTCGATCAGACGAAGTGAGGCGAGGTCACCGGGATATGAGCGAGGATAGGCCTCGCGTACGCGAATCAGGCCACGCTTATCCAGCTTGTCCGAGATGAACTGGCGGATTTGTTCACGTGTCTCGGTCATCTGTGCGTCTGAGCTGCCGACCATTCCTTCCAGCAAGGTGTGGATCGCTCGCACATAATCTTTCTTATTGGCCAGGATTTCGGCTGTCAGCTGCTGCACCTCACGCTTCGTGCTCTCGTCCTGTGTGGTAGTCCGAACTTGAGCCAACAACGGCAGAGCCAGATCAAAATTGCCCATCGCTGCATGGGTGCGGGCCATCAAGAGCTTGCCCCTGTCTAGCAGGTCGGATTCAGGAAACTCCGTCTGGAGTTGGTTGAGAGAACGAAGGGCTTCCGGATAGTCTTTGATGCCGTAGAGGGCGGCACCGAGTAGTAAGTAGGTGTCGTCAAGGTGTTCAGGAGGAGGAGTCGTGGTTAAGAATCGACGGAGCACGGTCACCGCCGATTCGGACGCGCCCTTTTCAATCAACTGCTTGGCCTGGTTCAATACTGGTGGGATGGGAACGAGGGGTTTGGGGGACTCTGTCGTTCCTGGCAGTTCCGAGCGTGTGAGACCAAGGGCCTCACCGAGCGTAAATGTCCCGCTGATGGTGAGAACCAGCAACAGTCGAGCAGCGTTGAGCAGTAGGCGATGTGAATAGGCGAGCATTCCGTTGGGCCGATGGTAGGCCGTACGCAGACTAGTATCGGAAAGGCGGTGGCCTGTCAAGGAGAACTATAATGGGAGTGTCATTGTGCGGAATGCGCGAGTTGGCTATAGTTCGGTTACTTGATGTCCACGACTGCCCCATCGACCGCGCTCCTCGACCCTCTGGTTGAACGATATCTCACACAACTGAGAGTTGAGGGAGGGTTGGCCACGAATACGGTCGAGGCCTACCGGCGTGATCTGTTTCGATTGCAGCAACATTTGCTGATGCATCGACTGCGCATGAACGATGTCGTCTCATCGCAGGTGATCCGATCGTTTTTGGCCGCTCTCAAACAGGAATCGCTTGCGGCCTCGTCGGTTGCCCGGATTCTTTCGGCCATGCGAGGTTGGTATCGATTCCTTGTGCGGGAACGTGTCTTGGAAGGGAGTCCTCTCCGTGAAGTTGCGGTGGCGCGCCGGCCTGTTCAATTGCCGAAGACGTTGACGAGGCCTGAGGTGACCGCTCTGTTGGAGTTGCCAGTACGTGATCGGGTAGAGGATCAACGCGATCGGGTGATGGTGGAACTGTTGTATGCGTCAGGTCTTCGTGTCTCAGAACTCGTGGGGTTGACACTGTCTCACATGGATCTCAATCTCGGTTGCCTTCGGGTCGTGGGGAAAGGTACCAAGGAGCGCCTGGTCCCGATGGGACAGACTGCGCAAGATCTGTTGCGTGAGTACCTTGATCACATTCGTCCGGTGCTTCTGAAGCGCCGCTCCACGCGAGTGTTGTTCGTCAGTCGCCGTGGGCAGGGGTTGACCAGACAAGCCTGTTGGAAGCTGCTTCTGCAGCGGGCACGACGCGCTGGGATTGCGAAGTCGATCTCGCCGCACATGCTGCGACATTCGTTTGCCACGCACTTGCTGGAAGGGGGAGCCGATCTTCGAGCCGTTCAAACGATGCTGGGGCATGCCGATATTGCGACGACTCAGATTTACACGTATGTAGAACGGAGCCGGCTGAAGCATGTTCATAAACGATTTTTCCCAAGACAGCTTATGCGACGAGGCTCGGGTGGAACAAAAGCCTGAGGGTGAAGACTGTTGTCGTACGTATGGATGTGACGCGAGCGGTGAAAGAGATGGCTACTGGTTGACAAGGCAGTATGGACTTGATAGGCTCCGCGGAGCTTGCTAAGGAAATTGGGCGGATAGCTCAGTTGGGAGAGCGCTGCCCTTACAAGGCAGAGGTCACAGGTTCAATCCCTGTTCCGCCTACCAAATGGAGTATTGTGGTAAGGCGCGGCAGGGAGAGTGCTTTTGTACGGAGGGTTTGTTCCTCAGCTCGGGGCTTGATCGGCGACCAAACTGAGAGCGTCTTGTCATTTTCAATCTTCCGCCATAGCTAGATTTTGCGGGGCCGTCGTTCAGCCTGGTTAGGACGCCAGATTGTCAATCTGGAGGTCGCGGGTTCAAATCCCGTCGGCCCCGCCATTTTTCCCCAGTGTTTGGTACAATCCACGTTGCACAGAGCGACTGAAATCTAAGGAGGCACGTCGAGACTCGTATGTTTCAAGCTGGCCCACTGGGAGTCATCATGTCGTTGGGGATCGTCTCCAAAGTGGTCCTCTTGCTACTGTTAGGGTTTTCCATCATTTCCTGGGCGGTTATTTTCTATAAGTGGGCGAGCTTTCGTGCGGCCGACGAGAAAGACCGCCGTTTTATGGCGGTGCTCTTGCGAGCGAGAGATGTCGAAGAGGTCACGCGGCAGGTGCAACAAACTACCGGAAGTCCCTGCGCAAAGATTTTTCATACCGTCGTCCAGCGGATCGGCTACATCCCTACGGAGATGAAGGAGAACGGCGCGCTCGCCTTTGATCGGCATGTGATGGAGCGGACGGCCGCCCATATCGCGCAGAGTCAAATCGCCAAGTTGGAGTCTTTTCTTCCGTTTCTTGCTACGACTGGGAATATCAGCCCGTTCGTAGGGTTGTTGGGGACCGTGATGGGGATCATCGATTCGTTTCGGGAAATCGGCGCCCAGGGCACGGCCAGTATTGCGGCTGTGGCCCCCGGAGTGTCCGAAGCCTTGATCGCCACCGCTGCCGGGTTATTTGCGGCGATCCCCGCAGTCATTGCTTACAATTACTTCCTGACGCGCATCAGGCGTACTGCCTTGCAGATGGATTCCGTCGTGGTGGAGCTTCTGGCTCTGATCCCACCGCAGACCAAGTCCGCCGATCCGGTTGCCGTCGGAGCCAAGGGATGATTTTCGAGACACGGCAGCGTCGGTTCTTGGCCGAAATCAATGTGATTCCGCTGGTCGATGTGGTTTTGGTGTTATTAGTCATCTTCATGGTGACCGCGCCGATGCTGTATCGTGGAATGGACATCAAGTTGCCGACTTCCGCCTCGAACACCATCAAACCTGAAATTCGAGCCGTGTTGACGATCGAAAAAGATCAGCGACTGTATCTCGACAAAGATCAAGTCAGCGTGGCTCAACTCGAGCGAAAGTTACATCTCCTGAAGCAAGAACACGCGGATGTCTCCTTGTATTTGCGTGCCGATCGTGATGTGCCGTATGGGGTCGTGGTTCAGGTTATGGATGGAGTCAAAAAGGCCGGGATTGAAAAACTCGGCATGGTGACCGATCCCACAACCGGACCTGAGCGGATCACGGAGGCGACGTCTCCTCCACCTAACCAGTAGGATTAAGGTTCACGGTGCAGGCTTGGACATCAGCCGGTATGATATCGGATGATGAGTGGCAGGCGAAGCTGGCTCGCCGCCTGAGCCGTGCCCTGTTTGTTTCCCTTGTGTTGCATCTCGGGATTTTGGCGATCGTGGCGTGGATTCGCTTGCCGCGTCATGGTGAACGACCGCTTGCGTCCATTGAGATTTCGCTGGCCAGTCTCCCGGCGCCTCAGGTGAAAACCCTTGAGCCTCAAAAGAGCCAACCGATTTCGAAAGAGAAAGACCTAGAACGTCCGAAGCCAGTGCCGCAGCATAAGTCTGTCGATTCGCCAAAACCTGTCGAGCGTACCACGACGATCGCGCCACCCAAGGCCGTTCCCGTTCCAAGGCCGGTACCTGTCCCGTCTTCGTCTGCTTCCTCCACGCCGGTTTCTCCTCCTGTCACTCGGGCGAAATCGTCGAATGATATGATGAGCGAGATCATGAAGGGCATCGAGTTGCCGCCGGATGCTCCGAAGCGCGGAGACATCAGTCCTGAGGAGAAGCCCAGGGCGACGTCGGCTATGAAGCTGCCTGATGTGCCGGTCGTCTCGGATACGAGAGATCTCACGGGGAAGCCTGTGGCCCAGAAATCGTCTTCCTCCCTGACAGAAGATCTTGCAAAAGACTTGGACGAAGAGCTCAAGAAGATTAATAAACTGGAAGTGCCCAAAGCCGTGGCTTCGGTCGATATTCCCTCAAAACCTGCCTCCCAGCCGGCTCCTCAGGTTGAGGCAAAAGTGCCGAGCGTCAAGGCCGTCGACACGACGCTGAAGGTTCCAGGAATGGCTCCTGGGTCGAATGCCTATCTTGCGTTGGTCCGACAACGCATCAGCAATAGCTGGAGTGCTCCGCCTCTGGACCTGACCAACCAGGTGTATGTGGTAATCGTCCAATTCAGACTTCATCGGGACGGGAAAGTCACGGGTGTATCCATCGAACAATCGTCTGGGAATGACTATTATGATCTGGCGGGAAAGCGGGCGGTTCTGAGCGCAAATCCTCTGCCTGTCTTCCCGGCCGATATTTCCGATTCATACTTTGATGCCCACTTCACCTTTACCGTGGGCGAGCCTCAAGGATAAATTATGACGTTACGAGCGCTTGTGATTGCCGGTTTCTGTGCCCTGGTCGGCCTGGTGTGGATCATCGAATCCGGTGCTGCCGACGTGTTTCTTGAAGCGGCGAGGCCAGATTTTCAAAAAATTCCATTGGCGATTGCCGGAATTGAGAATCTGGGTGGGACGGAATCGCCGGAAGGGCGCGTGAAGCTCGGTAGCCGCATTGAGGAGGTGCTCAAGACGGATGTCCGTCGCTCCTTGGTGTTTGCTCTCGTTGATGTGAATGGTCTCGGTATTAAGGCTGGACAACTCGGAGCTGAGCCGGATCCATCCTTCAAGCACGCGGTTGAGAATGGCGTGTCGGTGGTGGTGTGGGGACGAGCTGGTATCAAGAGTGGGAATAAAGATTCCGATGTGAATATGGACGGCTATGTCTACGATGCGGGGAATAACGAGGTGGTTGGGGGGAAACGCTATGTCGGCTCGACATCGGTGGTCCGACTGATGGCCCATCGATTTGCCGATGAGCTGGTGTTTCGGTATACCGGAGAACCGGGGATCGCTCGGACAAAAATCGCCTATGTGTCTGAGTTGGGTTCGGCGCGCGAGTTATTCATCATGGACTATGACGGCTACGACCCGCGGCAACTGACGGCCGACGGATTTTTGAATTTGATGCCGCGCTGGTCTCCTGATCGTCGATTTTTGGTCTTTACGACCTACCGCAATCGGAATACGCAAGATATCGATCTCCTTGAGCTCGCGACTGGAAAACGCTGGACTCTGGTCTCGCAGGGCGGACTGAACATCACGCCGGCACTCTCTCCGGACGGGAATTTTCTCGCGTATTCGTCCAGCTCCGAGGGGAATGCGGAACTCTATCGCATGGATACCCACACCAAGGCGGTGCAACGGTTGACGACCAATGCCGGCGGAGATCTCTCCCCTTCCTGGGCACCGTCTGGCCGCGAGTTGGCCTTTACCTCCGACCGAAGCGGCGGACCGCAAGTGTTTCTCATCAGCGCGGATGGATCCAATGTGCGCCGATTGACCTTTGAGGGAGATTATAATGCCGCTCCCGCCTGGTCTCCTCGAGGGAATTGGATCGCGTACGTGTGCCGGACTCCACGGAAAGAGTACAAGCTCTGTCTCATCACGCCCGATGGGCAGAAGCGCGTGCAGTTGACGACCGGGCCGGGGGTGGATGATTCCCCTTCGTGGTCCCCCGATGGACGGCACATTGTGTTTAGTTCCACGGCGGACGGGAAGAGCCATATCTATATGATTAATACGGACGGGAAGGACTTGGAACGAATTACCTTTACGGGGACTCACAATAGCGCACCGACGTGGTCTCCCGCCTCGTGATTTTTGTGCAAGGCATTGACGAGAATCGTCCTCCACGGTATGAAAAGAAAGAACACCTGATGAGAAGGGAATCGACTCGATGAAGACATTAGTAGTCACCCCCCTGCCAGTGATTCTTGGCGTGCTCCTTCTGCTGAGTCCGGCTTGCTCGAGGAAGGCGGTTCAATCGGGAGGAGACACACGTGCGTTACAGGAAGAAATGGCACGAGGAGGGGCAAAAGGTGGGGCAAGTTCAAGCTTTCCCGACACATCGTTGTCCGGGAAGGATGAGACGAGTAGTCTGCGCGGATTCGATCGGAACCCCTTAGAAGAACGACTCGGAGGCGGTGGTCACAACGGAAATGGAACGGTGACTCCGGGCAACACGCTGATGGCCAAGTCCGATCCTGGCGGTGCTGCACGCCAGCTCGCTGAAATACGTGCAGAGCAGACGGCATCGGCGGCGGCCGGCTTGCGGGACGTATTTTTTGCCTATGATAGTTTTTCTATCACCGACGAAGGGCGCCACGCGCTCGCGAACGATGCGGAGTGGATCAAATCAAATCCGCAGGCTCAGCTGAAGATCGAAGGACATTGTGACGAACGAGGCACCTCCGCATATAACTTGGTGCTAGGAGAGAAGCGGGCGAAAGCCGTTCGGAACTACCTCGTTGAGTTGGGGGTGGTTCCCCAGCACCTCTCGGTCGTCTCGTATGGAAAAGAACGGCCGTTTTGCACAGAACATGGGGAGCACTGCTACTCGATGAATCGTCGAGGGCATCTTGTCGTGAAGGTGGGGAAATAGTGCGTGTGGGACACGCTGTTGGCAGGAGCGTATCCTCGTTGTAGTCGGTCCACTGGAGTGCAAGGCATGAAGTCTCAACTGCGAACCACGCATGGCGTGCTACTGGGTTTGGCTGTAGGCGGGCTCTTTTTGCCGGGTTGTGTCGCACAGCAGTCCGACTTGAAAAAAACTGAAAAAGACTTCAAACAGACCAGTGCCAAGCAGACTCAAGAAATTACGACACTACGCGAGTATGAAATTCCCCAGTTACGCGGAGAACTGGAGAAGGCGCTGCATCTGACCAAAGACCTTCAGGCCAGGCAGGAAGATCTTAAATACCGGTCGGCGCAGGCGGAGCAGCAGACTAAGAAACTTGAGCAGTTGGCGGCGAAGTTGGAAACCGACGGTAGTACTCGCTATCTGTGGATGCAGAAGAGCTTTGAGACTCAGGATGCGAAGGTATCGGCAAGGCTGGACGATCTGGCAAAGGCGATGGAATCACTCAAGAAAGAAGTCATCGATGTCGTGCAACGCACGAATGAGGGATTGGCAAAGCGTGTTGATGCCAAGTTGGAGGGGCACCAAAAGGAGCTGACCGAGCACCAGAATAGGATCGAGCAGGTTTCTCAAAAGTTTACGCAGTTTAATCAGGCGTTGTCAGGGTTTCGAGAAGCGCTGACCGGTCTGAATGATCGTGTCGGTGAAGGAGAGCATGCTTCAAAGAACCTTGCGGCAAAGATCGATGCGGACTCAAAAACTGCGGCGACGCATGCGGAAGATGTGAATCGGAGCGTGGTCTCCATCACCAAGGCACTTGAAGCCGTCGGCAAAAAAGTCACGGCTCGACTCGACGAGCAAGATGGCCGCATTGATGCCCTGGTGAAGACGATTGAGCAGGTGTCGCATAAGCCAGTGTCATTGCAGCAGGCAACTAAGTCTTCCCAGCATTCGTCGTTGGGACCGAATGAGACGGCGCTGGAAGGAGGAGATGCATCAAGAGTGTCTGCCGGGCAGGACACATCAGGTAGCGCGACGACGATTGTGCCTCCTCAAGAATCAGCCAAGTCGGAACTTCCTCAGGTTACATCCGATCCCCCTGATCGAGTTCGCTATGAACGGTTATTGGCTTTGTTTCGAGAGGGGGATTTGGAAGGAGCCAAGCAGGGATTTGCCTCATTTCTGGACGAGTTTCCCAATTCGAACCTTGCGCCCAACGCGCGCTTTTGGTTGGGGGAGTCCTATTTTCGCAAGAATGATTTTCAGAAAGCGATTGATGCGTACGATAAGGTAGAGGTCGATTATCCGAGTAGTGAAAAGGTGCCGTCGGCCATTCTGAAGAAAGGGTACGCGTATCTGGCCATGAAGGACAAGAAACGAGCTTCATCGGCCTTCAAACAGGTTGTCACGCTCTACCCCAAGAGTGTCGAAGCAGGGAAGGCATCCGACAAGTTGGGTCAACTGAAGGAGGTGCGGTAAAGCATGCGAGTCCGTACCGTCATGTCCACAGCGGTGATAGGGGGATGGTTGGGATGGGTGATGGTGTTTGCCGGATGCGCCAAGCATGCGGACTTCATGCAGACTCGGGACCAGCTTTCGATCATCTCCAAGACACAGGATCAGGATCATCAACGGGTTGATGCGGTGGTCCGTCGCTTGGAAGCGATCGAGCGGAGCAAGGACAGCAAGGACACGGACGTGACCAAGTCACGCTTTGATGATGTGACGGCTCGTATCCAGAAGCTGGAAAGCCGACTTGCGAAGATGGAAGAGACCGTGAGCCAGGCATCTGCCAGGTTGGACTCCTCACCCGAACTACGTGCGGCGAAGGCGGTGAAGTCGACACCTCCGGTTGAGGCCGTGGTGACCGCATCGGGCATCACGCCCACCTCGGCGTTTAATTTGGCTTACAATGATTATCTGAACGGGAAATATGAGCTCTCTATTGCCGGGTTCCAACGGTTCATCAAAGACTTTCCTGGCACGTCCCTGACTCCCAATGCCCAATACTGGTTGGGCGAGTCCTATTACAATCTGAAAGAGTATGGGCGAGCCATTCAGACCTTTGAGTATCTTGTTGCAGAGTATCCCGGGAATGAAAAAATGCCGGCGGCGCTCTACAAACTTGGGTTGGCGACGGCTGAAACCGGCGATCTTGCCAAATCGAGGAAGAATCTAAAACGGGTGCTTGAGGAGTTTCCATCGTCGGATGAGTCCAAGTTGGCCAAGCATAAATTGGCCGAGCTCCGATGAGCGTCCCTGCTGTTCGACGTCCTGCCTTGTTCCCATTCCCATCGTGCATGAGGAGCCTGGTGCTGTGCTGAAGACAGACGACAGCACCAAGATCCGCCTATTGCCGGAAGACGTGATTGGTCGCATCGCAGCCGGGGAAGTCGTTGAGCGCCCTGCTGCCGTCGTGAAAGAACTTCTTGAAAACAGCATTGATGCCGGGAGTCGTTCCGTCTCAATCGACGTGGACGATGGAGGCCTCTCCTTAATTCGGGTGACCGATGATGGAGAGGGGATGAGTCGTCAGGATGCGATCCGTGCGTTTCAACGCCATGCCACGAGTAAACTTCGGTCTGATGCCGATCTGTGGTCCATTCGGACGATGGGGTTTCGGGGAGAAGCGTTGCCAAGCATCGCGGCTGTTTCGCATGTCCGATTGTTGACCGCGACACGTTCTGACGAGGTAGGGACGAAGTTGGACGTCGTGGGGGGACTCGTTGGAAACATGACCGACGCCCCTCCGGTCGTCGGGACCAGGATTGAGGTGACGGCGCTGTTCGAGCATCAGCCGGCCAGGAAAAAGTTTTTGAAGTCTGCCCCGACGGAGTGCACGCACATCATTCGGGTGGTGCAACAGGCGGCGCTGGCATGGCCGGCTATCCAATTTCGTTTCACCCAGAATGCGCAGGAACTTCTGAACTACCCGACCGTGCGATCAGAAAGGGAGCGGATCGCCCAAGTGTACCCGCGTGCGTTTCTTGATCACGGTCTTCCTCTCCATGACGGGCAAACCGGCGCCAGCCTCACGGGGTACATTATTGATGCGGTCCATGCCAAGCCCTCGCGTATTCCGCAAGAATTGTTTGTGAATCGTCGACCTGTTCGGAGCCTGACCGTGTCCCACGCCGTCGGAGAAGGCTATGGTTCATTTCTGCCTCGAGGTTGCCATCCACGATTCGTCCTGTTCCTGGATGTCGATCCGGAGCGCGTGGATGTCAATGTCCATCCGACGAAACGAGAAGTGCGTTTCTCGGATAATGAATTTATTCATCAGCTTGTTCGACGAGCGGTTCGTCAGCGGCTGAGTGGTGGAGTGGGCGCACCGGGACGCGATGACATTGAGG
Organism: Nitrospira sp. BLG_1; assembly: GCF_047338595.1. Taxonomy (NCBI): domain Bacteria; kingdom Pseudomonadati; phylum Nitrospirota; class Nitrospiria; order Nitrospirales; family Nitrospiraceae; genus Nitrospira; species Nitrospira sp. BLG_1. The sequence goes on from NZ_JBLFBO010000008.1 coordinate 118,570, forward strand.
TATCTGAGCGGGCTACTCCCCATGTCGCTGTTTCGTGGCCAGATTCTTCGGGCATGACCAGGTCTCGTCCAACGGAGACGACAGTCTTGCCACAGCCAGGTCCAGAGATTCAGCTGGCGTTTGTAAGTGAAGCGGCGGAGCCCTATGTGCGAGTGCCTGCCGGAGAAGTGGTGGCGTTGGGACAGATCAACCGGACATTCCTCGTTGCCCAAGTTGGGGGAGATCTGGTGGTGGTCGATCAACATACAGCCCATGAGCGGGTGTTGTTTGAGCGGTTGTATCGGACGTGGACGGCCCGCAGTCTTCAGGCTCAACCGCTGCTTCTGCCCGATCCGCTGGATTTGTCGCCGGATCATGTGGCCTTGATCCTGCGCTATCAGGAGGAGCTCGGGAAGTTGGGATTGGAAATCGAGCCGTTCGGCGCCACCACGGTCTTGCTCCGATCGACGCCGGTCGGACTTGGTCCAGTCGACCCGAAAGTGTTTCTGGAGGACCTGCTAGAGGACTTGCATCAATGGGAGCGAGTTCCTGCACTCGAGGCGCGAGTGCGGCCGGTGTTGGCGTCGTTGGCCTGCCATGGTGCCGTCCGAGCTGGACGCTCCATGCAACTGGATGAAATCAAGATGTTGGTCGAAGAGTGGCGATCGGAGGGAGAGATCACCACCTGTCCCCATGGAAGACGAACGTCGTTTCGACTCAGCACCGACGATCTCGAGAAAATGTTCGGACGAGCCGGTTGGTAGCTCATGCAAGGTGCAAGAGCGACTCATGTTCGATGGATCTGGTGGCGCTGTGGTGAACAGTTCTGGTCGGTGGTGTGACCATGCGGGTGGACATTGCACGTCGCCATCGTCCCTTGGTCGTCCTGCTGGGGCCAACTGCGGTTGGAAAAAGTCGAGTTGCGATACAGGTCGCCAAACATTTTGGCACCGAGATTCTGACGGCGGATTCGCGTCAAGTGTATCGCGGAATGGATATTGGAACGGACAAGCCGACTGCCGAGGACCTGCAGACGGTTCGGCACCGGCTTCTAGATCTGGTGAATCCGGATGAAGCATTCAATACTGGGTGGTATCGACGTGCTGCGTTGGACCATATCGAGCAGTTATACGTTGCCGACCTGTTGCCTCTCGTCGTTGGGGGGACCGGCCTCTACATCAGAACTCTGATCAGAGGCCTCTGTCCTGCCCCGCAGGCTGATCCCATCGTGAGAGCGGACCTCAAGAAATTGCGGGAGCAGGCTGGACGAACCGGCCTGTATGCCGAGTTGATGCGTGTCGATCCTGCTGCAGCGGCTAGATTGCATCCGAACGATGAGTCGAAGGTCATGCGGGCGCTGGAAGTGTATCGGCTGTCTGGACGTTTGATGTCCGAGATGCAGGCTGAACATCAGTTTCACGAGGCACCCTTTTCGGCACTGGTGATCGGACTTCATCGAGCTAAAGAGGCGCTCTATCGACGGATCGATGAACGCATCGATTGGCAGCTGGCCCATGGAATGATAGAAGAGACACGGTCGTTGCTCGATCGAGGATACGGGCGCGAGCTTGGGTCAATGAAAGGTCTTGGGTATCGGCACATTGGCGCCTATTTGGCGAACGAATATGAACATGCGGAAATGGTGCGTCAATTCAAACGTGATACCAGACGGTTTGCAAAACGGCAGATGACCTGGTTTCGAAAGGAGCCCGGTGTGGAGTGGTTCTTCATTGATGAAGACGAGCCGCTCGAACAGGTGGGGAGGCGAGTCATCACGCGCATCGACGAATTTCTGCAAGGGCATGGGACACAACAACAGCCTGCTGCGTTGCGGGCATGGTGAGAAAAGGGATTTGGGATGCCGAACAAAAAACAGGATAAGCGGGTAACAGTCGGAGTGATCGGAGGAAGCGGACTGTATGAGATTGAAGGGTTGACGGGTGTTCGCTCGATTCGAGTGCGTACGCCGTTCGGAGCTCCCTCCGATGCGGTCAAAGTGGGTATGTTCGAAGGGATTCGAGTGGCGTTTCTGTCTCGCCACGGACAAGGGCATCTGTTGAATCCCAGTGAAATCAACTATCGCGCCAACATTTTTGCACTCAAGTCCCTCGGGGTCTCGCATGTCATTTCGGTCAGTGCCGTGGGCAGCATGAAAGAATCGATTCATCCGGGTGACGTCGTGGTGCCAGACCAGTTCATCGATCTCACCAAACGCCGCGTCTCGACGTTTTTTGATCGGGGTCTTGTGGCGCATGTTGCATTCGGCGAGCCGATTTGTGCGGAGCTCGGCCGCGCGTTGCGCTCCGCCGGTGAGCGAGTCGGGGCCACGCTGCATGCTCATGGTACCTACGTGTGCATGGAAGGCCCGCAGTTTTCGACCAAGGCGGAATCACGGCTCTACCGGCAATGGGGTGTCGATGTGATCGGGATGACCAATATGCCGGAAGCCAAGCTGGCTCGTGAGGCGGAGTTGTGTTATGCGACATTGGCCTTGGTCACGGACTATGACTGCTGGCACGAGACGGAAGAGGCGGTCACCGTGGAGGCCGTGCTGGACACCCTGCATCGCAACGTTGCTTTGGCGAAACAGATTCTCCGGACGGTCATGCCGTCGTTCGCACATCCGATCGAGTGTGCCTGTCATCGCGCGTTGGACCATGCGATTTTGACCGCACCGAAGCGGATACCGACAGCGGTGCGGAAGAAGCTCTCAGTACTCATCGACCGTGCCCTGACACCACAGAAAGGAGCTCGTTAGGCAATGGGGAAATTGTTAGTGGTTGGATCGGTTGCGTTGGATACGGTGAAAACGCCCTTCGGCGAAGGGACGGAGATTCTGGGAGGGTCGGCCACGTACTTCTCCACGGCGGCGAGTTTCTTTACATCAGTGGCGCTCATTGCGGTAGTCGGGGAAGACTTTCCTCAGCAGCATGTCGCGTTTCTGAAGAGCCGCGGAATTGATCTGACGGGATTGGAGCGGCGACCAGGAGCGACCTTCCGCTGGAAAGGGGAGTACACCCATCAGTTGAATGAAGCGCACACACTGGATACGCAGCTTAACGTGTTCGAGACGTTTCGCCCGCAGATTCCCGAGGCGTATCGGGAGCCGGATGTGTTGTTCCTTGGGAATATTCACCCCGAGCTTCAGCTCGATGTGTTGCAGAAAGTGAAACGCCCAGCGCTCGTGGCCTCTGACACGATGAACTTCTGGATCAATGGCCAGCGGGAGGCCTTGTGGAAAGTGCTGGAGAAGGTCGATGTCTTGATCATCAACGACGGCGAAGCACGTGCCTTGGGTCAGGACACCAATCTCGTGAAAGTGGCGAAGTTGGTGCTGTCACGAGGACCCAAACATCTCATCGTGAAGCGAGGAGAATACGGCGTCCTCATGTTCAATGAAAAGCAGGTATTCGGCGCACCGGCATTTCCACTTGAAGACGTGCGCGATCCGACCGGTGCCGGCGATACCTTTGCCGGTGGGTTTTTGGGCTATCTTGCCGCCACCGGAAACCGTTCCCCTGAGGCCATGAGGCAAGCCATCATCTTTGGAAGCGTCATGGCGTCATTTACAGTAGAAGCCTTTAGTCTTGACCGATTGCGAATCCTGGATTACAAAGAGATTCAGGCACGGTTCGCTGAATTCAAGCGACTCACGCATTTTGAGGACGTATGACGATCTGGAACAGACACCGACCCCATCGAGATCAAGCCTGTCGCGCATTGATCTTGATATGGCTTGGACTAGCCAGCGTCGTGGCGGGCTGTGCGACAGAGAAAGAGGTTCTGCAAAAATCGCAAGGGCATTATCAAGAAGGAGTGGCGAGCCTCCCGGGGGATCGGCAGCAGGCCTTCGTGTCGTTCCAGAAAGCTGTTCAATTGAACCCAAATAACAAAGAAGCACGATATGCCTTAGGACATGTCTACGCGCTGCAAGGCAAATTGCCGTATGCGGAAGAGCAGTTTCGTGCGGCGCTGAAGATCGACGAGAGCTACTCCGAAGCGCATACGTATCTGGGGCAAGTTTTAGCCAATCAGGATCGGTGGGTGGAGGCGATGCAATCCTATCGGTCGGCGTTGGCGAATCCCTTGTACCCCACGCCGGATCTGGCTCGCTTTCATCTTGGCCGTGCCCTGGCGCACCAGGGCGATCTCCAGGGAGCGATGGAGGCGTTCGAAGATGCGGCCTCCGCCAGTCCGCCGACGGTTCCGCCAGCGATGACGCATCTTGAGCTGGGCCGTGTGTACTCTCAGCTCGGCTACACGACGCGCGCGCGAGAAGTGCTGAAGAAAGTGGCGACATTGGACAAGGGGGGCGAGTGGGCGACAGCGGCGTCAGATCTCTTGACGCGATTGAAGTAGGAGACCTATGGAGTCGGTCGGCGAATTCTTTCGGCAGGTCCGTGAAACCAAAGGATTGACCATCGATGAGGTTGCGTCGAAAACTCGTATTCGCACGGATTTCGTCAAGGCGCTCGAGGACGGCAATTTTGCCAAACTGCCTGATCAGGTCTTCGCGAGAGGGTTCGTGCGGTCGTATGCGAGATCGCTTGGATTGGACGAGGAAGACGCGATTCATCGGTTTATTCAATCGGCCGGCTCTTTTTACGAGAAACAGGATGAGCGGGAACGGCTCAAGGTTCGCCAGATTGAGGAGGACCGTAAGCGTCAGGCCAATCGAAAAGCGGTGGCGATTGCTATTGGTATTGCCGTCCTGACGCTCGTCTTCCTGTTGAGTCGTGAGCAATCCACGGTGTTCCGGCGCGGTGCACCAGAACAGGTCTCCGCGACGAAACGGACGACTCAACCGAATAAGGACGTGGCGGAATCGGTGACTCGCGAGCCTGAGCGTTCGGCCGACGCAGCCAAATCAATCGAATCACCGGCCGGAGCTCTCCAGAAGACGACCGCAGAAGCTCCGCGTCGCCAGGAGCCGGCGGTGGTTGAGGTCGTGGCGTCACGAGTTGAATCCGACGCAGCGCCGACAGGGGCGCTTGGTTCTTCTGGCAGTGATGGCCCCCTGGCGGGGATTGGTCTGAGCGCGATCGAGAACCATGGAGATGGGCAACTGGTCTTGGACCTGGAAGCAACCGAGTTGAGCTGGGTCGTCGTGCAGATCGATAATGGGAGTCCGCAAGAGTCATTGCTTCGGCCTGGTGAAAAGGGGCACTGGACGGGGCAGGATCAATTTATTCTCACCCTCGGGAACGCCGGTGGTGTGAAAGCTGAGCTCAATGGCAAACCGCAAAAACCCTTCGGCCCCAGCGGCAAAGTCGCCCGTGATATCGTGCTGAAGCGATAGTTCTACCGCACTGGGCGTATTTCTTTTCATGTAACCAGCACCATGAGAATCTCACGAGCCTCAATGAGGCGTGGCTGGCCTCGGTGAGGCGCAAAGGTGTCACGAATGGATTGAATGTAGGAAGAGGCGATCTGATGAGCTGCATAAATAGCGAGATTCATAGGGTTTCTTTTGGATAGGAATTGGCATGGGGCTTGTACGTCTTCGACCCGAGAGCAGGAAATATCACGGTGATGCCGAGGGATGTTTCCTTGACAGAAATTTAGACTGGTTGGTATAGTTCGGGCGTTTAACTGGCCATTGAATGTAGAGAAGATGAGTCGGCGGCCTGAGGTTCTCTTCAGGCTGGGTGGGTTTAACATATCAAGGAGGACATGTGATGGGGTATCTGTCCAAGTTTTTGGGAATTGCTGCAGCGGTGATGTTTCTCTCCGTCTCGGTCGTGGGAGCAGAAGAAAAGGATCCGACCAAGCCCCGCGTTCCGCCGGATCAGATGGCGGATGCAAAGGCTCTGAAGAATCCGATCGCAACCTCGCCCGAAAGTATCGCCAAGGGCAAAGCGCTGTATGAAGGGAAAGGTACCTGCTTCAATTGCCATGGCAAGGCTGGCGATGGACAGGGCGAAGCGGGCAAGATCCTCAATCCGAGCCCCCGCGACTTCACCAATTGCAAGTTCCACAAGAAGCGGAAAGATGGCGAGCTTATGTGGGTCATCAAGAACGGCAGCCCTGGAACCGGAATGGTGTCCTTGGTCCCGGCTGCGATCACCGAGGAAGAAGCGTGGAACATCATCAATTATGAGCGGAGCTTCTGCAAGGGCGAGTAATCAATCGCTCGACAGATTCTCGTAAGCTCTTAAGAACGCTGAGAAAAAGAGAGGGTGGGGAGGGAACTCCTCACCCTCTCTTTTTATGTGTCAGGCTACAGCAGGCACGAGGGTCCCATGCTCTTCATGACACCTTTCCGACGTAGTTAGTACATTCTCCACTTCAGCTGTTTCTACAATCCAGATTCTGGACGGTCTGTGTCGCTATCCCCTCGTTTGGGGGTTGGGAATATTGGCGTTGGAAGGCTTGGGGGGATTGCACCTTGCATACAAAAAAGGGTACAGTCCGCCGGACGAGTCAGAATTGCGATAAAAGAGTACATACGGTAGCAAATACAGCGAACATCGACGTTCTCATTTTGAACAATTAGGAGGGCGACTATGCGCAGCCTATGTCCATGGGTGCAGTGCCGAGGAGCAGTCGTAGCAGCATCGCTCGCGCTTGTATCAGCGGGAATCACGTTCAGTGTAGCCACCGAAACCAGTCAGGCCGCAGAGGGCTCCCTCCCACCAGCTATCGTGGCGGCAGACCTCGAATACAATGGGCGTGTTGCCGTCGGAGGGGAGCCCGTGACGGTCAAGATTGCCACTCCGAACAAGAATGGCGTGATGACCTTTCAGGGCACAGCCGGGCAACGCATCAATCTCGGTTTTAGTTCGGTCAGCCTCACACAGTTTCAGGTGTCGGTCTATGGGCCGGATGGGAGTCTGATTTCCAGACAGCCGACCGCCGTCAGGAACTATTATGCCACTATGGGCACTCGACCACTCTCCTCACAGACACAGGTCCAGACATCTGCCACTGCGTACCAATTTACTGCTGATTCAGGTGCGACCATCTCCTCGAGCGAGATGAACGGCAGCAGCATAGACCTTGTCGAATTGCCGGCAACCGGGGTCTATACGATTTTCTTCGATCCCCTCAGCACCTACACCGGAAGCTTCACGATCACCGTTTCACATGAGCTGGAGGGTACGATCGTGCCCCAGGGTTCGGCGGTATCGGTTGCTATCGGCCGTGCCGGGCAAAACGCTCGGTACACCTTCTCCGGCAACAGCGGTCAGGCGGTCAGCTTGCAGTTGAGTGATGTGACGATCAGAAGCGGGTATGTATCAATCCTCAAGCCGGACGGCAGTCCCCTGGGTCAGCCTACCTCATTCGCCCATGCGGGTGCGGTGGTCGATGCGCAAGTTCTTCCGACCTCCGGGATGTATGTGGTTCTGATCGATCCGGAGTTAAGCTATACCGGAAACGTAAAGCTTGCGCTCTACAATGCTCCGGATCTCCTGGGCAATATCATGATCGACCAGATGACGGTCACCCCGACATTGACCGTCCCGGGTCAACGCGCGCTGTATACCTTTAATGCGTCGGCGGGCCAATGGGTCAACCTCGGTCTCACCGGTGTCTCAATCGCCTCGAGTACGTTGTCGCTGTTGAAACCGGATGGAAGCAAGTTGGCATCCACCACGATCGGTTCCAGTGGCGGCAGTCTCGATCCGGCCATGGCATTACCAGAGACAGGAGCCTACACGATCGTCGTGGATCCGGTCGGCAATAACACCGGCAGCATGACCCTTGCGTTGTCGTCACCCGTTACGGGTACGCTCGCGCTTGACGGAGCGTCGGTGACCGTGAGTCTGAACAAGCCAGGCAAGACGGCACGGTACACGTTTAACGGCAATGCCGGACAATGGGTGAGCCTTGGGCTCACGGCTGTTGGGCTTACGTCGAGCAGCATTTCGCTATTGGACCAGAATGGAACCCAGCTGGCCTCCACGGCAGTAGGAACGGCGGGTGGCGCGCTTGAAATTTCTAATCCATTGCCGGCCACCGGAGTCTATACCGTGCTTGTTCGCCCAGGTGGACCCTATACCGGCAACATGACGCTGACACTCTCGACAGAGGTATCGGATTCGCTCAAGATTAATGCCGCGCCGAGGCCGATCATGATCAGCCGGGCTGGTCAGAGTGGTCGCTATACATTTAGCGGTACGGCTAATCAGCAGATCACGATCAAAGCGACCAATAATAAGTTCGATAGCGTGGCAGTGAATCTCTATACGCCGAGCGGAGTCTTGCAAGCAGGGGCGACGAGTTCCGCGTCCAACTTTAACCTCAATACGGTGACGTTGGCCACGACAGACACGTACACGATCACCATCAACCCTGCGCTAGCGGAAACAGGGAGCATTCACTTACAAGTAACCAGCCAGTAGAAGCTGTGTGTAAGAATAGAGGTGGTCACTCGCCTGTATTCGCATCGGAGCTGATAACAAGAGGGTGGGGAGGCAACTTCTCACCCTCTTTTTCTATCACATCACTAGCGACTGCACGCCAGTAGTGGGATTTCCACCATACTGTGCGAGAGCGTGACTACTGACAGCAAACGGCATAGGCTCTGTCTGCGTCGTGAGCACTGTACTTGACTCAGTAACAGGAAGTTCAGGCCAGTATCATAGAGAGGAGTATTAACATGGACTCCTATTACCCTAGCTAGCGTCTAGCGATGAGTCTCCATCTGGGTCCTTTATGAGTCAGCAACCCTTATAGGTATGTTCACTGCGTACTTTGATGCTAGCGGCCAGGAGCACGAGCACCCCTATATGGTTGTAGCGGGTTTTGTGTCGAGCGTAAAGGTTTGGTCTGAATTCTCGGATGAATGGCGGGCAGTTCTTGGTAATTATCACCTCAAGACGTTTCATGCGGCAGATTGCCAGAACTTTAGAGGTGAATTTATAGAATGGAAAGGTAAAGAGGATAAGCGACTACGCCTATGGTGCGATTTGTTGGGTGTGATCAAGAAGCATACCTTCCATAAGTTTAGTGTCGGTATCGAGATCAATGATTGGAAAGAATCTTTTTCCCAGGAAAGGAAAAGAAAGTCGAAGATCAATGCCTATGTGTTATGTGCTTTGGCTTGTGCAGAACGTGTCAAGCTATGGGCTAGACGGCAAAATGTCAAAACGCCCATCGCATACATTTATGAGTCAGGGGATCCTGGGAGTGGTCAATTGAGGGCGTACTTCGACGAGCAGGAATTCCCGGCGCCATCATTCAAACATAAGGAGGACCGCACCGTTGAGGGGATTTACTGCCCCGCCACAGTTCCGCTTCAAGCCGCTGATTTTCTTGCATACGAAATCTTCTTGATTAAAAAGATATTTCGCAAAAATGGGCTTCCCTCTCTCGGGCGCCCGATGCGTGAATTTGTCGACATACCTGAAGCCACAAAAATCTACTCAGGTGATCGACTCAAAGAACTTGAGAAGACCTTTGATTTCCCTAGAAAGGTGAATGGTATCTGGAGACCGTTCTAACAACGGTTATCCCTGCTTTCCATTCATCGTGGGAGGAAATTGGGGTCTAGTCGTGTACGTTGCCAGACGGAGTTCGAATCTTGTGCTGTTTGAACAGGGAGGAGTTACGCGAGTTAAGGCGTTTCCGATGCTGCAAGTGAGGGCAGTGTGGTGAGAACCAGGTCCGCGGCTTTGTCGTCCGGTTTCAGCAGTGGGATCATTTGCGGGCGTTGGATCGCATTAAACTGAGATTTTGATGCCCATGTGACTTTCTGTCGTACGAATCCACTCACCTCTCCGAACGTGATCTTCCCATCTCGGTTTGTATCCGCTTCTCCGCGCAGACCGCGCAATAAATAATAGGTAAAGAGTCCGTGACGATGGTTGTCGTCATCGACTCCGGTGGCAAGGCCCTCGACGGCGATCAATCGAATCGTGTTCTCTCCGTCCAGATCCCATCGTGGGGTAGCGGGTGTCTTGGTCTGGTCGATAATGGCAGCAGTCTTTCCGTCGAAGATGAAGATGGCCTGCCGTGGATTGAGCTTCGCAAGGACCGATTCCAGCGCACTCAGACGATAGAGACTGGTTGGGGTCTTTGTTCCGTCATAGGGGACGAGGAAGACCTCTCCCCGAGGGGAGACCATTGCTTGGCCTGAAAAGTAGATAATGACGACTCCATCTTTCGTCGAACGAGTCGGGAGCCATTCACGCAGGGTTTTCTCGATCTGTGCAGAAGTGGCCTTGCGGTCCGTTAATAGCGCGATATTGGAAGAAGGTACGCCTCCGAGCGTTTGGAAGTACTTGGCGACCGTTTCCGCATCGTGGGCGGCATGCTTGCGTGATGGAATCTGCTGCGTGAGGGTCGAGCTGAGGCCGATGGCAATGACGGAGGTGTCTGGGTGCAGAACAGGTGATGCCTGAGCTGACACCTGATCGACATCATCGCCTCTGGTTCCCGTCGGAGCGATCGTAAAGGACAGTGTTTGAGGTGAGGCTGCGGCGCCAGTGCGTTCTGCTACGATCACCCGGATTTCGGCCGGTTCCGACTGTGCGAGCAGGGGTAGGGTGGCGACAAACTCCACCGATCTGGTTTGGCCCGGCTGTAGCGGCGGGATTCTCAAGACCGTCGTGGGAAAATGTTCGAGGGTGAGTCGAGTTCCGGTCAAAGAAGCCGAGGCGTGCTCCACCAGGGTTGATCCTGTGTTCACGACGTCGACACGGACGCGAATATGTTCGCCACCTTCGAGCAGGAGGTCACTGTTTTCATCGAGTAAGAGCGCCTTGAATCGGAGGGTGGTTGAAGCAGTAGGGCCGCTTAGTTGGTCGGCAGGTGTCGGGCTCAAGGCGGGGGCCACGGCGAGGGTTCCCGGTGATGGAGCAGTCGGCTCGGTTGCGCTGAGGTTGTCAGGGCTTTCCACAGCCTGCTTTGCCGTGAGGGCAACCCTGGCTGCAAAGTCGATCGAGGTGTCCTGGACGAACGGATCAATAATGTAGTCACAGTTCTTTGAGACTTGTTCAAGTCGCAACCGTTCCTGACGGGACACCGCGATGTCCGTCTGCCGGAGCAACGCTCCCGTGCGGTCATAGACACGGGCGATCGCATTGAGATGGATGTTGGCCGGAGCGCGGTCGTAGAGCGCCTCTTTGTTGAGGTCGAATGACGAGTCAATGAGATCGACCTGGACGACATGATCCGCTGGGCCGGCAGTTTCTCCTCCGTCCACAATCACACGGTCAAAGGTTCGGTGAAGACCCTGCTGCAACGCGTCTTGTAAGCGTTCCCCTAACGGGACTTCCTGGAGTTGCCCGCATGTATTCGTATAGCGAAGCGTGAGGTCCCTGAGGGCCGAGGATGTCTCCAGTTTGGCACTGGCCGCAAGAGGGGTGCCCATTGGGGCAAACTCAAGATGCGTCGCACAGCCGACGAGGACGAGGAGTGCGGCGCCGCTCCAAGCGTTCGCCAGAATGCGCATATCGCAGAGTCGATTCATATGGGCTCTTGCCAGGCCTTCGTCCTCTTCTTCTTGTATGATAGACCTAACCGGTTGTCACGGTACTGGAAACCTCACATGAATGCAACGGGGCTGCAAAGGGAGGCCTGGTTTACAATACCGACGGTCTGGTACGGTAATAACGTGTCATGCGCTTGCCGATTGATACGGATCGTGTTCAGCGCCCGTCACCGTACCTTTTCTTCTTTGAAGCCGGTCGAACGAGTAGTGTAAAATAGATCGTTAAACTGGTGTAGGGGCCTATTTCCAATAGGACTCTGAACAAGAGTCACATCCTGGAGGAATTCAGATATGTTCATGTGGACTCAGAAATCGACGAACATGCTCATGGCTTGTGGATTAGCCGTATCTGCTCTGATCGGAAGCGGATGCGTGTCGCCTGTCTCGGCTTCAGGGGTTCCTCCGGCATGGGCCCAGGGGTTCTCGGAGATTGTGAAAAAGACGATGCCGGCCGTTGTGAACATTGCCGTCACCGGTGGAGGGGAGGGGAGTCGGAGGCGAGGAGGGGTTCCGCCGAACCCATTCGGGACGCCGCCTCCTGGGGATGAGCCTGGCGGTGAATCACCGATTCCGCCGGCTCCACATGGCCCTCCCGGTCCGCACGGCAAACCTGATCAGAGTGCCGGCTCGGGAGTCATTCTCGATGCCAGCGGGTATATCGTGACCAACAATCACGTTGTGGAAGGGGCGACCCAGATTACTGTCACGCTGAGCGACCGGCGGGAGTTTTCCGCCAAGATTGTCGGGACCGATCCGAAGACCGATTTGGCGGTGGTCAAGATCGATGCCAAGGATCTGCCGTCGCTCAAGTGGGCGGAGTATGAGAAGCTCCAGGTCGGGGATCTCGTGTTGGCCGTCGGAAGTCCATTCGGCTTGAGCTCGACCGTGACGCTCGGGATTATCAGTGCATTAGGGCGTGGCAATGTGGGAATTGCCGACTATGAAGACTTTATCCAGACCGATGCGGCCATCAACCCTGGAAATTCTGGTGGGGCGCTCGTCAATATGAATGGGGATCTGATCGGGATCAACACCGCGATTTTCTCAAGGACCGGCGGATCGGAAGGCATTGGGTTTGCGATTCCCAGCAGCATCGCACTGGATATCGTCGATAGCCTCCAAAAGACTGGGAAAGTCGTGCGCGGATGGATGGGCGTGGCGATTCAGGAGATCACGCCGGCCTTGGCAAAATCCTTCAAGCTTCCGGATCAGCGGAAGGGGGTCTTGATCAGCGACGTCAATGAAAATGGCCCCTCGCATGCCGCAGGAATCAAGCGGGGTGATGTGGTGGTGGCGTTCAATGGGAAGGAAGTGCAGACGGTCAGCCAGCTGCGCAACCTCGTTGCCAGAACGGTCGTCGGCAAAGATGCCCAGGTGAAGGTCGTCCGCGAAGGGAAGGAACAGGTCATTGCCGTGAAGGTGGCTGAGCGTCCCTCTGATGAAGTCTTGGCCAAGAAGGAGCCGGGGCCACCGAAGGAAGCGGGAGAGCAGATCAAGCCACCGGACAATGTGCTGGCATCGCTTCGTGTCCAGGCTCTGGACAATGCGTTGATGAGCCAATTGAACATTCCTTCCAAGACGGCCGGCGTGGTGATCATCTCGGTAGAGTCGGGTGGACAGGCGGAAGCGGCTGGCTTGCAGCGCGGCGATGTCATCCAAGAAGTCAACCATGAATCCGTCAAGACGCTCAGCGAGTACCAAAAGGCCGCCGAGAAAATTAAAAAAGACGAGCTTGCGGTCTTGCTGGTCAATCGTCAGGGGAACAGCCTCTTCGTAGCGATCAATCCGAAGTAAGAAGCACAGGGGTATTTGTTGATCCGTCGATCTGTTGATTGCCAGAAGCCTGATCGGCAGATCGCCGGATCGACAGATTCCAGTTTGTACGAGGCTCTGTGTTGAACAAACTGAACCAGTGGCTGCAAGACTCGGTGTTCAAGCCGCTGGAAGATAAGAAGATGCCGGTCATGGAACACCTGGTGGAGTTCCAGGTCCGGCTGACACGTGCGGTGATCGCCTTGGCGGTCGTGTTCATGGGGACCTTCCTATATGCCGACGCACTCGTCAAATGGCTACGCGTTCCGCTCCAGAACATGTTTGTTCCCAGTCAGTTGACATGGGAACCCACCGACCTCCCGACTGTGCCGTTTGTGTTCCTCGCTCCGGCGGAGGCGCTTTGGCAGAACGTCAAGGTGGCGGGCTTGTGTGCCATTGTGCTTGCCATGCCGTATTTGCTGTATGAAATCTGGCGGTTCGTGGTTCCTGGGCTACACGCCCAAGAACGGCGGTTTGTCGGCCCGTTCGTGTGTGTCAGCGCGGCGGCATTTTATGCGGGGGCGGGCTTTTCATTTTTTTTCGTTCTACCGTTTGCGTTAAATTTTTTGATTTCGTACGGCGTCAATGCAGGATTTGCGCCGCAGATTTCTATTGCGCAATATGTCGGATTCGCTCTCTGGTTTCTAATGGTGTTCGGGCTGATTTTTGAAGTGCCGTTGGCGCTGACGCTTATGGCAAAGCTCGGATGGGTGGATGCGCCGTTTTTGATTCAATACTGGAAGTGGGCGCTATTAGGGTCGTTCGTGATTGCCGCCATCCTGACTCCCACGCCTGACCCATTCAATCAAACGCTGATGGCCGGTCCGATGTTTCTGCTCTATTGGGTCGGGATTTTTGGTGCGAAAGTCTTTGGGAAAAAACCAGCTGCCGAGTCCGATCAACCGTCTGTTCCAACGACGGCGATGGCGGGGGCGGGAGTGGGTGGGAGTGCCGCTGGGGTGGCGATGCCGAACTCTTCCACGGGTGAGGACTACGTGGGAGTTCCCGGAGGACGACCGCGTTAGCAAAGATGTTGAACGAACCGTTTATGAGAAAGACTATTCATGGCTCGTGAACTCAATGTGATCAATAACAGTGGAAGCGGAGATGCGTGCACCTACATGTGGGCCTGCGCCATCTGTGATGAAACTGAACAATGTCAAAAGGATAAGGAAGGGCATAGCCGCTGGCTGGTGGCCAAGCGGATGGAGCGGATTGAGTACAAGGTACTCATCATGAGCAACAAGGGTGGTGTGGGGAAGAGTACCTGTACCACAAATATCGCGGTGAGTTTGGCTCTCAAGGGATGGCATGTCGGCATCTGCGATATGGACATCCATGGTCCCAATATTCCCAAGATGGTCGGGGCCGAAGGACAGAAGCTCAAGATCAGCACCTCTGGCGGGATTATTCCCTTCCAGGCGTATAATTTGAAGATTGCCTCCATGTCGTTTCTGTTGCAGAACTCAGACGATCCCATTATCTGGCGAGATGCCTATAAGTATGAATTCATCAATCAGCTCCTGGGCGGAGTCGATTGGCAAGATCTGAATTTTCTCCTGATCGATCTTCCTCCGGGGACCGGCAACGAATCAGTCACCACCATCGATTTGCTCGGCCAGGTCAGCGGCGCCGTCATCGTCACGACTCCTCAGGAAGTGGCGCTGCTCGATTCGCGCAAGTCAGTGACGTTTTGTAGGGATAGTGAAGTGCCCATCATCGGCATCGTGGAAAACATGAGCGGGCTTGAGTGTCCACATTGCCATACGCAGATCGATGTGTTTCGAAAGGGCGGTGGGGAAGCTTCTGCGAGCGACATGGGGGTTCCGTTCCTCGGGCGAATTCCGCTCGATCCGGACGTGGTTACGCAATCGGATGCCGGAGAACCTTTCGCGCTTTTCAACTCTGATACCCCTACGGCGGAGGCTTACCACCAGATTGCCAATCAGGTCGAAGGGTTCTGTAAGAAAGGGGCATCGCTCCTGAAAGTGGGAAAGCCGACCGCCGGGCCACTGAGAGGAATCAGTCAGTGAAAGCCGCCGATGCCATGAACGGATTGACCCAACTTCATGAGGCGCAACGGATTGTGTTGGATGCGACGCCGGTGTTGGGAGTTGAAAAAGTCTCGATTTTGGATGTCTTGGGTCGTGTGCTGGGCGAAAACATCGTTGCGGAGCGAGACAATCCTCCGTGGGACAATTCAGCCATGGATGGGTTTGCGGTGAGATGGGAAGATATCAAGCAGGAGCATGCCATCCAGAAGCCGGTGACTCTCTCGATTATCGAAGATGTTCCCGCTGGGACGATGCCGACAAAGACGGTCGGCCCTGGTGAGGCGATCCGGATCATGACCGGTGCGCCGATGCCCCGAGGAGCGGATACGGTGCTCAAGGTCGAAGACACCGAACCCACACCGACGTCCGTACGTGTGTTGAAGCCTGAACCGAAGGGTGCCAATATCAGACCGCAAGGTGAGGACGTCAAAAAAGGCGACTGCATGATCGCACAGGGGACGAGAATTCGCCCCGGTGAAGCGGGGATGCTCGCGATTCTTGCCAAATCCTTGGTATTCGCTTATCAGCGACCTCGCGTGGCGATCCTGTCGACCGGTGATGAATTGGCCGATTTGGATGAACGGTTCAGTGATGAGAAGATCATTAACTCGAATAGTTATGGGATTGCCGCGGCTGTCCAGGAAGCCGGAGGGGTTCCGCTCTTGCTCGGTATTGCCCGCGACACACCGGCCGCCCTCAAGGAAAAGATTTCGCAGGGGTTGAATGCCGATATCCTGGTTCTGTCCGGCGGGGTGTCGATGGGTGATTATGACTTCACCAAAGCGGTCTTCCGTGAGCTCGGGGCCGAGATGAATTTTTGGAAACTTGCCATCAGACCTGGGCAACCCTTGGCATTTGGTTTGATCAAGGGCAAGTTGGCTTTTGGCCTCCCTGGCAATCCCGTGTCCTCCATGGTGACGTTCGAGCAGCTCGTGCGACCGGCGCTGCAGAAGATGAGCGGCTGTCGGAGCTACGGACGACCGGTACTACAGGCTATCTTTCAGGAGACTTTTTCCAAACGCAGGGATCGGCGGCATTTCTTGCGCGGGATCCTGACACGAGAAGAGGGTGTCTTCAAGGTTCGAACGACTGGTGACCAGGGATCCGGTATTCTGACCTCAATGGTCAAAGCCAACTGTCTCATTGATGTGCCGATTGAAATCGAGCGGCTGAATCCTGGCGACGAGGTCACGGTCCAACTATTGAGCGGGGAATCTTGGCCGACCACCATCGAGCGTCCACACTCCGGTGGACAACGCCTCTCCTGTTGTTAGAGAAACAAGGAGTCACTAGTCACTGGAGTAGAGAGTTTCGTCGTTGCCAATGACGAGTGACCGATGACCAATCACTATATGTCCATTCCGATCGTGTCTTTTATTGGTCGCTCGAATAGCGGGAAGACCACGTTAATTGAGCGTGTCATCCCCGAACTCGTGAAGGCCGGCTACCGCGTGGCGACCGTCAAACATGCAGGCCACGGGTTCGATCTCGACACGGAGGGTAAGGATAGTTGGCGTCATAAGCGCGCCGGTGCCAGCAGTGTGATCGTCGTGTCGAAGGGAAGCCTGGCGCTTTTTGCCGATGTATCCGAACAGCTCAAGGTCGAAGAGGTCCGAGACCGCTTCTTGGATCGCTCGTATGATCTCATCATCGCAGAGGGATGGAAGAGTGAGGGCTATCCTAAGATCATCGTGGTGCGCGATCAGTTGGGCGAAATTTCCTATTCGTCCGATGGTCTTCTCGCGGTGGTCTCCGACAAACCGATTAATCAGCCGGTACCTGTGCTGCATCTGGACGATATCGCCGGTGTGGCTGCGCTCTTGATTCGGCAGTTTCCGCTTCGGCGCCGGGAGCATGAGCTGGACGTCTAGGACCACGATTGCATTGGCCGTCATGGTCGGAGCAGTCGCTCTGGCGGGGATTGCGATTCCCTTGACCGATCACCCCGAGTTCTGTGCCGGATGCCACACCATTGCCCCTTCCTACAAGAGCTGGGCAAAGTCCTCCCATAAAGATGTCGGTTGTGTTGCGTGCCATGTGCGGCCCGGTTTTCATGGTTGGTTGATCGACAAGGTTTGGGCTGGTGCGAGAGATGTTGCTATCACCCTCGTGGGAACTCCAACGGAGGCGCACAATCTGAAAGCGACGGTGGATTCTGGAGTCTGTCTGAGTTGTCATCGACACATCCTTCGGGTCTCGGAAATTGCCTCCCGTGATCTTCCGCTACCGGTCAAGGAGGTAGGGCTGGTCGTGAGTCATCGTCGGCATATGGAGGCCTTCATGGTTCGTGGGCAGGGGGAAGGCTGCACGACCTGCCATGCCGGTGTCGTGCATGATGAACCGATCAAGGGCTACCCTATCGTGATTCCTCGTGGCCATGTGTCTGCCGACAGTAAGCCCTGGTATCCATCCCATCCTGAAGGATCGGCCCTTCGCACCAGAGCCCTCAACGACTGTTTTCGCTGCCATGATGGAAAGGCTCAGTATGGAGCCACGGTGTTGGACAGACAGTGTGAGACGTGCCATCTTTCAGACAGGATCAGCGGCGCCTTGTTGTTCAATTGACTGTACTGACGTGATGAGTTTAATGGTGAATCCTGTTTTGAAGGTCTCACAATTGACGAAGCGCTTCAGCGATTTTACGGCGGTGGATGGCGTGTCGTTCGAGATGCGTCCTGGAGAAATCCTTGGATTGTTGGGACCCAATGGAGCCGGTAAGACGACCACGATTCAGATGTTACTGGGATTAGTCACACCGACCTCGGGATCCATCGAGGTATTCGGCCTGGATCTGTCCACTCACCGGGAGGAGATTCTGCAGCAAGTCAACTTTTCGTCCACCTACATTTCGATGCCGCAAGCGCTGACGGTCGAGGAGAATCTCTGGGTGGTGGCGAGGTTATATGGACTATCCGACATCGCACAGCGGATCGACAAGGTGGTCAGAAAGCTGGAGATGGAAGAGTTTCGACGGAAAGTGACCCGGAAGTTGTCATCCGGGCAGATGACCAGGCTGGCGTTGGCCAAGGCCATTCTCACGGAGCCACGCATCCTCTTTCTTGACGAACCGACCGCAAGTTTAGATCCCGATGTGGCGTACAAGATCAGGGCTTTGTTAAAAGATGAGCAGCGATCGTCAGGCCTGAGCATTCTGTACACGTCTCATAATATGCGGGAGATGGAGGAAATGTCAGACCGCATTGTGTTTCTCCAGCGTGGACGGCTGGTGGCTGAGGGAACGGCGCAGGCGATCGTGGATCGGTTCGGGCAGACGGATCTCGAGGAGGTTTTTCTGAAGTTGGCACGGGAATCAACGGCTTCTTTGTCATCATGATACATCCGTTCCTCGAGTTCGTCCTCGGGTTTGTCATGGGGGGATTGGTCGTTAGCGCGGCCTGGGGATTGTTTTGGTTAGGGGTGAGTCTGATAGGCCGAGGCCGAGGGACCTGCGGGTGGCCGGTTGTGTTGAAAAGCATGGCCGCAGGAGTGGTTCCTCTCTCATTGGTGGGAGTGCTTCTCTGGTGGCTGGGAGGAACGGTGAGCATGACACTGGTGTTCGGAGCTGGTCTCATAGGTATGCCGACGGTGCTATTCGGGCTCTGGATGCGACGGATGCCTGATGGACGACGGGCAGGGACACATATGATTGCGGGAGTCAGACAGTTGATGGCGGAGCTTCTCGGGATGCAGCAGGGATGCGGCGGCTGCCACCATGAGCACAAGCATGAGACGTGCGGATGAAACTTCATCGTGTCGCGGCGCTGATCTTCAGGCATCTGTATCTCTATCGGAGAAGTTTGCCGCGGATCATGGAGATTTTCTACTGGCCGTTTCTCGATCTCGTGATTTGGGGATTCATCACGTTGTACCTTGCACGGTACCAGCCACAGCTTCCCGGGTTCGTGACCTTCTTCTTGGGGGCGCTCATCCTCTGGGACATCCTGTTCCGTGCGCAGCAGGGGATTACGATCACATTTCTCGAAGAGCTTTGGGCGCGCAATCTCATGAATTTGTTTGCGAGCCCGCTGAAGCCGAGCGAATTTCTTGTGGCGACGATGGCGATGAGCATCATGAAGGTCACGGCGGTTTCGATCGTCATGGCGGCCTGCGCCCTTGTTTTTTATTCGTATAACGTACTGATGATCGGTTTGTGGCTCGGTCCCTTCGTATTGAACCTTGTTGTGACCGGGTGGATCATCGGCGTGTTTACCACATCGCTCATTATGCGATTTGGGCAGGAAGCAGAGGTCCTGGCCTGGAGCATGGTCTTCCTGTTTCAGCCCATCTCCTGCGTCTTCTATCCGCTGGAGGTCTTGCCGGCCTGGCTTCAGGGAATCGCGTGGGTGAACCCGGCTGCACATATTTTTGAGGGGATGCGGGCTGTGCTCACGACGGGACAGGCTCCCCTTGGCGATCTGGCCTGGGCGGTTGGGCTCAACGGGGTCCTGGTGATTGGTGTGGTCGGCTGGTTTTACCGAACAATGGCTTACTGTAAAGATCGAGGGCTTCTGGTTCGAGTTGGGGAGTAAGGTTGTAATCGGCAAAGCGCTATGCTACTGTAGCTCTGACTCGTATCGCCCTGGGCCTCGCGATACCGAGTGACTATCAGAGAAGGCCCACAATGTCGATGTTGCCTTGTCCGGGAATCTTGTCGGAAGTCAGACCTAAGTCGCTGCATCGATCGCGTCTTCGGCCCGCTCCTTCCCCGTTCCTCGTGCTCAAGACAATGTCATTATCCTAAAGGAGGAACCCCAATGGGTTCGAAGATCTATGTCGGTGGGTTGCCCTACTCGGCGACCGAGCAGCAATTGAGTGACTTATTCGCAGCGCATGGTGCAGTCGCCTCTGCGCGCATCATTACGGATAAGTTCACCGGGCAATCCCGGGGATTCGGCTTCGTGGAAATGTCGTCGGATGCCGAAGCTCAAGCTGCCATCACGGCACTCAACGGGTCAGAAATGGGTGGCCGGACTCTTACAGTCAATGAAGCACGTCCCCAGGAACCGCGGACCGGTGGTGGCGGTGGTGGGCGTGGTGGATTCGGTGGAGGCGGCGGTCGCAGTGGAGGCGGTGGAAAGCGTGATCGCTGGTAAGTAATCGGTTCCAGACATTGGACGGAGGGGCTGCCATACATGATGGCAGCCCCTCTTTTTATTTGAGTGAAGGGATACGCGTACTGCATTGCGGGGTTCCAATGACGGCCAGGGCACGTGTGGGATCATGAATGGAATGTCATCAACGTCAACGTCTGACGACATCAACACATTTTCATTTCAGAGGAGTCCGGTATTGGTCGTTGAAAACTTCTGGTCCGCCGAAGAGCGACAGTTTTTTCGCGACCGGATGACTCAAGCGGCCTGGAAAAGTCTCTCTGATCTTCCCAATGTGCGAGAAGACTTTCCCCAATCGGGAAACTGGGCGAAAGCAGAAATCGGTCCTCCGGAAGGGCAACGGTTGTTATCGCGGGTTCAGTTTCCGTTCATCCAAGACTACATCGAGTCCTTTTCCGGTATCATCGGACGGCATCTGGGATTCAGCTACTATTCCTACTCGGCTGGCGATTGCCTCCTCACTCATGATGATACGGATCAGGGCCGGCCGATCGCTGGGCGTCGGACTCTGCAACGCAGGATCGCTCTGGTCACCTATTTTCATGAGGAATGGCAGCCGGATTGGGGAGGAGAATTGATCATCTATGCGACGCGAACAGGGGAGCACACTGCCAAGCCTGACCTTGTTCCCACACATTGTATCGAGCCGCGTCCGGGATCGTTGGTGATGTTTACCGTCCCTCGATTCCATCGAGTGTGTCGAGTAGATGCCACGGCTGGGCAGCATCGGCGCTTATCGATTGCGGGATGGTTTATGACGGAACATGACTAGCAGCGTAACAGGCGGAGACTAAGATTCAGTCGGAGAGAGTTCGATGCGCGTTGTTAAATTTGAACCTCGGCCTTCCCCTTAGCCTGGGCCGGGTCTAACCAAACCATTCGGCATCATTTGCAGCACGGGCAGGTTGTTCCACTCCAAGGGGCGTTGCCGGTTGGGCGAGTACGTTTTTTACCAGCGCGAGCAGACGATCACGTTCGAACGGCTTCGCCAGAAATGGGAGCGTTCCTCGTTTGATCCCGTGCCCCGCAAGCTCTTTATCGGGATTCCCTGACATAAGAATGATGCGAAGTGCGCTCCGAATTCTGGTCGCTCGCACGGCTAGTTCAAGGCCATTGACGTGCGGGAATTGATTCGAAGCAGAGGCAATTTGAAATCCCGGAGGAGGCAACACCAGGTCTGTCAGAAGAAGATCGATCGATCCCGTGTGTTGCGTACAGATCTTTAGCGCTTCCGAGCTGCCGTCGGTCCCCAGAACAGCATATCCGGCTTCTTCTAGAAACGCCTTGCAAAGGTTTACGATCGGAAGATCGTCGTCAACAATGAGAATCGTCGGTGGTTGTGCTTGTCCAGCCGTCATGTGCGTCCTCTACGGTCTCAGGCCATCATAGTCCCGTCCATGCGATAGGGCGAGAGAAACCGATGTTTTAGCTTGGACTAGCACATTGGGAGAGGCCAAGATTTAATCTGGTGAGTATCCGCTTTAAACGAGGCCATCAGGGAGGGGACGACACAGGTCATTCGCGACTAGTCCGATTCTTGAGCGCATCTAGTCTGATCTTATCGAGACTGATATGTACTGATTTCTCTTGGGTGACGATCACTGCGCCAGGGGCCTGTCCTTTAGCTTTCTTCACCCACTTCCTTCTGGTGTAGATGACATCGCCCTTACCGCTTTTTTTCAGATCGCTATAGAGCAGGGCCAGGGTTGCTGCATCACGAAGCGTTTCCAATGGAGGATCTGTCCCTTTCTCTAAACGAACGACGACGTGTGATCCGGGCGTTCCACGAGCATGCAGCCAGAGGTCGTCGCTCTTGGCCAGACCGAACGTGAGTTCATCGTTCTCGCGAGCATTGCGTCCGACGAAGATCGGGAGCCCGTCAGTCGAGGTAAATCGACGAAACGGTCCTCGTTGCTGAGCAATGGCACGAGCCGTTGGACTGGTGGCGACACGTAGCCGGGGAGAAGGTGTTGCCGGTGGAGTCCAGGTCCCTTGCTCAATTTCGTGAAGCTCCTGGCGCAGCCGCGCGAGACCGAGCTCGGCTTGTTCAATTCGAGGTGTGAGTTCACGTTGAGCGGCCAGATGTTTGCGATGCTTTCGAAAGTAGTCGTTCATATTGCCCTGGGGTGATTTCATAGGGTCGAGCGGAATCGTCATTGTGGGGAGTTGGTCATCGAAGTAGTCGGTCACCTCGATCTGATCAGTTCCCTTCGCGATGGACCCAAGATTGGCTTTGATCAATTCTCCATACCGGGCATAGTCGCGGTAGGTGGCTGCTTTTGCAAGGTCGCTCCGCCAGGCTTCGATCAACCGTAGCTCTTTCTTCAGGGTTTTCTTAAGAATGCGTAGACGTTCTGTCTTGAGCCGGTCGCCGGCCCGTCCGGATTCCCGTTCACGGTAATAGGTATCGATGGCGTCTGAAACAGGATGTCTGCCTCCAACGCACCCAGTGAAGCGGCTAGGTGCCGGTTTCTGTGAGGCATCACCCTGACCTGGTGGTTCATAGGCTTGCCCGACATTCGTGCATTGGCGAGTGCAATCTCGCAGGATTCGTCGTTCGACATCGAGGACCAAGATATTGGCCTTGGGTCCGGTCAATTCACACATGATCACACGAGGTCCGTCCCTGCTGGTCATCTGCAGCTCGACAAGGCGGTCGTTCTCGATCTGATGGATGTCGTCGAGCCTGGCCCCCTGGAAGTGGGCCCGGAGAAACTGGCAGAAGGGGGGTGGCGTCGGTGGGTTGAGATGGGAACCAGTGGTGAGATGGAGCCGGGCGTTGTTCGGGTCACAGGAGATCAGTAGCCGATGGGTCTCACCCGGCATCCGAATGTCAAGCACGATCGTGTGAGCGTGTGGTTGATGGATCTTTTGTGTCCAGCCGCCACGTAGGGCTGGAGCAATTTCTGCAAGAACCAGTGCCAGATCCGTCCTGTTCAGTATCATGAGAGGTTGTTTCTATTCCCCAGCAGGGCTGGACCGTTGTCGATGTTTCGCTATGCTGAGTAGTAGGCTACATGTTAAAGCGTGCTGGGGAGGAATATCCAGGGACGACGATGGTTTGCCGGTTTCTGCAGAAAAGAGACAAGGGTAGGTTGCTCAGCTTCGCCCTTGCACCCACTTTCCTGCTGCGCTAGAGTCCTGCTTACATTGTTCGTTATCGTCTCGCTATGCACCTGTTCGATCCGCAGCCTCTCATCACATTACAGCATGAATTTCGTCTCTCGATGCGTCGACTGTATGCTGATCTGTGTCGGGAACTGCACGCTGACTGCGTTGATCTGTCGAGAGAGTTGAAGCTTCCAACCAGTTTCTTTGACCGTCTCCGCTCAGAGCTCCCACTGGAGTGCTATTCTAGATGGAAAGTTGTCGGTTGGATTGAGACCTTGAATGATCTCGTCTATCTTCTTGATGTGTATCGGCAACTGATAAGAGAGCAGGATCGGAGCGCGTTTGCAGCACAGTTTTTTGATGAATGCCGGGAGAAGTTTTTTGAGCATGGCTACATGGACGATCTATTCCCAAGTGGCCGTCCGCAGGTACGTGGTCTGGAGAAGCGAGTGTTGGCATTATGTCGACGACTGACGCAGGAGTTGACTGAGGAGTCGCTCTGGTTCGACCCATCTGGGACGGTGCAGTGGCTCTGCCAGCGGAAACTGACGCAGTGGGAGGTTTCAGGAAGTCTCTCTGACAATTTTGAGCGTGGCGAACAAGCTGGGACGCTTTCCGTTGATCTGACTGGGGCGTGGTGTCAGGCGCCAGATGAGGTGCGGCGGGCGGTCCGTCAATCAGCAGGTCGAGTGGTCGTTCGGGTGGAACCGGCTCGTATCTCGCTCAAGATCGGCAAGACTGTCTCGCCGGTGTGGTCACGTGGCGGCGGGCAGGGACAATGGCACTGGGCCTATGTTCCATCGGTCGTCGCCATTCAACGCCAGGGTGTCCCAGTCACGGTCGGCCCCATGCTGGTTTACGGAAACGACCGTCAGCCCAAAACTGTGAAGCCCACTGATACGAGACAGATCGATCGAATCACGCGTGCTTGGGAAACAATTCAATTGGCGTGGCCGGAGGGATACGATCTCTTAATGTTGCTCACCGACCGCATTGTTCCGCTTCAGGCGAAGGGTGTCGTCAGTTTCAGTTATCGCCACCGGCCAGGGCTGTCATTTATCAATTGTTTTGATCGTGGCAATCTCGACCTGATTGATGATCTCATTCATGAGAACAGCCATCACCATCTCAATCTGCTCTTGCGAAAGCATGTCATGTATCGCGACGATCATAACCAACAGATCTTCTATTCGCCATGGCGACGAAGCCTCCGTCCGCTGCGGGGCATTCTCCATGCAACCTTTACCTTTACCATGGGAGCGCTCTTGTTCGAGCGGCTTTCATCATGGGGAGTCGGCCGTCATGGAGGATCAGCATGGAAACGGGCGGGGCTGACCATGCGAGATTTACAGCGAGCTCGATTCCGCTGCCTGGAAGAACTGGCGTCGGTTCGCTACTCGCTGCAAGATTTGCACTATGCCGATCACCATCTTGGATGGCTGACGGGTTCAGGTCGGCGCGTAGTTGAACAGCTCACCGACGTGATTGATCGTGTCGAGCGAAATAGCAAGCGTATGGCGCGTGACATCGACCGTTCTCCGTTTGGACCTGCCTTGCGGAAACATCTCAAGGAACTGCAGAGAGCCCGCCATGCCTTTGGGCCGATGCGTGTCACTCCAGTCACATCGTAGAAGGTGTTCTATTTCTTGACGGGTGGTTCAATCGGAGTAGACTCGGTCGCAAGAGGTGAGAGCTATGCGCGGCCGGAAGAATAGACAGCATGGCAGTCTTCCACAGGTTGCTCTACTTGGGTGCCTCTGTAGCCTGACAATGATTGTCGGAGCGACTGCTGCAGGTGCGGCCACAATCGAGAACTCTAAGTCCATCAAGATTGAGAAGTTGCTGACGCTGATCCGGGTTTCAGAACTTGAGTCGGAGTACGAAACGCTCACACAAAAGTATGTTACTGAGTATGAGCAACAAATCAGAAAGTCCATCGCAGCCAGCTACCCCAATGTATCAGGTGATACGAAGAAGGAAATCGAACGGCTGCTCGATGCGTTCTTGAAAGACATCAGGCAGTCGATGGGGAGAGTGGAAACCCTCCACGATCATCTTAAGCAGGCCTATTCGAGAAACTTTGGCGAAGAGGAACTGGATCGCCTGATTGCGCACTATTCCTCTCCGGTCGGTGAAAAAGATGCGGGGATGAAGAAAAGCGCGGCCATCGAATACAACACGATGTGGACCGCTCAATTCATGAATCAATACAAGGCCCGCGTTGAAAAGTTGTTACAGGTGGTTGCCCTGGTTGCGCGGGGGAAGGCGAAACAGGGGGCGTAGCGGCACGATCTCACTCCGACCTCCCATCCACTCTTGACGTATGTTGTTCTCTGACGAACTTCGGCAAAGAGGTTGATGAAACCGGACCGGTGTGGCCCGTCTCTTGATCGTCTAGAGGGAAGAGGTACAGTGGAACCGAAGCGTAAGCGAATGATCAATGGGGTAATCTTCACCAGCGCCGTTGCCTTCTGTGTTGGCCTGGCCGATATGGGACAGGCCCGATCCACGTCAGATCTGTCATCTCCGTACGTCGTTTCGTGGAATCGAACTCTCCCAACGGAGATGCGGTTCATCGTGTTGGCAAACTTCACCAGCGAGGCAGTCTTGGATCAAGACACGGGTCTGCTCTGGGAGCGGTCTCCTGCGACAGCACGCACTGATTGGAAGGCGGCTCGGTCGTATTGTCTGAATAAGGCGATTGGTGGTCAGAGAGGGTGGCGGTTACCCTCGATAGTAGAACTGACCAGCCTGCTTGACCCATCTGTCCAAGATTCTGATGCGATGCTTCCAGTCGGGCATCCGTTTCTCAACAACCCGTCGGGGTTCTATTGGTCGGGCTCGATGGATGGGGAATCCTCAAAGGCCTGGCATCTTCATTTGAGCAATGGCCATGTCCATATGGCCAGTAAAGCCTCTGCGTTCAAAGTCTGGTGTGTGCGAGGAGAAGGTGGAGCGGATCAGTAGCAGCACGCCGTGTGTTCTTGCCTCCCAGAACCTCCGTAAACGCTAGTCGAGATCAGTGAAACCTGCCAGTCAGCCACTTCATTCATGCTTTCATCAGTGTTCGGCTAGTCTATCAAAGCATCTCAGTCAGCCAGGCAAACCTACGAACCAAGGCGGGTCGTTGAAGCGCAATCATCTTTATGACGTGGATTTCCCTCTCCCCGCACTATTCTCCGTAAATATCCGACAGTCGCTCCTCCTGTGCTAATGGCGCTGA
>NZ_JBLFBO010000068.1:0-10631 GCF_047338595.1 Nitrospira sp. BLG_1
TTCAATCAGTCTGACTGATTACTCAGTCACTACCAAGCTATTTTGCTTTAGGTTCTCCGGTGCAGAGTCGAAGTCTGTCTTCGTCAGCCAGCCTCGACCGCCGCAGCCTGAGCAATTGCCGCCGACCGATCCGCAGTAGACGCAATCGGCATACGGTCTGGCTAGTTTGATCTGGTCTACTGCCTTTCTGATTACGTTCGTCAGTTGACCAGACGGCATACATACTCCGAACTTGCTGGCCGCAAACTTGTCTATCTCATTGCACTTCGCTTTGATGTCAGACAGCGCAGCCATCAGCGACTTACCTTCCTCGATCGCCAGCGCCACTTCGGTTGGCAGCGGATTGACGGTCTGCCCTTGGGCTACGACGATCTCGTTTTCTTTTTGAATCTGTCTCACCGCAGCCGAGATAATCTCAGCCGATGGTGTTAGGTTCTGTTTCTTGATTAAAGACATGGCCTTCACCATATCTTTCGGGGAGCCAGCCTTGCTAAGTGCTCTGGCTTGCGCTTCGTTGGTCAGAGCAACTGCGCCAGTTCCAGCCGCAGCGGCATAGCTTTTTATGGTCGCGTCTGCGTTGATGATCTTGCGGGCGTAGTTGTAACCAAACCCGAAGTGCTCCATGCAAAACTCGCCGAAGTCTTTATGCTTCTCCGAGTAGTATGCGTTCTTCCATATTTCGAGCAGTGCCTCAGCAGCCAGCCTGAATCCGGCCATGTTGGTTTTGACGATCTCGATGAGTTCGTCGCGCCGAGCCTTCATCGCGTCGGTCATCACAACTTTGACCGTGACTGCCACCTGCTTTTTCTTGTGTCTTACCACGGAGCCTCTTCATTCTTCCGATTGAATCTCTCTTTGAGTTTCTCGGCTGTCGTCTTGCCAACAGGAACAGCGCCCGGCCCCTCGGTAATGGCGTTCACGAACGCAATCTTGTATCGCTCCTGCTCTTTGTAGACTTCTTTCTTGACGGTGATTTCCACGTCGAGCGGAACCCACGGAGTCTCTGTCTCTCCGAGTAGTTGCTCCATCGTGCCATCCCATCCGGTGGCAAGACGAAGATTCTCGATGACATCTTCGCGCTTGTCTCCGTTGGCCTTGATGAACCACACCGTTCCTTCGGCGCAGTACACCCCGTCTTTGATGTCGGTC
Source organism: Nitrospira sp. BLG_1 (assembly GCF_047338595.1). Lineage (NCBI taxonomy): Bacteria > Pseudomonadati > Nitrospirota > Nitrospiria > Nitrospirales > Nitrospiraceae > Nitrospira > Nitrospira sp. BLG_1. Next base: position 1,150 of record NZ_JBLFBO010000068.1, read on the forward strand.
CAGCCGAGCGGCCCCTGCTCTTTCAACAGCAGGCACGACATCCACAGCCCGGTGGCTTCCGATGATCCAGACAAATCAGGTCTGTACTGGTAAATCTTTGCTCTGAACCTGCCCTCTTTTGCTACTTGCTGCATATACAAACTCAACCCTTCCCGCTGACTGCAAACTCAGCGATCCATCGTGCGTCTGCTTCGTTATGGTCTATCGTTCCCAACTCAGGCCACTTGATTTTTGCTGCGGCCTGCATCATCTCTTTGCTCGCCCCGCCGTTGCCGGTTGCGAACTTCTTCACTTGGCCCACCGACACTCCGAAGTATGGGACTTTGTGTTGCTCGCACCACGACGCAATCGTAAGAGTGATTGCTCCGTACAGATGCGCTGCGTCCACGCCCATATGACTGCGGACTTCTTCGTAGGCTATGACATCGAACGGCTTTTGCTTTGCGATCTCGGTTAGGTAGGCAGTTAGTCTGACTAATCGCATCCCTGCCCCTTCAAACCTTCCGCCGTCGAGATACCACACGCCGCTCTGGATCGTGCCGCTTGGCGAACGCACGGCCCATCCACAGGCCAGTCCGGGGTCGATGCCTAGAACGGTCTTGTCTTTCATTTGGATACCGTCGCAGTCGAAGCAGACTTCTTCGGCTTCCGGGTCGGCGGCTTGGTCGCCTTGTCAATCAAGTGCAGCAGCCGCTTTGCACCGCGACGCGACAGGTCGCAGGTGATTTCAAACTCTCGAACCATGACAGGCTCGACGCCAAAAAGATTCTCGTCGCAGTCGTTCCGTTCGAGCGTTAGCTTGAACGTCGAGACGTTGTTCTTCACGCCGTAAACGTCGCATCTTCGTGTCTGTATGAGTGCCATTACTGACTGTCTCCCGCTTCGATTGTTATGACTTCCGTGTCCACCACGTCGGCGAACTCTGCCGGACTGTCCTGACTGACTGGGTTTGTGATTTTCGATGCAGCTTGCAGCACTTCCACTTTGGTAGAGATTGGCGGTCTGTCCTGCTCGACCGGAAATGCTTCGACGATTTCTTCCCTGATGCCCATGCCCTTGATGATGTCGGGGAACGTGTTGCGCAGGCCGAACGCTCGCGCCCGGCACAGCAGCATACGATCCGGGTACTGGGTCCACGGCCCGGCCTTCGTCCACAGTCCGGCTTTCTTGGCGTCACCGACAGTGAACGTACTTACTTTCGGTTTGCCGCCGACGCGGGCGAACGTACATTCCCATCCGTACTTGTCCGAACCCGGAGTGCCGACCGCTTTTTCGTCGTGCCTTGAGTGGTCGAATACCGGCGATGCCATGCACAGCGATAGCGGCGCGTCACCCCACAGACACGGCCTGCCGTTAATCACTGCGATAGACTGGACCGCCTGCATTGGTAGCAGTCCGATTTCAGCACCGTACTGAATGGCAACCAAGCAACTGTTTGGTTTGCCCTTGTAGTCTGGCGGCACGAGCGTACTGTTCGCCAAGTACAACGCGAACGCTTGCATCTCGGAGATTGTTCTCAGCACCAGCCCACGGTTGCCGGTCTGCATCTGTTGTGGGTTCTTGAACGCTTCGGTCTCATCGTACTTCTTGATTGCGTTCAGTCTCGTAGTAACTTGCTCTGCCGTTGCTCCAACCCCGACAGAAATGTCTTTTGCTTTTTCGTTGCTCTCGCTTGTCATACATCATCTCCTAAAGGTCTGACTTGTTGTTCTCTTTTTCGACTTCTTCTACTGCTCGCTCTAGGTGCGATTCCCATACGTCTGCCACTGGAATATCCGTGTAGCTTTGGTGGCTTGCCACGGAGAAAAGCAGTTCACTAATTACCGCAGCCGCCAAGTCTGGATCGTTGGCTACGGTCTCGATGTCTGCTGTCATTTGCTCTGGTGTCACGCGAAGTCTCCTGCCAGTTTCGGGTCTCTGATCTTGATTACCGCAAGACCGCCCTCGACTTGCATTGTTTTCAGTACATAGCCAGCGGCTCGAAGAATCGCCAGCGTTCCACCTAGACTTCGCTGCGCCTTGCCGCTGACTTCTTTCGAGCAGTAAATAATCAGAGCCTGCCCTTCTGGAAGATTGCGAAGTCTCTCGATTCGTGGCTGCGTCGTCCTGTTCGATCCGTACTTGCGCGTTTTAGGCACAAGCGACGTGGCGTCCACCACTGCGTCTGCCTGTTGTTCGTTTTCCATTTGCGTTTCCTACCCTTTGTCTATTTTGATCGTCGTCTGTGTTCTTTCGGGGTGGTTCGACACGAACGCTTTGATTTTCGTTTTGACTATTCGCACGCCTTTCTTCGGTTTGATTCTGCAAAAATCTCCGTTGCCCATCAGTCGCAGCACCTTGGCGGCACTGATCTTCTCTTGCTTCTCGATGCCCAGTCTGACTGATCGGCAGTGTTCGTACATATCGACCGCATCTTCTAGCTCTTTCGTCGGCTTCACTTCCTGCCTTGCTACTGTTGGCTGGTTCTTATAGAACGCAAGAGCCTGCTCGGCGCAGTCTTCGGTGATTGGAGGGAGCACTTTCTTTGCGACGTAATTGTCCCAAACGTGCTCGTACACTGCGACGATTGCATCGCATATCTTTTCGTCGCGTTCGATCCGGTACAGCAATCGTCCGCGTCCGTGAACCCATGCCGCGACAAAGCAAAACTGATCGCCAGTGCAGAGCATTTGATGATGCACTTGGATCATTACATAGAGCGGTATGTCCTGCGAATCCACGTCGCCCCAGTCCGAGTTGTCGGTGTATGCCGACGCGAAGCCAGCGGTCTTGAGTTCGACGCAGGCGTACTCTGAACTCTCCCCTATGTTATTCACCATGCTCACGTCCACCGTTGCCGACAGTTGCGGGTGCGTCTTCGAGAAAGCAGGGACTTGCTTGCCGAGCACCTGCCATCCCGCCTCTCGGAGTTTGTTGATTGCCCACTGTCCGAGCGGCCCTTCCAATGCCGAGCCGATTTCCATTGCTTCGTTTTCGGGCTGCGGTGGCGCACCTAGCTTTTCAGACACCACCGCAAACAGCCCGCCGTACTCACCGCTGATCGCTCTCGCCGAGTCGGTCGCAGTCCAATGCGATTGCCGTTCTTTCAGTTGCTCTTCTGTTAGCATTACTCATCGCTCTCCTCTCTGGCCTGCTGACTCATGGCCCGACTGATTTCTATTGAGACCGTTGCTGACGAGATGCCAAGCAGCGCAAACCTGACGAGAATCCCAAGCTGCGCCGGGTTAAGCCGCCGCAAATCTTCGTATTGTTCGATGTTGGCAATCGCACGAATGGCTTCGACAAAGACTGGATCATTCTCGATGAGTTCGCAGATAAGTTTGCACTCTTCGGCCGCGCCCTCTGCCATGATCTTGACGTTTTTCGGTGCTTTGATGAGTATGGATTCTAAGCCACGCGCTGTGTTCTTGAGGCTCTCGTTGCTGTCTTTCTTATTCTTGCCAAACATTCTTAATCCGCGCTCCCTTCGTTGCTCTCGCCTTTGCTCTTTCGTTCGAGACTCTCGCATCCGAACCTTCCGCACGAGCACTTCGGCTCGCTGCTCGCTTTGTCATCCTTCTTGATATTCGTGTCGTCGAAAGTGATCCGCCCGCCTGCGTCGATGTATGCGCCGATTAGCTTGACCACCATGTCGCAGTTCACGCCGCCTTTGGGTAGCACCATCACGCCCTTGATTGCAACGTCGAGCACCGCTTCCAACGCCTTGCCGGTTGGGGTCTTGGTGTACGTTGTGTTCAGCTTTTCGATAGCCGCCAAGAGTTCGACACGACCGATCTTTGAGTCATTGAATTTGCTCATTTGATTTCTCCGTTTTGGTTGGACTCCATTGTATTATTGCCATAGCAAATTGCAAGAGAGAAAATTATTTATTTTTTCTCTACATATTGTGTCACTATGGCAATGCCATACTACCTATTGATTCCCGTTTTCTGTTGACTCTTCTAGTTTTCTAACTCGCTTCGTCAAAGAGTCATTAACTGCGTCATTGCGTGCCTTTAGCCATCGCTTGTACTTCTCGCTGGCGACAGTGCTGATCCACAGTGGCGACTGTTTCATCATCACCATCAGTGCGTTTACTCCGCTGCCGTAGTCTTGCTCTCCGAGATATTCACAAACGTCGAGAACTTCGCCATAGTTCTTGACCTTGCGATCTATTTGCAATGCTGTCATCATATTTGTTTCTCCATAGGCAATCAGTCTGACTGATTACTGTTATTTAATTCCCGATCCAACCACAGACAGCAACCCGCGAGATAGTTCTTTCGCGTCTGCTTTAATGGACACACTTTGGATTCCAGTCGGCCAGTTGTGAGTGCTGACTCCGCCCAAACCAATCATCGAGTACTCGATTCCGTTGCGAGCGCCGTTCACCACCAAGCCTCGCGCCTCGGTTGAATCGCTCCATGATCCGTCGGTGATAATCACCACCAGCTTTCGCCCCGACGCCTGACCGTCCAGCCATCGGTTCGCATCTTTCAGTGCGCCGCTGCCTGCGGTTCCGCCTTGGCCGGGGACGCCATCTCTTAGCGATTCGATGGGGACTTCTTTGCAGTAGTCTCCGAACACCCAAGAGCGAACTTCCGCTCCGAACCCTTTCGCCGCCATCCCGATTGCAGCACAAGCCGCCGAGCAGTCACCGAGAATGTGCGACATAGAACCACTGCAATCCAACAGCAACGCCATGCTAAGTTCGTGCCCGTCCGCTCGGTCTTTGGTCACGAACACTCGCTGGTCGGTAAACAGCCGAACCCACTTCTTGCCGAGCGTCTGTCCACTGTCGCGGTAATGCACCAGACGCATAGCCTCACTGGTTTCCATGAGCACTTCGACGGTCTTGCTCATCTCGTTCAGGCACTGGTTATAGAACCCGTTCTTCGGTCTGTACTTGTTCTGCGACTGCGGCTGCATCGGACTGGATACACCGCCGCCAGCACAAGTAGACGGGTCGTAGGGGTCTTTGTTGACGTTGTTGCCCTTGGCTGCGTTCTCGGACTTCTGCCGTACTCGCTTGCCGGGGTCGTTGTTCTGCTGGTCTTTGTTGCCGCTGCTTTTAGCTTCACCCTCAGCACCGCCACCGTCGCCGCTGCCCTTAGCACCAGCGTTGCTCGGTTGCTCTGGCAACTTGTCGGCCTGATCTACGAATGGCCGAATGGTCTTGAACAACTCTTCGGCCTGATCGCAAATCCGCTTCCAGTCTGACGCTCTGCGGGCGACGTTCTTCGCGCCCTTCTCGGAGCACGATTTCAGAATGGCAATCACCTTGTCTACGACGGTCTGCGGTATGCCGTCATAGTATTGCGATTGCTTGATGTATTGGAGTTGTCGCCGATCAAACCCGCTCAACCATGTCTTGCCGGTCTTGAGTGAACTGGTGTTGCCGAGCCGAGCGTTGGCTAGGCCAGTCATCAGCAAATCGCGCCATCCAAGCGGCGCGGGCGTGCCGTTGCGGTACGCTTCGGTAAGTTTCTCGTACACCATTGCGCCAGCGTAGAGATTCCCAGTCCTCAAAGCTGCCTGCGTTCCGGGGATGAGCTTTTCCATGCGCGATTCGTCGTGAACGTCCACCACGACGTTCATACATTCGTGCATCAGCCAGTCCATCTGAATGTCGCCCAGTAGTGCGGCCATCGTCTTCGGCTTGTCGCCCAAGTGCTGCCATGACTCGAACCATGCGTGAGCGATCTCGTGGTCGGCGTCGCCGGTGCGGATCAGATACTCCGTTTCGTTCTTGCATGGCTCGCAGTCCAACCAGACCGTCTTGCCATCGGTCTTCGGCTTGCCCTTGCGAACTCGAATATCCACTCCGGTTCGCTGCGCCATACCCTTTGCGAAATTTATGATCTCTTCTTCGCCGTACATTGACATTTGAATCTCCCTTCGTTGTAAAAACCCAATCAGTCAGACTGATTCTTAGACTTGGAAGTTCCCAATCTGAATCGACAGTTGACGAACGGTCTCACGCGCCCCGCTCCGGCGAATACCGCTACCGACTCGACCGATGACCGCTTCCTTCCAAGCGCGGTTGATGTCCTGCTTGCCGCTCACCACTCGGCGGGCGAAACTGAACAGTGCCCGTGGTGACAGGTCGAACTCCAACGGCATGACGTTTCCGTTGTCGCCTTTCGCAGCCGCCCGAATCGCGTTCGCAGTGCGTACAGCACGCTCGGCAAGCTGGTACTCACAGCCGGTGCGGTTGACGATCAGCGTGGCTTCCTGACGAAGCGGGAGATACTCCGCGACCAGCGGCTCGAACCTGTCGAAGAACGCTTGGTTGATTTCCCGCGTTCCCGCATAGCCCGAATTGAACGCCGCCACGATCTTCGGATTCTCCCACTCGATGCGTTCGCCGGTGTACGGCAGGAAGATTCCGTTCTGCACCGTGTCCATCAGCGGGTTGTTCACCGCCTGCGTTGCTGGCGGCAGGTAGTTCACTTCGTCCATGAAGAGCACAGCACCCAACTTAGCAGCCAGCGCGATCGGTCCCATTTGGAGGTAGTCGCCGCCGACGCCCTTCATGTCGATACGGGGCGAGCCAAGCAAGCTGTCAGGGGTCATCTCTTGGTTGCAATTGCAGACCAGCAATGGCTTGTTGCGTCTGGCAGCGTAGACCATCACAGCCTGCGTCTTGCCAGTGCCGCGCGGCCCGTCCACCATGACTCCGGGCGTGTCGTCCATGTCATCCCAAACATTGAACAGGAACTGCGCCCAGTCCGGCTCGACGTAATCGGTAGGCTCGACTGGCATAATGAGCGAAACGTGAATCGGCTTGTCTCCCTGCTCGGTCTGCTCAGTCTGACTGGTTGTGCTCTCCGACGAAGACTTCTCGGTCTTCTTGGATTTCGGTGCGTGAACCACTCTCGCTGGCGGCTCAGGTAGACTGATACCCAACTCGCTCAATGCCTTGGCGATCTTCTCATTAACTGGTGACATTTTTGATCTCGCTTTCGTTGCAAATGAGAACCATGATGGGCGGCAGGAACGCCCCACCACCCATCACAGTATCATACCACAATCTTATACGATTGTCAAGTGTTTTGTTATAAAATCTTTTGGATTAGTTGTTGCTCGCGTTGTGCTTTTGAACGAGAACTTTGTGGCACTCTTCGCAGACTACCCTTGAGTTTGGCGCGGGCGAATGTCCGAATCTGCGCTCGTACTCGGCGATGGCTTCTTCGCTCGACCAGCCGGATAGGAACTTCTCGCCGCAATTGTCACATACGAACATATCGCCGTTGCTGATTTCTTCTAACGGCTTGTTGTCGACTTCTTCGTGCTCATCTCCGGCTATTTGTCCGACGATGTACTCTTTCACGACGTACGAAGTCTTGCTTTTCGGGATGCAGACAAATCCTTGTCGCGGCTTGTTGCCATCGTCGTTGACCACCATGCCCCAAGCGATGCCGAGTTCGTCGGGCAGGTCGGTACAGTTCTCGATGCTGTCTGCGATGTCGCGCAGCGCCTTGGCGAGTTCGTAGGTGTCGCCCGGACCGATGATTCCATCGTTGCTGATAGAACAGATGAACTTAACTTTCATTTTCAATCACTCGCTTTCCGATCAGTCAGACTGATCTTAAATTCTTCGGCCAGCAGTAAGCCGCGACACTTGCACGGCAAGCCGCTCGGTTTCTGATCTGACATAGTTCACGTCGCGCCACTGGGTAGGGTCGTCGCCAAGCGAGACGCCAAAGTGCTCGTACTTCGGTACGAAGTCCATGTAATGAGCACAATCAAAGCCTACCCAGTGCTCGTCGGGTCGCTGATCTCGCGGAACCCCGTCAGCGAACGTGATGCCGCCGTGAACGTCGAGAATCTGATCGCACTTTTCGTACGAATCAAAGTTCGTCGGCTCGGTCATCTTTGGCAGCCGAACATAGCCGCGCCAGTGCGACAATGTATCTTCGCGGAGCATTACGCATAACAAACCGCAGTGCTTAAAGCAGACTTCGATCGGCTCGTTCAGCCACGGCCCCTTTGTGGTAGTTCGCTTTGCTTCAATCATCGTGCTCATCGTCTACAATCTCCGTTGCTCTGCCTTGATTGGCGTTTCTCGCCGCGTTTCTAATGCGTTTCCATTCGGAGTTCCACTGCGCCAAATCGGCGAACTCTTTGCCGCAGTTTTCGCATTCCAATTTCAGTCCACCGATGCCGCGAACGTGCTCATGTCGGCAGCCGTGGACTCGCTTCTTCGCAAACCGACTGGGCGGCAGCGATGGGTCATTGTTCCATTTCATCGCCATGCCCCTCGGTCTGACTGATCTCCGCGCCGGTCATCGTCGCAGTAACTTTGCCTTTGCCGCTCTTTATGAATGTCCGCATGGCGCAGACAGTGGCGTTTGCGACTGCATCAAAATCGTCTTCGTCGCCATCCAGCGAAACGAAGTGGTCGAACATACTTTGGATCAAGTCCGCTGCGGTCTTGTTGGGGTCGCCCACTTCTTCGAGCATTTCGACGATTCTTGCTTGTGTAAGTGCTTTCTTTTTCATTGTCATTTGTCGTTTCCCTTTCTGATTAGTCAGACTGATCGTTGTACTCTCAATCGGCACAACTCGACGCGCCCTGCCTTGTGATGCCATGACAGGGCGAGTCAAGACGGGTCGAATAATCAGACTGATTCGGCTAGGGCGATCGCGCGGCTTGCTCGCACTTGTAGCGATGTCCACGTCGCGCCCAATTCCCTCGCCCTTATGCGTCGATCCAATTCCGCCTCAATGTCTTTCAGCGCCTCAAGCAAGGCGGGCGCGGCGGCGATAAGGCGGGCGTCTGGTTCTGTCGTCCATGATTCGATGATAACAATGGACTTATCCCCTTTGACGACGCGCCTACCTGCGGCTTTATCTTCGATTGTCCACGGTCCTTTCGTGTGTTTCGTTTTCATGTTTTTCCTTTCGTTGATTAGTCGGACTGATTAGGCTCGCCAGCACCATGCCGGTCAGCCTCACCAACAAATACCATCATACTAAAATGCTGTTAGTTTGTCAAGCATTTTCTTTTAGAATGTAAATCAGTCTGACTGATCGGTTTTATGCCAATGTCAAAATAGGTAGTTGTACAATTGTACAACTAACATTTTGCCAAGCGTACCCATCTTAACGGATTTTTGATCCTCCGCGCCCTACATATAGAGAATGAAAATGAAATATGCGATACGAAGTTCTTCCATTGAAGAAGTCATCATAACTATTCATACTTCGTTATCTTCGCTATCTAAGTCTTCCATTAGGCCGGTCAGCACCGAGTCCAAGGTTGCGCCGATCGGCACAACGTAGGGCGGCTGCGCGCCGCATTTCGGACATACTGGCGAATCGGGCGGCGCATCGAAGAGCGCAGGGCACTGGCGACAAAGGTTCTCGGTCAAGGGTTCGCTGGTGGACTCGGTGATTGTGGCGAATCGCATTGGCATAGGTCGAACTCCGTCAAAGGGTTCTCGGTGCTGGACTCGCCTACATTGGCGAAGACACCAGCACCCGATTAGGTATCGGCG
>NZ_JBLFBO010000026.1:0-37170 GCF_047338595.1 Nitrospira sp. BLG_1
CGGCCTCTCTGTCTCCTTTGTCGTCGCTGTGTGGCCTCCACTGCCTCGTGAGAGGCCAACACATCAACTCTAACTAAAGGAGACAACACTATGGCACCTCAAGACAAGAAACCCCAGCCGGTCACCACGCTGCGATGCAGCCGCATCAAGGCGAGCATCTGGAAGAACGAGGGCATGAACGGTCCGTTCTACAACGTGACCGTGGCTCGCTCGTACAAGGACCGAGATGGAGTCTGGAAGAATTCCGACTCCTTCGGAGTCGCAGACCTTGACGCGCTGATCGTCGTCGCCCAACAGGCGACACGCTGGATCGCGGAGCGGTCGGACCGCTGACCGCCGTGTGGAAGCCTCCGGCCCTTGGGTCGGGGGCTTCCTGCATCTGAAGAAAGGAACCAAGACGCCGCGTAAACGTGGCCTGGAGCGCTTCGCTTACAACAGAGCCATCAAATGGATGACCGGTGGCAAGCAGCCAAATGTCATAAAAATCCTTCATTCGGCTGTTCGCTGAATCCAGCTGCACCATACAACTCCGTGCCACGTGAGAAAGAGGGGTGGTGCTGTATGCTGACGGCAACGTCCTTGTCGGAAGTGCTGAATGGCCAATTCTCGTCCCTTCTATCCTTTCCGAAAATGAGTTCGCACATCGACCTTTGCGCGGTGGAGGGGATGCATGGCAAAATTGAGAAGACGATGCGTGGCAACAAATAAGGGTACACCAATTTATTTACCCACTTGGCTGACTTCAGATGATCACGTGACTCTTCGCAGGGTGAAGAGGGCTTGTCAGGGAGCGGTATCCTGTATGTACAGCAGACTGATTGGATGAGAAATGAATAGAAATCATTCCGAATGACGAAGGAGGTTTCGTATGATTCGTATTCTCTGCGCGCTGCCCTTTGCCCTTCTGGCGGGTGCCATGATCGCTGGCTGTGCCGATGATTCTTTGTCGGGTCGGCAACGACCCGCGCCTGGTTATGACAATGTGAATATGGGATCCTCGCAGCCGGGCCAACAGCATCGTTACGACGAACCTCCGCCGGCTTCACAACGTGATCCTTATAGCCGGAGCCAGCCTGGATACTATTAGCAGGACGTCCTGACCCCTGGGGTTGTGATGCGCTGGGTTGTCAGTATCCGTCAATAAACGAGAGGAAGGACGGGTTCTGAGAAAAGTCCGGTTCGTCTCTTAGGAGAGAACACCTTTGCAAGAGAACGGTCCGTGCTTACGGTAGCGCCAGCATCAGATGCCGGATGTGTGAACTTTGTTTTTATATCCTAGCCGAGCCGATTCAGGCACTCCATCGGTTGCGTTCGGATACATTGGAGAAGTCCCCGCGCATCATGCTGGAGATCTTCGGTTGGGTGAGTTCCATCCGTGTGGCCGCGGCTTGCTGGGTGAGCCTTAGTTGGCGAATAGCTCTCCGGATCTCGATCACCAGCCCGGTCTTGATCTGAAGCGTCTCGGCATCTGGCAGCTCCAAGTCTGCGAAGACATTGCCAGACCCGCGAGAGACCTCAATTCCTTTCATGACTCGTTCTTTCATGTCGTCGCTCTTTCCTTACGCTGCATGGGGGCGCCGACGCTTTGTGGCGCGCGGTCGCCGCGGCCCCTGATGTTCCATTGCCGCACGGAGAATATAGTTGAGCCGTGTCTGGTACCCCTTGCCGGAGGCCTTCAGCCAGCGGAGCACATCCGCATCGAGACGTACAGTCACTTGCCGCTTCACCGGCGGCCAGGCGACCATCGTGGCCTTCTTGAAAAATGCGTCATCTAATGGCGGGATATCGGAGTAGTCGATATCTTTATCCGTCATGCGGTCCAGTCGCTTCAGGTCGCTCTTGATCATAGGTTTTTTGCTCACGGCGATTTGCCTTTCTCATGGAGATGATGCGCGTCATGTCCTGCCCACGCGGGGCGTGAGCCATCACCATGATCCTCTTATCACGCACGTTCGACTGTAGCGACGTTTGTCGTGCTATGCAAGTCAACCATGCGGGAGAGAAGCTGCATATGCCTTGCACAATCGGCCCCACCTGTACGATTTCTTCAAGGCCGTCAGAAACGTAGCCTGTTGATCAATCCGTCGGTCTATAGCAGGGTCTACTGTCACGTTCTAGTCATTTGACAACCCTCTTACACATAAGTAGCATTGAGAATCATCTTTCATTCGCACGACAAATGGCGTACAATGGGAACATGAAAAAAACAGGACAGATGGCTATGTCAGAGCGCATCAATACTCGTATCGACACTGGTCTGAAAAGGAAGGCTGTGAAAGTCTTCGACCGACTCGGTTTGACCGAAGCCGAAGCCATCCGTCTGTTTTATGCCCAGGTGGAACTCCACCAGGGTATCCCTTTTCCTCTCATGATCCCAAACGCGCACACGCTGGAGGCTTTTGAAGAAGCAAAGCATCCCGAGAAACTCCCCTCGTTCAAAAACTTTCGTGCACTCAGAAGCCGTACGGGCATCTAAGCGTGCTTCTCCTCAAAACCACCAGCCGTTTTCTCAAAGACCTCAAGCTTGCCAAAAAACGGGGCTACGATATTGACAAACTCGAAGCCATCGTAGACCTGCTTCAGGCCCAGACACCACTGCCTCCCAAGAACAAGGACCATACACTCACCGGTGAATGGAACCACCATCGAGAATGCCACATCCAACCAGACTGGCTTCTGATCTACAGAATTGAGGCCACGTTCCTCATCCTCGAACGGACAGGCACGCACGCCGACCTGTTTGACTGACGGTGAGTGTGAACACGATCAGACGCCGTATCAACGGCCGGTGAGGCATTTCCAGGAAGATGGCTTGTTCTCGACCTCGCTGACGACTCGTTCATCCGGCTCAGTCAGTCGCGCATCTCAACGATTTCTCGCCTCCCATCACATGACGGTTCCCCTCGGCCTCGCAGGCCGTTCGGTCTTCCACTACGTTCAGCGTCCATCTGACGCATAGTCGGTCGCCCGCTGGCCGACAACTGCAACAAGCTCAAGACCGCCTCGAAGCCGACTCGTTGATCCTCTTCCACCGCGGCGAATGGGCTTGGTCGCTTCGGTCTATCTGAACAGGACCTTCTCGCCTCGTCCGGTGAAGCTGCACTGCCATGCCTGGCTGGTGATGAGCGAGGGCCAGCTTGTGGTTTCAGGGCCGGTGCCTGTGCGCATCCGGCCGTCGCCCTGGCTTTCCACCGGCGGGCTGCGTCGATCATGCCCGCGCGCCGCTAGAAGCCCGCGTCGCCTTTCACGGGCATTCCTCCGCATCGCGCCCACCGGCCCGCCAGGTGGCGGCGGCCTCTCTGTCTCCTTTGTCGTCGCTGTGTGGCCTCCACGCCTGGTGAGAGGCCAACACATCAACTCTAACTCAAGGAGACAACACTATGGCACCTCAAGACAAGAAACCCCAGCCGGTCACCACGCTTCGATGCAGCCGCATCAAGGCGAGCATCTGGAAGAACGAGGGCATGAACGGTCCGTTCTACAACGTGACCGTGGCTCGCTCGTACAAGGACCGAGATGGAGTCTGGAAGAATTCCGACTCCTTCGGAGTCGCAGACCTTGACGCGCTGATCGTCGTCGCCCAACAGGCGACACGCTGGATCGCGGAGCGGTCGGACCGCTGACCGTCACGGGAAGCCTCCGGACTTCGCGCCGGGGGCTTCCTGCATCTGAAGAAAGGAAACAAGACGATGAACAGTTATCAGGAATTTGCGAAGTATCTCGATCAGCTACTCGGCGGCGTCCATGCCGTCCGTATCACGGTGTCCGGCTACATGCCGCTCTCAGTCGAGGAGATTGGATCCAGTGGAGACGGATACCGGCTGGTGTCTTTGTGCCATTACGGCGAACAGAACGGCGACCTCATGCGCGATCCCGACATCGCGTTTCTGGTTCACACTGGACCCGATGGCGCAGCAGCCGAACCGGTGTCGTTCCGAAATGACTACCTGGGGATCGTTCAGGAGGTCTATCGGTATGACGAGACGGGCAGACGTACGCACGTCGTGCCCTCGCTCAAACAGGAGTTGAAGGAGTTCGCCGAGAGCTGGTTTGCCAATCTGAAGGATCAGGGATTCTTTGGCTCTACTGCTATGCGAGAGATCCTGTAGCCGTAATCACATCGATCCGTTTAGGGGGCATGATCTGACCAGGTCATGCCCCCATAAAAAAAGAAACGCTGACAGAATCGTGAACCTGTGAGGCTTACGGCTTTGTGCCGAGAAAGAGATAGCTGGTGGTCCGGGTATGGTTGAGGGCGGCAATGTACAGCCGTTGTGTCACGGCATCGTAGAAGGCCACCCCCGTGATCGTTTCGCTTCCCTGGCGACAGGCGCCAGATCCGAATGTTACCGAGATCTGAAACACATTGCCCTTCGCACGAGGAGACAAGGTTCCAACAACAGTGCAGCCACCTGATGCATGCCCGGAAAGTGTCCCGGTGGAATCCACGGTCACTGTGATCGTGTGATTGTCGGAACGGAGACCAGTATACGTTCCGATCACCTGAGTCAGGTTCGGGACCGACTCAGCGTCGGCGTCGGACGTACTCGTGAAGCTCTCTGTGTCCCCACTGAAGTAGGCGATCGTCCCGTCAAAGCGCTTGCTCGGCACATAGCTGCCACGCATCGTTGCTGCCCGAATACCCGCGCCTTCCAGATTGAAATCTCTGGTGTTTGAGGAACCGAAGGAGCCGGAGTGAGACGTGCGAGTGCCCTGCACCAGTCCAGCCAGGACAGTGGGATTGCCTCGTGCCGAATAGAACAGCCAATACGAGCCGTCCTCCAGAACTAGTCCAGCGACGGTGCGGCCGGTGGGAGTCGTGCCCGTCCAGCGACCTTCCGCCGAAGTGGCTGTGGGCTGCGATAGGAAAGACACGTCGCTCTCGCGATGCCCGCGGCCACAGGCGGCGGGGGCGAACCCACTATTGAAACAGTTGGCGAAGCTGCCACAACCCACCAGCCCACTCATCATGCCGAGTGCCAGAAGGCCTCGAAGAACGTGTGCCCCAGTCATGCGCATGGTTGTGACCTCAACAGCGTACAGGGTGTTCCCTGTCACAGGATAACAGGAAGAGCCCCCCTCATATCGGGCCCCCCCGAATTGCTAACAACCCGATCAGCCGACTCCCGATGCCAGCCAGCCCGACTTGCCAGAGGCTCCACTGACCGACCGATCGGGGCCCGTTTCTGGCGGCTTTCGCACGGCGTGAGCGGTTGATCTGTGGTCTTGGTCGGTATTGTCAGAGGCATGGTGTAAGACGGATTTTAAGAGGTTGCAGGATATGGCTATTGCCCGTAGTTGTCTTACATTATGGGTTTATCGTATTCTTGTGCCCAGGCTTTCTGACCCTCCAATGACCTGAAGCAGCCACCGGTCGGTGAGGGGAGTTTGGTGTCTTGATTTGGGGCTTGTACGGGTGAGCTGATGGGGCAGCGGGCGAAACGGACGACCACGGTCACGGTGGATCTGGGGGACCTGAAAGCACCCTGGCAGGCCTGGTGCCAGAATAACGGCATCACGCCGAGTCATGCCCTGCGGAAGGCCGTCAGGCAGGCCATGGACCGGAGAGCCATCCAGGTTCCTGCGCCTCGGAGTCGCGTCACCTCGAAGCGAGAACGAGCGACCGCTCGCATCGAACTAAACCTGACGACCTCAGAGCTCGCCGCCCTGAAGAAGATGGCTGGTTACGAAGGTTACGTGCCGACCAAATGGCTGGTGGCGATGGTGCGCGCCAAGTTGACTGGGCAGCCGCAGGTCGGACAGGCGGAATTAGAGAGCTTGGCCCGGTCGAATCAGCAACTGCTGGCTCTGGGAAGAAACCTGAACCAGATTGCCAAGGTCCTAAATACCGCGCCTCAGAACCGAGCCGCCTTTCGGGTCGAGGTCATCACCGAACTCTCCCGCGTGATCCAGGCCCATACGAAGAAGGTGTCCGATGTCTTACGCGGGACCGTGGAGCGCTGGCACCTCCAATGACTTTGCCAGGCAGCCAGATCGACCAGAAGTTGGATGAGTGGGGGAGTCGGCTCTTCAATGTCTCAACGGAGACCCTCCCACGACCGCGTCGCAGCAGGAATGTTCGTCTGAGTTCCGCCAAGTTCACGAGTACCGGCGGACGGCTCAGCACGGCACAGGCTCGTGCGACTTATGTGCGGCAGAAACTCCAGGCCATGGTCCGCCGCGCGCCGCAAGTCATGGTGAAACTCGTCCGGGCGCCGAAAGGCATGAAGGGTATCTCGAACAACCTCACCTACATTTCTCGTGATGGCCAACTCGACATCGAGGATCAAGACGGTCAGGTGATTCAGGGGAAGGACGCCGTGGCCGATCTGAAAGCTGAATGGCGCGATGGCGGGATGCCGATCGCGGCAGATTCCACTATGCGCGATGCTTTTCATCTCGTCCTCTCCATGCCGACCAGGACCGATCCGTTATCGGTGCAGCGGGCGGCCCGTGACTTTGCGACACGAGAGTTTTCGGGATATCAGTACGCGATGGTGCTGCACACCTTCGAGACTGATCCGGATCCCCACCCCTCTCCGCATCCACATGTCCATCTGACGGTGAAAGCGGCAGGTCTCGACGGAGTTCGTTTGAATCCGAGAAAGGCCGATCTCCAACGGTGGCGGGAGGGATTTGCGGAAGCGTTACGAGAGCATGGGATTGAAGCCACGACCACGAGTCGGATTCATCGCACGACGCATGAACGTTGGACGGTGCGGCATCTGCATGAGGTGAGCAGGAAAGGGGAAACGCTTGAGCGGCTGAAGCGCACAACGGGCCGATATGGACGAGTCCAGGAGGTTATGCGGAATTATGAGCAGGTGATGAGGGCGTTAGCTCGTTCAGATCGTGGGGAGGATCGGCAACTGGCTGCGGATTTGGTTCGTTACTTGAGTGAGCGGTCGAGGGACGTTGAGAAGACTCGTTCGCCTGAGCGCGATCGGTTTTCCTGAGGTCCTCCACTGTCCGATTCTTGACCATCAATTCATTGTTGCATGTGCTGTGTCACAGACCGGAGATCTCTGGGGCTGCAGGCCGAACCTTGATATTGTGGCAGCGCAAGGAATTGGGGTTAGCCCTCGGAGACGTTTCCCTGAATGGAATCGTGTTGGGTCAAGTGTCCAATGTGAATATGGTGGACCGATACAAGAGGGTGTGTTCATCTAGAAAGGTAGAAATCTGGTTATCCTCGATGATTTTTCAGACAGAAACGGGTAAGCTTCCGCCGGGCAAGCACCCTTCCTGCACCCCCATAGGTTAACGCGGGTTCTAAATGAGTGCTGACTTCTTCTCTAAACCCATTCTGAATTCGCCCTATGCATATCCTTCTCGCCACTGGGAACTTGATGAACAGGGGCAACCGACCCAGAAAATTATAGAAATCCGTCGCCCCGCCGAATTTATCACACCGATTCCAAAGCCCAAGAAACGAAAATCCTCAGAGAAGCAGTCCTCGATTGTCTTCGATGAAGGGAAGGGCCTCTCAACACAAGAACAGCAGTATGATGTCACGGCTATCATCAACGGCGTGCGGGACCAAGTAGAAGCATGGCGAAGGTTACAGAATCCCAACGACTGGCAGGTGACTCCAGAAACCGCGCGGCTGCTCCAACACTGGCGCCATCACAAATTCAACAGCACGCGACCATTTTTCTGCCAAGTCGAGGCGGCTGAAACGGCCATTTGGTTAACGGAGGTGGCTTCGAGTACCAAGGCAGGCAAGGGGTTTCTTGAGCACCTTGCGAACGCCAACAACGACGCCAATCCAGGACTGTCGAGACTGGCGTTGAAGTTGGCCACAGGCGCTGGCAAGACCACCGTCATGGCCATGCTAATCGCGTGGCAGACGATCAACGCCGTGCGACGCCCCAACAGCAAGAAATTCACTCGCGGTTTTCTCGTTGTGACGCCTGGCCTCACGATCAAAGACCGCCTGCGTGTCCTCCAGCCGAATGATCTAGACAGCTACTATGCCAGCCGCGAGCTAGTGCCCAATGACATGCTTGGCGATGTGACTCACGCGAAGATCATCATCACCAATTTCCACTCGTTCAAATTGCGAGAACGAATCGAACTCTCAAAGGGTGGTCGGTCGTTGCTTCAAGGGCGAGGCGAAGAGTTATTGACACTCGAAACCGATGGCCAGATGCTTCAAAGAGTGATGCCTGATTTGATGGGCATGAAGAACATTCTCGTCCTCAATGACGAGGCGCACCATTGCTACCGAGAGAAGCCGGGAGCAAAAGTCGATGATGAAGACCTTAAAGGGGATGAGAAGAAAGAGGCCGAGAAGAATAGTGAGGCGGCTCGCCTCTGGATTTCTGGCCTCGAGATCGTCACTCGAAAACTTGGTGTCACGCAGGTTGTCGATCTATCGGCCACACCATTCTTTCTGAGTGGCTCAGGTTACGCGGAGGGAACTCTCTTTCCCTGGACCATGAGCGACTTCTCGCTGATGGATGCAATTGAGTGCGGGATTGTGAAGTTACCGCGAGTCCCGGTGGCGGACAATATCCCAGGGGAAGACATGCCCAAGTTTCGCAACCTCTGGGAGCATATCCGGACAAGGATGCCGAAGAAGGGGCGTGGAAAGGCTGCAACCCTCGATCCTCTTAGCTTGCCAGTCGAGTTGCAGACCGCCCTTGAAGCGCTCTACGGCCACTATCAAAAGACCTTCGACCTCTGGAAAGAGAGCGGCATGCGGGTGCCGCCCTGTTTTATCGTGGTCTGCAACAATACGTCTACATCTAAGTTGGTCTACGACTATATCTCAGGCTTTCAGCGCGAGAACGAAGATGGATCGAGTACGTTAGAGAACGGCCGACTTGAGCTATTTAGGAACTTTGATGAACACGGGAACCCTCTTCCTCGACCGAACACACTTCTCATTGATAGTGAGCAGCTCGAATCAGGTGAAGCCTTGGATGACAATTTCCGTGGAATGGCTGCCAATGAAATCGAGCAATTCCGGCGAGAGATTATCGAGCGCACAGGCGATCAACGGCAAGCGGAGGGGCTCACCGACCAAGACTTGCTACGGGAGGTCATGAATACAGTCGGCAAGCACGGGCGGCTAGGCGAGTCGATCCGCTGCGTGGTGTCTGTATCCATGCTGACCGAAGGATGGGATGCCAACACGGTCACGCATGTACTGGGCGTGCGAGCCTTTGGCACACAACTGCTGTGCGAACAGGTCATCGGCCGAGCCTTGCGGCGTGAATCCTACGATTTGAACAATGAGGGTCTCTTTGATGTCAGATACGCGGATGTCCTTGGCATCCCGTTCGATTTCACGGCAAAGCCGGTGATCGCTCCGCCTCAGCCGCCAAGAGAAACCGTCCATGTCAAAGCGATGCGTCCCGAACGGGATGCGCTCGAAATCACCTTTCCTCGTGTCGAAGGCTATCGCGTCGAGCTGCCCGAAGAACGGCTCACTGCCAAATTCAATGAGGATTCCATTTTGGAGCTGACACCAGATCTCGTTGGCCCTTCCAAAACGAAGAACGCCGGGATTATCGGAGAAGCTGTTGACTTGGACTTGGAACACTTGGAGGACATGCGGCCCTCGACGGTGCTCTTCCATGTGGCCAAGCGCCTGCTCTATACCAAGTGGCGTGATCCGGGAGAAGAGCCCAAGCTTCACCTGTTTGGTCAGCTCAAGCGCATTACGAAAGAGTGGATTGATACCTGCCTGGTCTGCAAAGGTGGCACCTATCCGGCGCAGTTGATGTACCAAGAGTTAGCTGACATGGCCTCCGAGCGCATCACCGCCGGCATTACACGTTCGCTAGTGGGAAAGCGGCCCATTAAAGCGTTGCTCGATGCCTACAATCCCACTGGTTCCACGAGGCACGTCAATTTCAATACATCCAGACGGGATCGCTGGGAAACCGATGCCACGCGGTCTCACATCAACTGGGTCATTCTCGACAGCGATTGGGAGGGCGAGTTTTGCCGCGTGGCCGAGGCTCATCCCAAGGTCCGAGCCTACGTCAAAAATCACAATCTCGGCCTCGAAGTCCCATACCGCTATGGGTCAGAGACGCGGAGGTACCGGCCTGACTTCATTGTGCTGGTCGATGATGGGCATGGTGACGAAGATCTGTTGCATTTGATTGTCGAGATCAAAGGCTACCGGCGAGAGGATGCGAAGGAAAAGAAAGCCACCATGGAAAACTATTGGGTGCCTGGGGTCAACAACCTTGGTACCTATGGCCGTTGGTCCTTTGCCGAGTTCACGGAGGTCTATCAGATCGAAGCGGATTTCGAGACCAAGGTCGCGAACGAGTTCAATAAGATGGTTAAGACCGCCACGGCCAGATCAGTGGTCGAAGGGAAATAAGCATGGCCAAGAAGCAAGGGACGACCGAGACCGTTGAAGCCCTTAAGCATGACCAAGCCAAGAGGAAGAACATTCCTACGGCGGAATATCAGTCTGTGTTGCAGAAAGAGGAGCAAAACCCAGTTCGTATTGCCTACGAGCGTCGGAATCGAGACCTGGATCCGCAACTGGTCTGGCGTGGGAAGGATGAGCAGGATTGGTCGGATCTCGTCGTGCACGCCCCCCCGCTGTATATCCAGGAAAAGGTCCACCCAAAAGCGTTGATTGATGATCTTCTCCGTGAGACCAAGGCGCGCGAATACGAAACAGGGCAATTGACGCCGGATTTGTTTGCTGACTTCAACGGCATCCCCAAGGGCGTGGACAAGACGGAGTTCTATCAGCACGACCAGAACTGGTCGAATCGGATGATTCTCGGCGATTCACTCCAAGTCATGGCCAGTCTGGCTGAGCGGGAAGGACTACGGGGCAGGGTGCAGTGTATCTATTTTGACCCGCCCTACGGAATCAAATTCAATAGCAACTTTCAGTGGTCCACGACCAGCCGTGATGTGAAGGATGGAAACGCTGATCACATCACCCGCGAGCCCGAGCAGGTGAAGGCCTTCCGCGACACCTGGCGCGATGGCATCCACAGCTATCTCACCTATCTCCGAGACCGCCTCACCGTCGCACGTGATCTCCTCAGCGATTCGGGTTCCATCTTCGTCCAGATTGGCGATGAGAATGTGCATCGGGTTCGAGCGGTGATGGATGAGGTGTTTGGGGATGATAGCTGCGTGTCGGTAATCACGCTAAAGAAGACCGCGGGGCAAGATGAGCGGCTGCTTAACAACGTCGCAGACTACATCATTTGGTTCGCTCGCTCTAAGGCTCAAATTAAGTTTCGAGACCTTTTCGATGTGCGCGGATTAAATATTCAAGACCTCGGCCAATACGGCCGTATCCAACTTGAAGACGGAACACGCCGCTCAACGACCGCAGAAGACTTTGATATCCACGGCGAGCTTAAGACAAATGGGCGGCCGTTCCAACAGATTATTGCTACGTCGAGCGGCCACGGCGGTAATACAGCATTTCCAGTTAAGTTTCAGGGGCAAAAATTTTTGCCGACCGCAAACCGCCACTGGAGTACTCATCCACAAGGTTTCCGTCGTCTTGTGGGAGCAGATCGCATCGCAGCATCGAAGGCTGGGCTTCGCTACGTCCGGTTCTTCGACGATTTCGTTGCTCAAACCACGAATAACATTTGGACCGAGGTTGGGACGGCGACCGACAAGAAGTATGTCGTAGAAACTGGGCCGACTGTTATCCAACGCTGCATCCTTATGACGTCCGACCCCGGTGACCTCGTTCTCGATCCAACCTGTGGTTCCGGCACCGCCGCCACTGTTGCTGAGCAATGGGGCCGCCGCTGGATCACCATTGATACTTCGCGTGTGGCACTGGCGCTTGCCCGTGCCCGTATCATGGGCGCACGCTACCCGTATTACCTGCTGGCCGATTCCCGCGAGGGGCAGATCAAAGAAGCCGAAGTCACACGCACCACGCCAAGTTCTCAGCCAGTGCAGGGGAACATCCGCCACGGCTTTGTCTATGAGCGTGTCCCGCACATTACGCTTAAGTCTATTGCCAACAATGCTGAGATCGATGTGATATGGGACAAGTGGCGGGCGAAGCTGGAGCCCTTGCGAGAGTCGTTGAACAGAGAGCTCAAAAAGACCTGGCAGGAATGGGAGATTCCACGAGAGGCCGAAGACCCATGGGATGCCAAGACACGGGAGATGTTTTATGAACTCCAGACCGAGCAGAAACGTGGAGTTAAAGGCAGCGCAGCTAGCATCGCCGAATGGCTCCACGGAATTAACCGAAACCTGAAACGAAACTACACACTCAAGACTCTACCTGAAAAGCCTGCCGATGCATGGCCCGAAGCACCTGCCAAATTGCACGCTGACTGGTGGCAGGCGCGCATCGCCCGGCAGCATGAAATCGACAAGTCTATTGCTGCCAAGGCCGAGTTTGAATACCTATACGACAAACCCTACGAGGACAAAAAGAAGGTCCGGGTCGCCGGTCCCTTCACCGTCGAGAGCCTTTCACCCCACCGTGTGCTGGGCGTGGATGAAAATGATGAGTTGATCGATACGTCCAAGGAAAGCACCCCAGAGTACGGGGCGAAGCAAAGCTTCGCGCAGATGATTCTGGACAATCTCAAGACATCGGGCGTCCAGCAGGCACACAAGGCTAACAAAATCACCTTCACCTCCCTCATTCTGTGGCCGGGTGATCTGGTCTGTGCGGAAGGCCGCTACCTGGAAGGGGACAAGGAAAAGCGCGCTGCCATCTTCATTGGGCCTGAATTTGGTACCGTCACTCGTCCAGATCTAGTGGAAGCCGCTAGAGAGGCTGGCGACGCCGGATTCGATGTGCTAATCGCCTGTGCTTTCAACTATGACGCCCACTCGACCGAGTTCAGCAAGCTCGGCCGCATTCCTGTGCTCAAGGCCCGGATGAATGCCGATCTGCACATGGCCGACGATCTGAAAAATACTGGCAGGGGGAACCTTTTCGTCATCTTTGGCGAGCCGGATATCGACATCCTCAAAGAGAAAAACGGGAAGCTGAGGGTGAAGGTGAAGGGGGTGGACGTGTTCAAGCCCCAAACCGGTGAAGTCATCAGTGATGGTGCCGAAGGTATCGCCTGCTGGTTTATCGACACGGATTACAACGAAGAAAGCTTCTTCGTTCGCCACGCCTACTTCCTCGGTGCGAACGATCCCTACAGCTCGCTGAAGATCACTCTCAAAGCCGAGATCGATCCTGAAGCCTGGGCTACGCTTAACAGCGATACATCAAGAGCTTTCGATAAGCCTAAGTCTGGTCGCATCGCAGTGAAGGTCATTAATCACTTGGGCGATGAAGTGATGAAGGTCTTTCGAGTATGAGGTAACGGCATAGGCGTGGCCTCGCGTTCATGCGAGGGGCGTTTCAGCAAGGGGGGTAAGTGAGCAACAACAATCCTGCCGGATCGACGTGGAAGAAGTGGGATCTTCACATTCACACTCCCTGCTCAATCATGCAGAACTACGGTGGCAATACTGAGGCTGCATGGGAAGCATTCTTAACCGACCTTGAAAAGCTACCGCCGGAGTTCAAAGTCATCGGCATCAACGACTACATCTTCATAGAAGGCTACGAGCGTGTCCGAAAGGAAAAACGTGAACGAGGCCGTTTGCCAAACATCGATCTGATTCTTCCAGTCGTCGAGTTCCGCTTGGACAAGTTTGCTGGTGTGGTCAAGAAAGACGAACACGGAAACTATTCGCAGTCGGACTGGAACAGAATCAATCTCCACGTCATTTTCGAGGAGCTCGATCCGGAGGTTATCCGCCAGCAATTTCTGAACGCGCTCGCACCTTGTTACAATCTAATCCCGGATTCGACCCACCTGAAAGGCAAATGGCAGGCGGTGATCACGCCGGCTAGCTTGACACAGCTTGGACAGATGATTGTCGATGCTGCTCCTGCAGACAAGAAGGCGGCCTATGGTGGTCCATTGCAGGAGGGCTTCAATAACCTCTGCGTGAGTTTGGAATCAATCATACAGGCCTTAAACAAGCACCCATTGACGGATCGCTATCTGTTGGCCGTTGGCAAGACCGAGTGGGAAAACATGAAGTGGGATGACCAATCGATAGCCGAGAAACGCAACGTCATCAATGGTGTCCAGCTTGTTTTCACCGCTGCCCCGAATCCAGAGTCCTACAAGGCGGCGAGAAAACGGCTTGCGGATTCAAACGTCAAAAGCACACTTCTCGATTGTTCGGATGCCCACGCGTTGAGCACGTCGGAAAGCAAAGATCGAATTGGCAATTGCTTCACCTGGATAAAGGCAGATTCAACTTTTGAGGGACTGCGCCAGGCTGTAACGGAATTCGATCAGCGAGTCTTCGTTGGCGATGTTCCTCCGAAGCGTCAACTAGTTGCAGCAAACCGAAGAAAATATGCTTCCGCTATCACGATCAAGAAGAAGGCGGGGTCTGCACTGCCCCATACATGGTTTGACGTTGACCTGCCGCTGAATCATGATCTCGTCGCGATTATTGGGAACAAGGGCAGTGGAAAGAGCGCACTAGCCGATGTTGCGGCGCTTGCGGGGAACACCAAGAACTATGAGAAGTTTTCGTTTCTGACTGAGGAGCGATTCCGAGACCCGAAAAGTAAACTCGCAGCCCACTTCGCAGGCACCCTTCGATGGCAGGACGGCACCGATTCCACGCGAGAACTTCACCAGAATCCCCCACCGTCTGATGTAGAGCGGGTCAAATATCTCCCGCAAAGCTATCTGGAAGCTCTCTGCAATGAACTCGGCGGAGGCGGTTCGTCTACCTTCGACAGCGAGTTGCGAAAGATTATTTATACGCATGTTCCAGAGGAAGAGAAGCTCGATTTCCTTTCTCTTGATGATCTTCTGAATTTCAAGGTCGCGGAGATCGAGCGCGAGCGCGAGCAGGTAGCGCAACAGCTATCGAAGCTCAACGATGAGATTAGTGCCATAGAAAAACGACTCGCACCAGATTTTCGGCTCAGTCTGGAAACCCAGCTCGACGGCAAGCGAAAAGAGTTGCAGGCGTTGGAGAACGCAAAGCCTGCGGCCATTGAGGATCCGGCAGCGTCAGCCGCGGCCAGAGCCGAAGCTGCCGTCGCGACGACTAGATTGCAGGAGCTAGATGTTCAGCTTGCTGCGATCCGAGCTGAGGAACAGGTGGCTCGCGACAAGAAGGCGGGTGCGACCAAACGTGCGGCCTTGGTGAATCGCGCCTTGCAGGCGCTCAAAAACCATGAGAAAGCGCATGAGCAATTCTTGGGTGACCTGAAAACGGCACTCATCGAGATTGATAGCAGTCTATCGACCGCTGACATTGTTTCTCTCAAAGTGAATACCTCGAAGCTGGACAGCATCGGTGCTGCCATGAAAAGGGAGATCGAAGCGCAAGACAAAAGCATCAACAGCCAAGAAGCAACCAGTATTTCCAAGCGGCGAGAAGCCGCGGAATCCGAGGTCAAGGCAATCAAAAGCAAGCTTGGTGAGAAGCAGCGTCTTTACGTTGTGTATCGGGAACAAGTCTCGCAATGGGAACGTGCCAAAGCCGAACTGACCGGTGCCAAAGAGAAAGTCCACTCGATTTTGTGGTTCGAAGCGGAAATACAGGAGCTTGCGCAGCTTCCAGCGAAGCACAATCAGTCGCGAGAGGCACGTATTGCCGTGGTTCGACGCCTACATGAGCAGATCGGAAAGACGGTCGCGGAATACAAGCGGCTATATCAACCGGTACAGGGATTTGTTCAATCCGCCGCCAACATGGACATGCCCTTGCCCCTTGCTTTTAACGTGAGGATCGCGGAGGAGGGATTCCAGGATGATTTTCTGGCCAGGATCAATCGTCAAACGCGGGGGAGCTTCTCGGGCCTTGATGAAAGCAATCAACTGATTCACGGCATTCTGCGGGAAACAGATTTCGACGATCCGGAGGCAACGGTTCAGTTTGTGAGTCGCATCGATGACATGCTGCACGTTGACCGCCGCGAAGGCGGCAGTGGGAACGAGATGCAGCCCAGTGATCAGCTTCGGAAAGGCAATGAGGTTAAAGACTTATATGGCTTCCTCTTTGGCTTGAGCTATCTGCAGCCGCGATATTCATTGACTTATGGGGGGCAAGAGATCGGGCGACTCTCTCCCGGCGAGCGTGGATTGCTCCTGCTAGTGTTCTATCTCTTGGTGGATAAGGACGACATTCCGCTCATTATCGACCAGCCGGAGGAGAACCTCGACAACCAGACGATTTACAAGATTCTCGTTACCTGTATCAAGACGGCGAAGCAGCGCCGCCAAGTAATCATGGTCACGCACAACCCGAATCTGGCAGTGGTCTGCGATGCTGAGCAGATCATTTGCGCCAGCTGCGACAAGGCCAACAATCTATTTGGATACATCTCCGGCGCTATTGAGTCCATTGAGATCAAGACCAGAGTCGTGGAGATACTTGAAGGAACAGAGCCGGCCTTCGTTAATCGGAAGCGAAAATATAGGCTCTGACGAGCCGTAGGTGCCAGGAGCATAGAGACGTACTCATGGACTTCCGCATCGCCGACACCTTCACCGACAGTCTGACCCGCCTGACCGGCGAGGAACATAAAGCTGTTGAGGTAAAGAGCAAGAAATGTGATATGGCCTTTAACCTCAACCATTCCACTGATGCTTCCGTGCTTTTGAGAGACCTAAATCCGTCCTTGTCGCCGACAGCTATTAATCCTTTCAATCATGGCTATTGATGCACGGACGCGGCAGATTCTTTGGGGTAAAGCAGGTGCCGTCTGCACCTTCCCTGACTGTCGGCGTCCCCTGGTCAGAGATGCTACTCAGAATGATCGAGAGGTCTTAGTTGGAGAAATTGCGCACATTGTAGCCCAAAGCCCAGGTGGTCCAAGAGCTGATGCTGATGTGCCAGGCGGAAACATCGACGGCTACTGTAACCTGATTCTTCTGTGTCATGAGCACCATGAACTAGTGGATCAGCAGCATCACACTTATTCCATCGAACGACTTCTTCAGTACAAGAGCGATCACGAAGAATGGGTTCGAGTCCGCTTATCGAAAGATCAACAGTGCGACGGGCTTTCTCGCCAAAAGAAAACGGTAACTGAGACGGTTTGGTCAACACTCCTGCCTGTAACGCACCTTCCAGACTATGTGTTCTCAGGAGAATGCACGGTTCCTGAGGCTGATGTTCGTCCCTTAATTAAGTGGCCCAGTGACAAACGTATACTTGCTCCCTTCATCGTCCGTGGTGGGCAACTGTATGCGTTCAACAATCTAAGTGAACTTGATTCACCTTTCGCTATGATCGTTGATCCGCTTTCGGTAAAGCGGCACAGCGTGAGTGACTGGTGGGGACAGCCGGATTTCGAGCGATGGTTTGTAGAACTGCTCAATCGCACGGTGAATAAGATCACTGGTCGTTTAGGATTAAAGCTCGACAGAGATCATCACCGCTATTACTTTGAGCCTGATGAGCCTGGAAAGGAAAAGCGAGTTTCATATCTGTCAGTCGGTGGCGGTAGGTCTGAGCGGAATGTCGCTTGGAATCCACACTTCAGACATAATGATGAAGCAAAAAGACATTGGGAGCACTTAGCAGTCGGCCTTCGGTTTCACAAGCTCGTACAGTCTTCGTGGGGTTTAGCGATTCGACCTGAGCGGAGGTTCACGTCTGATGGATTTGCATCGCTCGAGGGCAAGGCAACGGGTAAGAAAAACACAAAGCGCAAGTCGCGCATGTACAATTTTGATGTGCTCAAGGAAGTGCAGTTCTGGCGAGACTTTCTCTCTCAAGGAAAGCCTCGGATTACATGCCTATTTGGCAAACAAGCCCTGGTGATCGAAAATGCACTAGTGAGCGGAAGCATTACATGGCCAGAGGTGGCCGGTGATGAGGCTGTTCGAATGGCGGCAAGTTACGAAGACGATTTACTTACGCTTGCAGAACTCTACGAGGCAAGTGACTTTGATGAATTCGATGCTGCTGCTGGTGATATAGACACGGATCAAGGAGAACCGCTTGAGGACTGATCCCGTACTTGTACGATGCGAGTATTTCAACGAGCCATCATTGCAGTTTGCCTCAGATAGGCTGCATTTGTGTCCCAAGCGAGGCATCTCCCTCTTTGGCCCGCGCTCTCTGGATATGGGCAAGCGGCATCCAGAAACCATACGGGTTGGCTTAATTGGTACAGGGGAGAGTGTTGAATCTGCGCTAAGTTGGTTGGAATCCTGCTCAGCAGGAGTTGTCGGAGATGAGAAGAACTATCGCTTCCCCGGTTTTAAGTCAGACCGTGGATTTTATAGCCAGTTAGCATTTGAAAACGAAACGGTGGAAAAGCTGACCTTAGGTGAGCTGGAATCTGTAGGAAGGATTCGGTCTAAGAGGGAAAGATTTGAAGCAACAGTGGATCTGATTGGCGACAAACTGCGATTGCTTGCGCAACGAGATCGTCCCCCTGAATACATTGTGCTCGCGTTGCCTGGCAGCTTGGTTAGAACCAGCGGTAAGGTCGATTATTTTGATAAGCAACATGGCCAAGTTCATCGCGATCTTCGACGAGCGACTAAGGCAATTGCGATGAAGCACCGGCTCCCGACGCAAATTATACTTCAAAGAACGACTGAAGCGGTTCCCCAAAGCAGAAATGTTGATCATCGATCAAGGTGTGCGTGGAACTTTTTTACCGCCCTCTATTACAAGTCGGGTGGTATCCCCTGGATGCCATCTGGTTTGAATGGTGGGACTTGCTATGTCGGCATCAGTTTCCATCGGGTTCCGGGATCGAGGAATACTTCCTACTTCACAGGGATTGCCCAGGCATTTGATGAGCAAGGAAACGGCTTGGTGCTTCGTGGACAGGATTTCATCTGGGATGTTAGCAAATATGGTAATTCGCCACATATGCCCGCTCTAGTGGCTGAAGAGCTGGTGTCGCTAGTTCTCAAACGATATAGAGATGAGCTAAAGCAGTTGCCACGCCGGGTTGTCATTCATAAGACATCTGAATACTGGCCTGATGAGCGTGAGGGGCTACGGGCCGCGTTAAAAGGGGTCGATCAATTTGACTTTGTGGCTGTTCGTTCTACAGAGGATATCCGCCTTCTACGCGAGGCTAGATATCCCATTCTACGAGGAAGCTATATAGCCATAGGTGATATCCATCTGCTCTATACCACCGGATACATCAGTGCACTCCAAGCCTTCCCGCACGGACACGTGCCGGTACCGCTAAAACTTACCGATCATGTTGGCGATAGCTCAATCAAGGACGTTTTGGGAGAACTGATGGTTTTGACAAAAATGAATTGGAATTCGTCAAATTTCGGTGGGTCGTTGCCAATTACCCTGCGTTTTTCGGGACTTGTCGGGGAAATTATGAAAGAAGTGCCGCCAAATGTAGATCCATTGCCACAATTCAAGTACTACATGTAACGGCCTGGCTCCTTATGGATTTCCGTATCGCTGACACCTTCACTGATAGCCTCTCTCGTCTGACGGGCGAGGAGCAGAAGGCCGTTAAGACGACGGCCTTTGATCTCCAGCTCAATCCCGCCAATCCCGGTTTCAGCTTTCATAAGCTTGACAAAGCCAAGGACAAGAACTTTTGGTCGGTTCGAGTCAACAACGATATCCGGCTAATTGCCCACCGGACGCCAGGAAGTCTGCTCCTCTGCTACGTCGATCACCATGACAAGGCTTACGAATGGGCTGAGCGTCGAAAACTAGAAACCCATCCGAAAACCGGCGCGGCGCAGTTTGTCGAGATTCGCGAGAAGGTCCAGGAGATTGTCGTTCCGAAATACGTCGAAGCATCGAAGCGAGAGGCTAAGCAACAGAAACTGTTTTCTCAGATGGCTGATGCTGAACTTTTAAGTTTCGGCGTGCCGGAGGAATGGCTGCCTGATGTGCGACAGGCTACCGAGGATACGCTATTGACATTGGCCGATCATTTGCCTGGTGAAGCTGCACAGGCTCTTCTGGAACTAGCCACCGGTGGGAAACCTCGCCTGTCTCAGCCTATAGCCGCGTCGGCAAATCCTTTTGATCACCCAGACGCACAACGCCGATTCCGGGTGATGGCGAATGTCCAAGAGTTGCAGCGTGCCCTTGAGTTCCCTTGGGAGAAATGGACGGTCTTTCTTCACCCGGAGCAACGGCAATGGGTGGAACGGGATTACAACGGCCCAGCACGAGTTTCCGGCTCGGCGGGCACGGGCAAGACGATCGTGGCGCTGCATCGCGCTACGTTCCTGGCGCGAACTAACCCTGACGCGAGAGTATTGCTAGCCACATTTTCTGACACGCTCGCCCATGCGCTCCACACCAAGTTGCGTCGGTTGATCGGTAGTGAGCCACGCCTTGGAGAACGCATCGATGTCCACTCGCTGAATACGATTGGCATACGCCTCCACAAGTCCTTGATTGGACCGGCCAAACTGGCAAGCCGGAATGATATCCGAGATATCCTGAATTCGGCATCCCAATCTGTCGGTGGTCATAAGTTCAGTCTGTCTTTCCTCCTCAGTGAGTGGGAACAGGTTGTGGATGCCTGGCAGTTGGCAAGTTGGGAGGCCTATCGCGATGTCGCTCGCTTGGGACGGAAGACGAGGCTGGCTGAGGCCCAACGGGCCGTCTTATGGTCGATCTTTGAACAATGTCGTGCCGGACTGAAGAAGCAAGGGATCACCACACAAGCCGCGGTATTTACCAACCTCGCCTCCGAATTGGCCAAGATGAACAAGCAGCCTTTTGACTTTGCTGTGGTGGATGAGGCGCAAGATATCGGTATTCCACAATTACGGTTCTTTGCTGCCTTGGGTGGAAATCGGTCGAATGCTCTCTTCTTCGCCGGCGACCTAGGCCAGCGGATCTTTCAACAGCCGTTCTCATGGAAGGCGCTGGGTGTCGATATTCGAGGGCGATCACGTACACTGCGAGTCAATTACCGAACATCCCATCAGATTCGCATGCAAGCTGATCGGCTGTTGGGGCCACAGGTTGCTGATGTTGATGGCAATGTTGATGATCGCCGAGATACCGTGTCGATCTTCAATGGCCCGCCGCCTATCGTTCAGGTTCACAGCAACGAACAGGAAGAGATCAAAGCAGTCGCGGCCTGGATATTACAACATGCAAAGGCAGGGGTAACGCCGCATGAGTTTGGGGTGTTTGTCCGTTCCGAGGCACAGCTGCCTCGTGCACGTGCGGCAATTGAGCAGGCGGGAATTCCTTTCAAGGTTCTCGATGAGCACGTCGAAACCGCCAGCGGGTATGCCTCAGTCAGCACCATGCACCTTGCTAAAGGATTGGAGTTCCGTGCCGTGGTCGTGATGGCCTGCGACGACGAGATCATCCCCTTGCAAGAGCGAATTGAGACGGTTGGAGATGATGCAGATCTGCAGGAGGTCTATGACACAGAACGCCATTTGCTGTATGTCGCCTGCACACGGGCTCGTGACTATTTGCTGGTAACCAGTGTGGAGCCTGCATCCGAATTTCTTGATGATCTGCGGGGTTAGTTTCTAACCAACCCTGTTCCACGTAAAGAAGCGGCCATTACAAGGTAGATATGAGAACTGTTGTTGCCCCATAGGGAGATGAACATGAGATGTTTATCAGGTACGAGTGCCCGATCCATATATACGTTTCCTCTCGTCGGAGTCATGTGTGCATCGCTCTCACTGCTAGGTTCTTCTATCGACGGTCACGCAGAGAGTCGGCCGAAACCTGCAGTTCCTCCCCCAGTTGCTCCTTCATTAGATGTCGATGTTGCAACGGTGGTATGCCCGAGTTGCGATCAGAAATTCGAGTTTCCAGGCCATGAAGAAGCAAATGCGAACCTCGTCGGGAACAAATATGTTCAAGAACTTCGTCAGGCCATGTATTGGCAGGACTCCTATCACCAATTTGAATCAAAGGCACACTTTGATAACTGTGCCTTTGGTGAATCGATTCAGTACATTGCCGAGTTGCTCAAGGAGGTCAATACTCATGTTGCAAGTGCCCAAGGCGATATAGACAACGGGCGGGATGACGCTGCGGAGGGGTATGCGAAGAAGGCGTTCTTCTCCCTCGGTCAAGCTCTTCATGCCACTCAGGATCTGTATGCACATAGTAATTATGTCGAGTTGATGAGTAGGAAGTATAAGAAGGTCGTCGAGATACCGATCCTCCATCCCTGGGAACCTCAACATGTGAAGAAGATTGGTGAGCTGAAAAAGACTGGGCTGGTCTCCGGCTATGTGTTTTGGGGATTTCCTCAAACCTGCCCCAAAGGGGTTCCCTCACATGCCAATCTTGCGAAGGACTCTCCAACCATGAAGTCTGGGAAGCTTGTCATTCCTCACTTTGAGAATTTGACTCGATATAAAGTCGCCCTTTTCCTGGCACGAGAGGCATCCAAAGATCTGATCGTTTATGCGTTTGAGCGTTGGCCGTTGCTTGAGCGCATGAGTGGTAAGTATGTGGCCTTTGAGATCTTTCAAGAGCGAAGAGGGATATGAAAGACACAAGGGGGTTCGGGAAAGTTCTGTTGTGCTCGGTTCTAGTGACTCTGCTCATCGAAGGTCTACCGTTGAGGCATTCGGCCGAGGCTGCTCGGACACCTTCCTGCCGTTTCGATGCTTCCCTGAAAGAACCAGTTCGTGTGGCGCTTGATCATGCACTGGAAGCGTTTAAGCTGGAAAAGATTTCTCTTCAATTTAACCAAGGTGTGGTGAATTCAGATAAGGGCGTTCCACCGGGATGGGTGGGCATTGAAGTTGTGAAGGATGCCACTCAGGACGAGGTTGACCCCAAAGGTTGTCACAAAAGTGAACCACCGGAGGTTCGCCAAGGAAGCATGGATCAGATTAGCGTGAGAGGGGGCTGTTATGTTTCCGGGGAGGTGCTGCATCTGATTCGATGTTCCTCTGCGGCGGTAGAGGCCTTTAGAGCTGGTACGTCAGAAGTGCGACCAGATAGTCCCGCACTGTTATATGTCCTTGCTCATGAACTAGCTCATCTGCATCAAAATCGACGAGGCGAATTCTCTGGGAGGATTGAAACCATTGATCTTCATAAACCGAAGGCGGTACGGCTCCAACAGCTGGAGCAAAGCTGTGCGCCTGGGCTCATCACAAAAGAGGAGGAAGCCGACGATATTGCATTACGGATTCTAAAAAGACTCCTTCCTGCTCCGCCATACCGGGAAACGGTGTTTTCAGCGAAAGGTTCAATGTACTGGAACATTGATCGAATTCGACTAGCTGCCAATGAGTGGAACCGAGTCAATCTGGCGCGTCTAAATCAAGAAACTGTACCTGTACACGACACATTTAATCCCAATAAACCTATTTCTCTTCCAGCCACTCCCAAACTGGTGAAGTCGGCAAGCAGGCGCTTTCTTTGTGATGTTCTGAAGCCAACTAAAGGATCCATACGATACCCAGTGAGGCAATCCACTCACCCCTCTGCAGAAGCCCGACTCCGGAAAATCGCCGATGTGCTTTCAGCAAGTGCGTCGGGATTATCTGATTCTGATGGAAGCCAAACATTTCACTCCATTGCTCAATTGCAAGAAGGTGTGAGCCCTATCTTTGCCTTTTTAGATCGAGAGTTTGGGGCTTACGCCGCCAATGTGCATGGCGAGATTTGCTCGGCGGTCAATGGTGGGCTCGTGGAACAAATGTGTAGATAAAGGCTCAGCAGGAGAGGTTAAGTGGTGCAGAGTCTTTTTCTGACCGCACAAGTAGCCTTCGGTTTGCTTCGGGCGACAAGGGGAGACATTCTCGTCTGTTTGAATCAAGTATGCATTGCGAGCTGAGCTGGAGCAAGGGCGAGCTTTTCCAGTCCTGCTAACAGTGATTGCACGAGGCTCTTGTGGGGGAGTAACCTCTAGTCCAGAACGATCCTGTGCAGGAGCTACGATGCCGCTGCTTCTCCTCTTGCTCCTTCTGCTACCTCTTTTTGCCTCCGCCAGGGACCTCGGAGAACTGAGCGGCAATCCGTATCAGCAGAACTCGACGGCCAATCCATACGGGGCGGGGAGTCCCTTTGCGTCGAACGGCATCAACAATCCCTTCAGTCCTTACGGCAGCCCCTATAGCAATCAATCATCGACGAACCCTTTCGCGACCGACGCGCCACGGCTCTATGACCAACAGGGGAATTACCGCGGCAAGTTGAGCGCCAACCCGTACGATCCTGATTCAACCAGCAACCCCTTCGGCCGGTATGGATCTCCGTTTTCGCCCGACTCCATCAACAATCCTTACGGCGCAGGCAGTCCCTATCGCTCCGACAGCCCGACCAATCCCTACGGCCGCGGCCTACGGATGGAAGGACAGTAAAGGATTCGCTTATCCATCTGCAGTGGTCATGGCGACTAGCTACTCAATGTAAACGACCGGCGGAGGACACCGCCTTCTTCACATTCCTGGCAGCTCTGCCACAATCTTCGTGTACGCTTGCACACTTCCTCGCCGCTTCAAAGGACATCTATATCAGAGTGTCTTTCCAAATCACGCTCACACCCCCGCCAACGCGACGATCTTCATCACATCCGTCTCGCGGTGCGCACAGCAGGGGCAATAGATTGTCCGCTGTCTGATTTCGGGAAAGACGATCTCCACGCCGAGAATCCGTAGACAGCGTCGAACCGAAAGCCGCACATTCATCACCGGTTTGCCTGGTGCGAGGCGCTTCGGCGATAACCATTCATAGGCATGGGGCAGGAGATCACCGATCGTGTGAACTCCACGCTGTTTCAGATCCTGGTGCGCCCTGGCGCTGAGCAGCAGACTCGCGATGGGCTGAGAGGCAAAGCGTCGCACCGCGTCAGGAGGGATGCGGCGTCCGGTCTTCCGATCCAGCATCCGCTGCGTCATGAAGCAATAGGTGGCGTCTAGGACTACGAACGTTCGTCCATTGATGGCAGCAAAGATGTGTTCGATCAGACTCTCGTCGCAGCGACGCTGTTCCCGGATCGACTGATCAAGGCGCGCTGCTCGTTCGGTGATGGACACGCCATCACTAGCGCTGTTCCACTCGGACTGTGCCCAGGGACTGAGCCGACTATAGGCCGCGTCGAGGGCCGTGCGCTTAGTTGGATGGTTGACAACAATGTCCATCGTGAGCGTCGCTAATCGATCTTTCCGCATAGTGGTGCGTCCTTTCTTTCCTGCGATACCGGATAACTCGTAAGTCCTCGCGCCACACGAGCGCCCCTCTTCGCCTTGTGGTTACCCAGACAGGAGACGCAGGAGGCGCGTGGCGCCGTGGTTGTTATGAAGAAGGTCAGTTTTTGAGACTATTCCCTTGAGGTAGGAGAAGTTATTCGCAAGAGGGGAAAGATTGTATGTGTAGTACTAATGAGGAATAAATAAGGCCATATTATAAATTAGGTTTTACTGCATCAGTACCGTTGGCGTACAAAAGTGGGCAGCTTTGGAAGGAAGCTCGGCGATGGCCAGGGCTACTCCGCGGCATCGTGGCCAGAGGCGCGGTGTGCTGTCTATGGGTCCTGTTGAAAGGACTATTGCTTGGGGCAGAGCTGGAGGAAGTTTCTTCGCATGACCATGGTTTTGAACGGGCTCCCTGCCTGGATCATGTAGTACTTTGTGAGCGCGGCTTGGCATTCTTTCGGCGCCTGTGGGCCCGCTGCTAAGCATAGCAGACACTCACAGGCCAGCCTGGTGTCGCCCTCCAAGAAGTACGGTTTCTGTGCCGTTTGTGCCGATGCATCATAGACTCTGACAAGGAGGCCTAGTCCCACCAGAACCACAATCCAGTCGCGTCTCTTCAGCCAATTCATGGGCTCACCTCCATACGGTCTGGGAACAAGTTCTTGATGCCTTGAGTCACCGGCCACCTCTGGTCCGCTCCAGGGCGGGGCTCCTGGTGGCATTTGGGGTGAAATCAGCTCGTGCAGCTGTGTGATCGAACCGTGGCACGACCGGTTCACGGGTACTGGTATATCCCGCCTCCTTGACTCGTTCGCCCTGCAGGCGTGCCTTCGCTTCTTCGATGGCGGCAGTGATCATTGTGGGAGAATCCCCCCGTGCACGAAGGATTGCTTCAAGTGTAGCCACCGCAACCTGTTGGCCTGAGCTCATGGTCTGTTCCGGTTTTCTGACATGATCATCAGTGGTTCGATTGTGTAAAGCCTGGGGCTCGACATGCTTCCGTACTGTCTTGCTACGAACGGGGCGGTGATCCTTGCGGTCTTCCGCTCGCGCCAGGTCGATCCCACGCGGCGTGTAGCCTTCCACATCGAGTCCGGCGATGGTCGCCTGCACCCAGGCTTCCGTTTTAAACTCAGCTGTGCCGTTCACTCGTACGGTGGTCCAGCCCTTGGCTTTGGCCCGGAGCACCATCCCCTGAATGACGCTTGGGTCGTCATGTACCGTGACCAAACGCTTCCCGTGATCCGTAAAGGCGAGCTTTGTCGGCTCACCGGGCGGCGTGCGGTAATAGAATTGCTCACCGGCTTCGATGAACCGCTTCCGCAAGGAATCGGCGGCATCACGACGTTGATTGAGTCGTGGTTGTCCAGCATTCTCGCCCTGAGTGCCTTCCGCAGGCCTCGGCTCGTCGTTCTGCTTCGTCTCTCGCGCTTCGTCCAAACTTATCTCATTCATGGTGTCCCTTCCTCTTTGCTATCCGTACCACTGTGGCCAGACGGACGATGGATTCTGCTCCTTCACTTCAATCTCCACCCGTCGGTTCTTCGCCCGCCCTTTCTTCGTCGCATTGTCGGCCACATGTTGCCCGATCGGGACGATGGTGATCTCGATGTGGTTCGGGTCATAGCCCTGCGCGATGAGATAGGCGCGGGCCTTGTACGCCCGTTGCTTGGCTGTCTCACGTTCGATCCAGAGATCCTTGTCTCCGTCCGTGTACCCACGCACGTGCAGGCAAGGGCCACGGCTCATGATCTGTTTCAGGTGGGATTGCAGAGGCTTGCTGGGACGAAACTCAGACCGTCCTGTCCGTTCGGATACACGGAAGATGATACTGTGGCGATGCACTTCGACCTGTTCCCGTTCACTCAATTCAATGACTCGCGGTCTCCATGAATTGATCTGTTCTTTGGCTATCGGAGACGGAGGGGAGGGGGATGGCACTGCTGATGGTCCGATGCTGCAGGCAGGGCCCACCGAAGTCGATCGCTCCTCTTCACTCTGTATTGTCTCCGTTCGTGATAGGCTCTGATCAGACCCAGCCGGAGACGTATTACCCTCAGGTGATAGAGCCACGTTCGTCGGTGGGCCTTTGGATTCTGGTGACAGAGGGTTGATGGTGAGTGCCGCCTTCGTGATAGCCGGACCGGACCGAGATTTACCTTTGGCCAGTTCTTGCTGGTTGAGTTGCATGAGTGTCAGCGCGGCACTCAACTCCTGGACCTGTTGCGTCAGCGATTCTATGTGTCTAGTGAGGAGACTTTGTTCCTGCTTCTCACGCTGGTCGCTCTTTACCCGTTCACGGTACTGCTGGATCATCTCATCGGTATTGATCGGCACGCGAGCCGCACCGGATGGCACCACTGGCTTCTGAACACAAGCCAGCGTCGCGGCGCAGGCGATGAGAATCACAAGCGACTGAAGTCGTACCTGTCTTTTGATACATATTGTCATACGTCCCTTTCTTCTCTATCTCGATCCACCAGGGATCGATCAACGTGCTTCTCTATTCTCTGAGCTCTTTCTTCTTCGCTCACAGGACTCATCTTCTCTGAGATGTCGTCATCGGTCTTGTCAGTCCATTGCAGCTGGGCCACAAAGGCATCGACCAACCCGTTCACCTCTTCGAGAGTCGGTGGATCGCGCGACACCACCGGCGGCAGGGTGGTCAAGTCCATCGCCAGCTTCGAGAGGTCGATCGGCTCATCCGGTTGTGCTGGACGCACTCGTCGTTCGACTTTCGCGCGATGGAGTTCCAGGTCGAGTCTGGGAATCTCCACGGACAGCTCCCGACGTACGAACGCCGCCTCTTCAAGTTCCACTTGGGTCGGCATCCGCTTTCCGACCGATGCAAGGGACGGACTGATGCGCTTCAACCGATCGATGAAGATCGGATCGGCATAGAACCGGGCCTTGTCACAGAGGATCGGCTTCGTATGCATGAGGTTGATGATCGCTCGCTGGTCTCCGAGTTCCTTCACTTCCTGTGGCAGGAGCAGAGGCCGCGCCTGTTCCGACCTGGTAGAACTGGACGACGCCTGTTTGCCGTTCCCCCACGCCAGTGGTCGGCTCGTGCCGGTCGAGATCCCCTCGGCCGTATAGGTGCCGAGCATCTGGGAGTAGTGCTGTGCGTCTCGTTGTTCACGAGGGGCAAACAGGATCTGACAGGCATGGTTGGTGACGAAGGTGCGCGCGTCCTTTTCCCCATAGACCGATTCGAGCTGTGAGAGGCTCTGAATGATGGGGAGCAGGCGCAGATTGTAGCCGGCCATGAAGCCGACGGCCTTCGCAAGAATATTGACCAGCCCGAGGGCGGGGAACTCATCCAAGATCACGAGGCACTGGTGCTTCAAACGGGGATTCGTGGCGGGTAAGTCGATGGTGTTGTAGTGAATCAATTGGGAAAAGAACAGGTTGACCAGCAGCGCCGCATCGCTGAGCCGATTGGCCGGAATGCCGACATAGATCGACATCCGCTGCGCGCGCACCTGTTTCAGGTCGAAGTCCGTCGCACTCGTGGCCGCGTCGACGACGGGATTACTGAAGATGGTGAGGGGAGCCGTCAGGGTGGCAAGAATGCTCGCCATCGTATTCTCGCTGGTGGCGCAGAACCGGTGCAAGGCCGCCGTACAGTCGTCGCTCAGCGGGGCGTTACTCTTGGCTCTGGTGCCGATGAGATCTTCCAGATACTCCTTGATGGGCTGCCCCTTGCCGGAGGCCTGGCGGAGCACTTCCCCGAGACTGCAAGGCAGGGATGGAGTCTCCATGATAGAGAGGGTTAGGCCAAGAAAGAGATTGCGGGCAGACTCGTTCCAAAAGGCATCCCGTTCATTATGGTTCGGATAGAGCACCTGCCCGATGGCTTGGATCTCGCCCACGCGCCGATTTGGGTCGCGATCGACCGCATCCAATGGGTTCCAGCGATGGGTCTGGCCGTCCGTAGTAAAGGGATTGAACAGGTAGACGTGATGGCCGTGCGCTTGTCTGAACTTCGATGTGTAGGCGAAGTTTTCCATCTTGATGTCCAGTACGACCACTGACTCGTCGTAGTGGAGCAGGTTCGGGAGCACGATGCTCACGCCTTTTCCAGATCTAGTCGGCGCCGCCAGCAAGACGAATTCCTGGCCCCCATAGACCAAGTACCGCTTGCCCACTTTCCCAATGATCACCCCGCGCTTTCCATAGAGCCCGGCCTGTTGAATTTCATCATGAGTGGCAAATCGCGCCTCGCCATGGAGCGGCTTCTTCCCATTGGTCCGGGACACCAGCAGCAGCGCCGGGATACCGAATCCGATGAAGCCGCCGACTGCGGCGGAGAATTGCAGCCGCTTCCGCTGAATCGGATCCTCCCGATAGGCTTGCCAGGAATCGGGCCAGTTAGATAGGGAGAGGTCCTCCGGCATCTGTTTGTTGGCGAGCGTGAAGACGGCGCCGGCGAGGGCATCTGCTCCGCAGAGTCCGAGTGGGAGATACAGCAACAGGGCGATCGCAATCCGCATGCGCTTGCGTGACATCGGTTCCTCTAGGCCCTCACCAGGATGGCTTCTCCGAATCGCGCCACGAGTTTCGCAATCGGGTCATAGTGGACTTCCGCCACGTAGCGGTCTTTTCTGATGGGCCGCCCATGTTCGTCATACTGATTCTGCGCGACCACATGAATGATCACGTCGATGGTTAAGGCCACCAAGCGCTTGAGAGTCGGCACATCGTAGGTCGCCGCCTGTTCGTGTTCTTTGCACATGAAGACATAGCGTTCGGCCGCGAGGGCACAGGACTCCGCGTGGTAGGAGGTAATCGAGCCACTGTGACCGGTCGTGAGGAGTTTGAGGAAGTCGAAGGCCTCCCCGCCACGCAATTCTGCGAGGAGTACCCGGTCCGGCTTCATCCGGAGTGTGGAGGCGATCAATTCAGACGGTGTGATGGTTGCCGCTCCCTGTCCTCCTTTGGCGTACAAGAGATGCACGCGGTTGCCGTGCTGGGGGAGTAGCAATTCGCGCACATCCTCGATCGTGATCAGGCGTTCCTGCTCGGGGACCGCCTGACAGATCGATTTCATGAGGGTGGTTTTGCCTGAGCCTGTGTCCCCCACGACGGCAATATTCTTTTTCGCCAGCACCGCTGCCCGAATGAACGAACCCAATTGACGATCGGTCAGATACTGCACGAGCTGTCGCTCAATGGGATCGAGCTCGGCGGCCCGACAATCCAGCGTCGCTGCCTTGGCCCAGCCATAGCGGCTGAACGCTCCCTCTCTTTCATATTCATCCAGTGTCTTGATCCAGGCGCTCGGGCGGCGAATCGAGATGGAGATGGTTCCCAGTTCCACCGCCGGCGGCAGCACGATTTGCACTCGTTCTCCATCGGGCAACATGGCCGAGAGAATCGGGTGGTGCGGTCCGATTTCTTGCTCAGTCGCCGTCGCGATGGCCGTGGCGAGCGCCGTCAATCGATCCAGAGTCAGGTCCGGTGCAATGTAGTGCTGCCAAGCTGCACCGACCTCGATATAGACTTCCTGTGGCCGATTGACGACGATCTCGGTTGCGCCGGGCAGCGCGAGGTACTGTAGTAATGGTCGCAACAACTCGCGTACCATCGTGTCGTGCGCGAGCAGGTCAGTGGGGGTGCAGTTCATAGACTGTGCTGAAATCCAAATCCCGCGCGACAAAGATCGTCCCGCGGTCGCCCTGATTCTTGTAGAGCGTGGGTTTGATATTGATGGTCGATTGGAGGATCAGTTCCGCCATGCGGTTCCCTGTCGTGGCGGAATGTTGATAGATCCCCAAACTCTGTGCGCCCCCGCCGCCGGCCTGCGTCGCGGTGGCCAAACCGATCCCGTCCTGTACGAGGGAGAGGAGAAAGGCCGCGCCCAGCCGGTCCCACCAATGGTTGTCTACGACTCCCACTAAGCCGGAGGTACCGAGTGCGTCGGCAGCCGGGGAATTGAGATTGATCACGACGCCCATCGGAGTCTTGACTCTCGTCCAGAGGAGAAAGAGGCGGCGCTGGCCCTGCGCCATCGTCGCCGCATATTCACCGACCGCTTCCGATCCTCGTTCCAACAACACAACACGTCCGTTGTCACTATAGACATCGCTGTTCAGGACGCAGGTGGCCATGCCCGCCACTTCATTGATCACTCGCACGGTCAAGGCGCAGTCGATCGTTCGGCCTTTTGGCAAGATGAGATTACGATCACCCAAGAGACCGGCTTGGACCTTTGGAGTGTCCGATGGCGTCAGGAGCCCACCGATGGGACCGGCGCCGCTGGCCTGAGGACCAGGTGGCGCCGCGAGCCCGACGCTCGTCACGCCTATCGAAGAGCCGCTGGGTCCGCCCATGTACCCGATCGACGATGGTGTCGAGCTTCCTGTGTCTGTCGCCGTACTGACAGGCATCGCTAGTCCGCCCAGCATGCTCCCGGACCCCGTGTCCGGCTGTCTTGTGCCGTTGAGGAGTTCGCGTACCAAGGAGATGGCCGCGTCCGGTCCGGTTGCCATTTGTGGAGTCCGAGGACTGTCTGAAGCAGGGGAGTTCGTCACAAGGACCTCCCCACCAAACCGACTGGAAGAACGTCTGCCGAGTGATGGATTGCCTTGTGTCTGGTCAGGAGCCAGTGCGATTGATCGGCTTCCGTCGTCGATTCCTCGGTCAAGGGACGACTTCATCGCACGGTCAGCGGACGCGACAGGGGACTGGCTGGTCGACCGCACGAGTGCGGTGGTG
The DNA here is from genome assembly GCF_047338595.1 of Nitrospira sp. BLG_1. Lineage (NCBI taxonomy): Bacteria > Pseudomonadati > Nitrospirota > Nitrospiria > Nitrospirales > Nitrospiraceae > Nitrospira > Nitrospira sp. BLG_1. Next base: position 31,836 of record NZ_JBLFBO010000026.1, read on the forward strand.
TGTTGCGGTGCCAGGGGATCGCGATCGGTCTCGAAGACTCGCTTGAGTCCGACCTGGGCTGGTTTATTCTCTACCTTCGCAGCCCGTTCTTCCTGTGTGGCCTCCGCCTTTCGCTTCGCACTATAGGTGTTCGCCGCGAAGACGAGTCCCACCACGAGCACGATGGCCATCACGACCAGAAACGCCACGCGCGCCGCTGTTTCGTTCCTGCCACTGGCCTGGTGATTGACCGACACAATCCCATCGACGATGGGAGGCTTCTGCTCAGCTCGCTTGCTTGATTCGTGTGATTGTTCCATTTGTGTTTCTCAGCGCAGCGTCCTGGTGATGCCCGAGACGGTGGTTCCCTCAATGGCTGGCACCCCGGTCTTGTCGTAGGCGTCATTCCAGATGCCGACCACGGCCTCGCCCAAGCGCAAGACAAACCGCCGCCCCATCCGCTGCACGACGGCGAGGTCTTTCTCCATGTGGAAATTGATGCGGGTTTCTTCACCCAACGGCGAGAAGTAGAAGATCGCGGGGATCTCGCGATTGGGAGGGAATTGAAAGTAGGTGAAGCGGCCGTCATCGAACACGAGCGAAGGCGCGATATCGTCTCCCCCCTGAAGCACCTCCATCGAATAGGACCAATTACGCGGTTCGGGCGTAAAGGAGTCTAGCCGCTCGGTGAGAAGGTCGGCCTTGTCGCGAGCGTGCTTGGTGCGATGGGCCGAGGTTTGCATCGCCGTCATGGTTGCTGGAGTTGGGGGGACCAACGGATGGCGGAAGATCACACGATACATCGGCTCATCCTTTCCGCGTTGTCCCTGCCCGGTGTTCTGCCTGCGTCCGACTCGATCGTTTCCCACGACGGTGAACTCCAAGCTGTAGTCGCGTTTGTCCGTGCGGATCTCCAGATTGTTGTGCGTTGCCTGGTCCTTGGGCTTCACCCACACCTGATTGGTGCCGACATCGGCCCTGATGCACCATTCCGCTTCTTGCTTTGCACAGTCCGCGAGAAAGCCGCTGCCGGCGATCACGATGCGTTCGTCGTCTCCCAGCACAATGCGAGTCACGACACCACGGCGCACCGTCACTTTGGTCACTTCGTCCTTTTGATAGGTCACGTACCGGACTCGTTGATCTCCGTTGCCCGGCTCCGGGACCTCCGCTGCGATCGATGAGGCTCCCGAGCAGAGGAGGGTGGCGATGAGCCATGCCGTGATCGACCCTCGGTGTTGCTTCATGGTGTGCATGACCAAACCCTCCCTATTTCTTCTCGACCATCGACAGGACCGAGGTTGGTGGCGTGATCGTCCCGATTTCCGCATCCACCCGATAGCCCGTCACTTTGTAGCCCAGCGGGTTCTGGATCAGATCCTTTTCCTGCCCCTTCATCGTATGGCGGTACTCGAAGGAGACCGTCGCGATGAAATACTGCGGCGGCTCCACGCTGTGCGCGTCGGTCCGCTTCACCTGCTTCTCGAACCGCACCGTGGCCTTCGGCCCGATTGCATCGTTGTGGACGGTGACACTCAAGACGTTCACGCGCCATTCGATGCCGGTTCCCAACTGCTTATCGCGGGCGTGTACGCCGTCGAACAGGCTCGCGTAGTCGCGACCGATCTCGTCCGTACTCATCGCCAAGACCTGGTCGTAGTCGGCTTGGAGCAGCCGGTACGAGTAGGACTCCCGCGCGATCACGTATTTTTGCGTCCAATGTTTATCGAGCAATTCCTGATAGCCCAGCACGGTCCGATCATCCGCCGCGCTCACCAGCTCCACATTGCCGGTGGCGCGATCGATCGCAAAGACATAGGGCACGGTGGTCTTGAAGGGAGCCAGACCGGCGAGGCCGATCCCCAAGATCACGGCTAGAGCACAGGCGGTGCCCGCGACCCACCAGGCCTTTCGTTCCGACACCTCCAATCGCACCCGCCAGTCGGTATCCCAGTCGCGCCCTTGATCGTAGAATTGCGGTTCGTCCGCCGCGTTCACCACTGAGGGGTCCACCTGCTTCTCGGTCATTGTGTCTATCCTTTTGCCTTTCGCCTACCGAGCAGGACTAAGGCGTCCAGGGGGCCATGTTATTGAAGCTCCGCGCCGTGCCTGGCGCCAACATCTTCAGGACTCGTTCCTGCTGTTCCTGTTGCGCGGCTTTTTCTTCCGCCTCGATCATCGATTTCATTGTGAGAATCCGGTTCGTGTCGTTGCTCACCTGCGCCTGCTCGGCGGCGATTCGGCCATTGAGTTCCAGAATTCCTTTTTCGTCCTCGGTCTGATTGATGCGAGTCGTCAGAGCCCGGATCTGTTGCATCCGGCCGAGCAACATCTGATAGGTGTTGGCGTAATAGGCCTGACTTTGGGGCGTCTGGTTCAACATGTTCTGGCAGATCCGCAAGGCATCGCCGGTCTTGCCCTCGCAGTTGTAGATCATGCGATTGTGACGGATGATCTGGGCTGCCGCGGTCATGCCCTGGACTCCGCCGGAGCGAATGGCGTGGTACACGGCATTGACGTCGGAGGGGACGACACCAGCGAGGGTGAGGTTGTTCATGAGACTGCCCATGTTGCGCGAGCCCACGATCGCATTGATTTGTTGCTCCGCTTGGAGGATCTGTTGCTGCATCTGTTGGAACTGTTGGATCCAGGCCAGAGCCTGCACGATCGATTGCACCAGATTGGCCGTGTCGATGACGGGGATACCCGTGCTGTTGGCTTTCGGCGTTGGACTCAGGATGAGCAGCACGACGACTGCCATTGCGATCACTGTGCGTTTCATGTGGGACATGGATTACTCCTTTCGGGAAACGCTGTTGCGTAAGCGCTCGAACGAGGCCCTTTGATAGAGGTCGCTCCCTGGCTGGGTCTTTCCGGTGGGAAGCGAACTCAGCAGGCGGGCCGCTCCGGTTCGGGGTCCACTCAGAGATCCACCGCTAGAGGCTATGGCCAACGGGACCAACCGACTCAGACCGGAGGTGACGCTGTGCACGAGCAGCATTCCAGTCCTGGTGGCATCCCCACCTGGGTTCCCCAACGAAAGGCCTCCGGCCAAACTTGCCCCCAGCGACGCAACATGGAGCAAGACATAAGCGGCAGTGACGGAGAGGAACAGCAAGCCGACGACATCTGCCAGAATCGAGGTGGTTGAATAGGCTTGCAGGACATGGAGACAAGCATTCCGCAGCAGGCTCGCGAGAAACGTAATCACCGCCATGATGAGGATATTCGTAAAGACCGCGACCAACGAACTGGACAGCCAATTCTCCGCATAGCGCTGGGTCACGGGAAACATCGCGCAGAAGATGAAGGCCGGGCCGACCGCCAGCAGGAGGGCGAGACTCACCTTCGCGACGAGAAAGAGCCCCATGGCGACGAAGGCCATCACGATCGACGCCGTGGCGCAGATGGCTCCCGCGATGAAGAGGGAGAATTGCGGGACGAGTCCAGAGCTCGCTTCGGTGAACAGCGTTTCCATGAGCGTCGTGAAAGGGTCGGCCATCTGGTCAATGGTCCCTCCCATCGAGAGGACTCCGCCGAAGGCTGACGCGAAGGCCTCTTGAATCCCGTCCAATCCATCCTTCACGAGACTCCGATACTGCGGGCCGTTCAACGTCAGCCCGGTGATGAGCGCCACGCGAAACCAGCGCCACACGAGCGCGGTGACCGGTTCCTGCACGTCGCCGCGCATGACTTGAAAGCCGGTCCACATCACATAGAGCGTCACCGCCGTCACGGCGACCGGCGTGAGCACTCCGATGACGGCATCGCTGGAGGTCACGACATAGTGGTCCAACGCGTTGTTGACCGACTGCTCGATGTAGGTCGCCATGCCCATAGGTTGCTTTATGCGACTCCTCTTCCGTTCTCCTGCCGGAGACGTTTCCGCGTCGCGATGCGTTCATGAAATAGGGGGAGCCAGTTTGTGGGATCGTCGCCCACTTCTTCTCTGATCTGATCCAACAACGTCACGTTGTCAGTGGTTCCAGAAAGGACATTCAACAGATCGGTCATGCCACCTAAGTCGAATTGCACGATCGCCGAACTATGACCCTGCTTCACCAGAAACAGACGGCTCGCCTCTCCGAGATTCTTGATGATGTGAAATTCCGCCTCCGTGACTTTGAATCCCTGGACATAGTCATCATGGTCGGCGCGAGGATTCGGCAAGAAGATCTGCGTCACGCTCTGTTCGACCATCGTCTTGCCGATCGAATGTCGCAGCACGTCCGAAGGCGATTGCGTCACAAAGACGCCGAGGCCTGATTGTTTGCGGATGGTCTTTTGCTTGTTGAAGGCGAAGTCCGCGAACAGCGGGTCTTGCAGCGGCTTCCAGAATTCCTCCATGACATAGATGAAGGGCTCGCCCGTGATCAGCCGTTCGGTCAGGTGGAGCAGATAGGCCATGATCGGGGTGCGAACTTCGGGATCATCCAGAAAGTCCGTATAGTCGTACCCGAATACTCGTACGTCGCTGATCTCATGGGTATCGTGTGGATTGTCGAAGGCCCAGCCCAGCGCGTGACCACGGGTCCATCGCTTCAATCGTGCCCGCACACTCTGGTCGCCGCTGGCTGGCAGGTTCTGCCGGAGGAGGGACAGACCACGCAGATCCGGTGAAACCGTTTCACTCATCACCGTCCGCACGGCCTGGCTGATCTCGCTCTGCTCTTTCGCGGTGAGCAATGGAATCTCGTCACCAGGCTGCTTCACGAGTTGGGCCACGAGCTGTTCGCAGAATTGCCAGTTATTGGGGTGGGGTTTGAGCTGCAGGGGATTGAAGCCGGTCGGCAGGCCGCGTTTCAGGGACTGATACTGTCCGCCCATCGCCCGGATGCCGATCTCCGCGCCTCGATCTTTGTCGAAGACCACGCAGCGGAGGCCCTGGTACTTGGTGGCGAAGGCCAGGAGAGACAATTCAAGCGCGGTCTTGCCCACGCCGGTGCTGCCACAGATGAAGGTATTGCCGGGATACTTTTCATCGCGCGAATCCCGATCCTCCGGGGACACGTGGAAATTGAAATAGTAGGGTTGCCCGCTTGGGGTCTTGAACAGGGCCAGGGCTTCGCCCCAGGGATTGCCCGCTCGTTTACCGCGGGCGAAGTTGTGAAAGGGGCTGAGGCAGACAAAGTTCCGGCTGGTGATGACTGCTTCGCGCGGTCGCAGACTCCAGTTACCGGGGATCTGCGCGAACCAGGCACATTCGGGGATGACATCGACCCGCGCCATCTTGAATCCTGGCCCGTCCTGAAAGACGGCCCTGGCGTCGGCGAGCGCAGTGCTGACCGATTCTATCGTGTGGCCGAAGATGGCCAGACTGTAGTGGTACTGGCCCAGATCGATGAGCCCACTCTGC
>NZ_JBLFBO010000027.1:0-36902 GCF_047338595.1 Nitrospira sp. BLG_1
ATGTCATCAACTTTTTGTCCATACTGTTCGATGAGTTTCTGGGTCTCTTGTTCAGCCTTTCGTAGTTCATCCTCGGTGAGCTTCGCATCTTTTTGGAGTTTCTTCAACTCCTCGTTGGCTTCTCTCCGGAATCCCCTGATCTGAACTTTAGCATCTTCCCCATGCTTCTTGCATACCTTCGTCAATTCCTTGCGCCGTTCTTCAGTCAATGGGGGAAGGGGAACTCGAATGATTTTTCCGTCATTCGACGGAGTCACGCCCAAACCGGCATTCGCGATGCCTTTCTCAATCTCTTTGATCAGCTGGGGCTCCCAAGGTTGGATGGTAATCAATCGAGCTTCCGGGGTCGACACACTGGCAATCTGTTTTAACGGGGTCATGGTGCCGTAGTAATCGACACGAATCCCATCGAGCAGCGCGACGGAAGCTCGCCCGGTTCGCAGACCTGAGAGATCCTTCCGTAAATGCTCGAGTGATTGATCCATACGGGAGACGAAGGCCTGGCGAACCGGGGCAGCGTTGGACATGATACACCTCGTAATGGGATCAGCGGTTACCGATCGTAACAGAGGTCCCGATCGGCTCACCCAAAGCCACTCGTTTGAAGTTACCGGGTACCTTGAGGTTGAAGACGGTGAGCGGCAGTTTATTATCCATACACAGACTGATGGCCGTCGAATCCATCACTTTGAGATTCTGATTCAAAATAGAGAGAAAGGAAATCTGATCATACTTCTTTGCCGTGGGATGACTGACCGGATCTGCGTCATAAATCCCGTCAACTTTAGTGCCCTTCATGATGACCTGCGCACTGATTTCCATGGCTCGAAGAACAGCTGCCGTATCCGTTGAGAAGTAGGGATTTCCGGTGCCACCGGCAAAAATAACCACTCGGTTCTTTTCGAGGTGGCGGATAGCCCGCCGCCGAATGTAGCCTTCCGCCAGTTGGCGCATTTCAATGGCAGATTGAACTCGGGTAATGATTCCAATACGTTCCAATGCATTTTGAAGCGCCAAGGCATTGAGCACGGTCGCCAGCATCCCCATATAATCGGCGGACGCCCGCTCCATACCGGCCGCACTTGCGGCGATCCCTCGAAAAATATTTCCGCCTCCTATGACAAGAGCCACCTGAACTTCAAGGGCCACGACCGAGGCGATCTCTGCTGCAAGTGTTTCCAGAATCGAGGGTTGGATACCGTACCCTTGCTCACCAGCCAACATCTCCCCGCTGACTTTCAGAAGGAGGCGTCGGTACTTGGCAGAGCTCATACTTCGCCTAACTGATAGCGAGTGAATCGGCGAATGTTCATATTTTCACCGATCTTCGAAATCTTTTGCGCAAGTAGATCCTTCACGGTTACGGCTGGATCCTTGATGAACGACTGCTCCATCAAACAATTTTCTTGATAGAACTTTTCCAGCTTTCCTTCGACGATTTTGGGCCACGCGGCCGGAGGCTTGCCCATTTCTTTTGCTTGCCCCTCGTAGATCACTTTTTCTTTCTCAGCCATATCGGCGGGAACATCTTCGCGCTTGACGAAGTTCGGTTTCGCAGCAGCGATCTGCAGAGCCAGATCGTTGACAAAAGCCTTAAACTCCTCATTGCGAGCCACGAAATCTGTTTCGCAGTTCACTTCGATCAAGACGCCGATCTTTCCCCCCATATGGATGTATGAATGAATGAGACCTTGATTGGTCTCTCGCCCGGCTTTCTTTGCGGCTGCTGCCAAACCCTTTTGCCGCAAATAGTCGATGGCTTTCTCGATATCATTATCGTTCTCGGTGAGGGCTTTCTGACAATCAAGAATGCCGGCCCCGGTTTTCTCACGAAGTTCCTTCACGAACTGGCTGGATCCTGCCATGATTCATTCTTCCTTCACGTAGGCGTTGAAAATAAAAGCATTGATGAACCGCTCTGCACGAGGCTTATGATATCGCTACGCCTTCAGAACGCACCACCGGCTTCTTCTCTCCGGAGGAGGAAGGCGTTGCTTGGAACTCCGCCTCCTCGCGCTGTGCTTTCACGTGGGCGCCTTCAATGCAGGCATCGGCAATTTTTGACGTGATCAGCTTGATGGAACGGATCGCATCATCATTCCCCGGAATGGGATAGGTAATGTGATCTGGATCACAGTTGCTGTCCAGAATCGCAATGACCGGAATATCAAGACGCGTCGCTTCTTGAACAGCAATCTTTTCAATTCTCGTATCGAGGACAAAGACGGCTCCTGGAAGACTGCGCATATTCTTAATGCCGGATAAGTACTTTTGGAGTTTGGCGATATCCTTCTGCATGAGAAGGATTTCTTTCTTTTTCAGACCATGCTCGCTTGGGTTGAGCAAGGTCGTTTCCATTTTTTTCATTTTATCGATACTGCGGCGAATGGTCTGGAAATTGGTCAACATCCCTCCCAACCACCGCTGATTGACAAAGTACATGTTGGCCCGTTTCGCTTCCTCTTCAAGGATTTCTGCGGCCTGCCGTTTTGTCCCGACGAAGAGGACGGAGTCGCCGCCTGCAACGAGATCTCTAACGAAGGCATAGGCCTGTTCCATTCGTGTGAGGGTCTGTTGTAAGTCGATGATATAAATACCGCTGCGTTCACCAAAGAGAAACTTCTTCATCTTGGGATTCCAGCGATTGGTCTGATGTCCAAAATGTACACCGGCTTCCAACAATTCCTTGATTGCCACTACCCCCATGCCGTCACCTTCCTCCAGGCTTGCAGAGCACCCGTAAGACGGGTGAGGGAATCGCTTCCCTTATTCTCAAGCCACACAGCGAACAATGCGCTGTTATTGATTTGAATAATCAGCCGGTTCACATTCTGTGAACGCGACCCCTGTCAGATATCGATCGGCGACGCTACCATAGTCACAACGAGGTTTCAAGCGACAAACGGTCTTCACGGGCTAGGATCGATAACTTGCATTGATACGCACATAATCGTACGAAAGATCCGTGGTCCACATATGGGCGCATGCCGTACCCAGGCCAAGATGGACCGCAATGGTAAACTCTTTCCGCTTGAAGACCTGTGCGATCTTGCGCTCGGCGTCGAGCCCCAGGCCAATACCCTGATTGACCATCTGGATGTCGTCGAACCTGACGGTCACCTTAGCCGGATTGATTGCAACGCCTGATCGTCCGATGGCCGCCATGACTCTTCCCCAATTGGCATCTTCCCCAAAGAGCGCGGTTTTCACCAGATTGGACGTGGCAATAGTGGCTGCAACGCGTTTCGCAGCAGCGATGGTCTTGGCCCCTTCAACCTGCACCTTGACGATCTTGGTCACACCTTCTCCGTCGCGGCAGATGAGTAAGGCCAAGGTCTGGGCAGCCTCAGTCAGAAGGCGCTCAAACTCTCGAGAGGTAGGGCTCTGTGGTTCGATCACCCGATTCCTTGCAAGACCGTTCGCCAAACACAACACGGTATCATTCGTGCTGGTGTCTCCATCCACAGTGATGCAGTTGAATGACTGGTCGGCCGCAGTCTTCAAGGCCTGTTGCAGAGCAGGGGGGGTGATTGCTGCATCGGTCGTAAAATACGCAAGCATCGTGGCCATATCGGGATGGATCATGCCCGATCCTTTGGCCATCCCTCCGATCGTGATCATGCGACCGCCGATTCTTGCTTGCACTGAGACTGTTTTAGGCCTCAAGTCCGTGGTCATGATGGCCCGAGCAGCCTGAGCACCACCCTTGACACTAAGACGCGAAAACAATGCGGGAATCGCTGTCGTGATCCGGTCAATGGGGAGTGTGCGTCCGATCACACCCGTCGATCCTACAAAAACTTGATGGACAGGAATTGAGAGCTGTTGAGCAACCGTCCTGGCCATCGTCACAGCTGAGACCAACCCCTGGGCTCCCGTGCAAGCGTTGGCATTCCCGCTATTCACGACGATCGCACGCCCGCAACGATGCCGAAGATGGCGACGATCGAGAAGGACGGGAGCCGCGGCGACACGATTTTTCGTGAACACTCCGGCAATCGGTCCGCTCACATCAGACACACACAGCGCAAGATCAAGGAGTCCGGGTTTCTTAATTCCACAATGGATACCGGCCGCTTGAAATCCTTGCGGGGCGGTAATGCCTGTCTGTTTTGTGCTCATACAACAAGGTTCCGTGAGGGTGATCGATCCGGATTGAGACCGCGAAGGATGATAGGCCTATGGATAGCTACCAGGGGCCGTCAGGCCGGTCTCCTCAGGCAGACCCAACATGAGATTCATTGCTTGAATGGCTTGACCAGCGGCTCCTTTGACAAGATTGTCGACGGCTGCCACAGTCACGACCCATCCAGCCCGTGCATCCGCGTATACGCCGACATCGCAGTAGTTTGTCCCCTTGATGTAGCGGGGATTCGGCACGATCTCGTCGCACAGCCGAACAAAGCGTTCGCTTTTATAAAACTCTCGGTACAAGTCTCGCAGGTCCGCGAGGGGCATCGCGTGAGTCAGCCGGCAATAGGCTGTACTCAATATTCCCCGATTCATCGGGACAAGGTGCGGCGTGAAGGTTACGGTCACCGGACCGACTTGGTCCCGTAACGCAGAAAGCTCCTGCTCAATCTCCGGCGTATGACGATGTTGTCCGATCTTGTAGGGCTCCAGAGATTCGTGCGCTTCAGGGAAATGATAGGGGAGGGCCGGACTCCGTCCCGCTCCCGATACCCCGGATTTGGCGTCAATGACGATCGTCTCCGGCTGCACAAGCCTCTTGGCAAAGAGCGGCGCCAATTGAAGAATGGCAGCCGTGGGATAACAACCGGGAGACGCGACGAGTTTCGCCTGTGCAATGGCGAGCCGGTGGAGTTCCGGGAGACCGTAGACCGCGTCCTTGAGGAGCTGTGGGTGGGTATGCGTGGTCTGATACCATCGCTCATACGCACCCACATCCTTCAAACGATAATCCGCACTGAGATCCACGACAAACTTACCGGCCTTGATGCAAATGGCAACCGGATCCTGGGACTTGGTATGCGGAAGAGCAAGAAAAACCGCATCAGCCCGCTCTGCCAAGGCTTCCGGTGCCAGGGCTTCAAACCGGTGATCCACGATCCCTTTGAGACTGGGGAACACGGACGCTACCACTTGCCCCGCAGACTTCTCAGAGGTCACTGCGGTGATTGTGAAATGGGGGTGAGCAGAAGCCAGACGCACCAATTCCGCACCGGCGTATCCACTTGCTCCCGCAATGGCAACTCGAAACTTCTTTCCCATCAATTAACCCAGAATTTCAACAACATCCTATTGACGGAGAGTCCAGATCGACCACATAAAAAAGGGAAGGCACGAGGCCTTCCCTTTTTGGTATCGGTGCCTCCTGCGTCTAGCGCTTGGAGTACTGGAATCGCTTGCGTGCGCCCTTTTGTCCGTATTTTTTCCGTTCCTTCACGCGTGAGTCACGGGTGAGCAGTCCTTCCTTTTTCAAAGAGCCGCGGGTCGACGGTGTCATGGCCACGAGCGCCCGTGCGATCGCATGGCGCAACGCACCCGCTTGTCCCGTCGGACCACCGCCGTAGACGGTCGCGCTGATCGAATACTTGCCCATCAGACCTGCCATTTCGAGCGGGAGCTGAATGATCTGTCGAAGAGTTAACCGAGGAAACGCCTGCTCCAACGGCTTCTCATTCACGGTAATGTCGCCTGCGGTCCCTGTCACCCAGGCTCGCGCCACCGCACACTTTCTCCGTCCCGTTGCATACTGTGTCACTACTGCCATGCGACTGATCTCCTTCTCGTTGGGGTCATGAACTCGTTAGAGTGAAATCGGTTGCGGTCGTTGTGCCTGATGAGGATGATTCGGCCCCGCGTAAACACGAAGCTTCTTGGCCATACCATTGCCGAGTGGTGTCTTCGGAAGCATCCCTTCAATCGCCGTGATCAAGAGCTGCGCCGGATCCTTTTGGAAGACATGTTTGGCTGAAGCGGTTTTTAAACCACCGGGATATCCGGTGTGACGATGGTAGAGCTTCTTGTCCAACTTCCCGCCGGTCAATTGAATCTTTTCCGCATTCACAATGACCACATGGTCGCCGATATCGACGTTCGGGGTGAAGGTCGGACGGTGCTTCCCTCGTAACACACCCGCGACTCTGGCAGCCAGGCGCCCCAAGGTCTTCCCGTCGGCATCCACCAAATGCCAGGTTTCTTTCACATGAATCGGATTCTCAAAGTACGTCGTCATCATCTTCTTCTTTCTCCACTGCGGCTTTTTTCAGCCGACGTTAAAGGACTTAGACTTCCTGTGCACCGATATTCTTCGTTTCCAACTTCGACAGCCATGCGTCCAACTGTTGCCCGCTTCGCCGTTGCCATACATCCTGCGTGACATAGATGGGAGCCTGACAGCGAAGGGCCAAGGCAATCGCATCGCTGGGACGTGCATCAAGGGTACGGGTCACTCCTTTGTTTTCAAGGAAGACCGTCGCATAGTATGTACTGCTCTTCACGTCGGTCAGAACCACACGTTCGGTGGTAATCCCAAGATGTTCGCCGCAGCTCTTAATGAGATCATGGCTCATTGGTCGTGCAGTGAGCGACGTATCCAAGGCTCGCTTGATCGCTTCCCCTTCGGACGCACCGACCCACACCATGAAGTGTTCGAGGTCACCGTCTTTTCGAGCCAGCACCACGATCCTCGTATCCGTCGCTGGGTCCTCGACCACACGATCAACCAGAAGCTGGATCAAGGGTCCGGAGTCTTGTGGTGAGCCACCGTCCATATCAGATCAACCTCGCTCAGGAATCGAGCTTGCCAAAGTCTTCCGGCTTCAGGTTTTCCAACCACTGACCAAGCTCTTCGGAGCTTTGCTTGCGAATCACCGACTCACTGGCAAAAATCGGAGCCTGGGTGCGTAACGCCAGCGCAATGGCATCACTCGGACGCGAATCTACGGCATACTCAGAATCACCGTACATCAGATGAATCTTGGCAAAGTAGGTATTCTCGCTCAAATCGGTGATGACCACGCTGATCACTTTGGCATCAAACGCATCCAAATAGGATTTCATAAAGTCATGCGTCATGGGACGAGGAGGAGCCACTTTTTCCAGCGCCAGACTAATCGAACTGGCTTCCGCTTTGCCGACCCAAATGGGGAGCATCTCAACCTGATCGTCGTCCCGCAAAATGACGATATACGCATTGTTGTAGGGGTCGAACATCAACCCTTTGACCTGCATCTGCGTAATCATCTGTATCCCTAATCGTTCTCACGGGCACAAAGCACATAACGGTGCACCGTACCACTTTCAGATTGGCCATGTCAACGAAGTCGGCGACAACGCAGGAGAAAAGTTGAGTCTGGTCCCTACAACACTCAAGATAAACTGCGACGGTCAGCCACCGGTTGGCCGATAGTTCTCCGCAACTTTTGACGAATCAACCGCCTCACCGATCTTCAGAAACGCCTTCATCTGTTTGCGCACGAGCTCACGGCCGCTCTCATCGCCGAGATTCACCTGATATTCGTTGATCACCATCACGCGCATACCTTCCCACTTTTTCCAGCAGCCGAGGCAGACTTTACCTTTCACTTCCGCCTCAAGCTTGCCGAGAAACAGGGGAGCGGTGATGACTTCACCAGTTTGACCACATGTCACACATGCCACCTCTGCCATATCGGTCATACTCCTTTTTTTGAGCGTGCTCTCGGATGAAATCGTCGACAAAACCACCTATATATCAGGTGTCATTCTAGCAGAGATGGCCCCATGAAAAATAGTTTGAGTTTCTCCCGACCTGATAGCTCAGGTGGAGCTCCACGCCTCAACAGTGGTGTTCTGCGTAGATGAGTGACTCGGCGCTCGCGCCTAGCCGGATCATCGGCCATCATGTAGTCAGGAGATTACGAGTTTCATGACCCACCTGACGAGTGATGCGCTCCTGCACGAACCCTTCACCTGGCTCTACGGGCAACGGCGCGCCCGGCGGACCATGCCGACGCATGTGTGACATGCGCCGGCAGTGGCCCCCGTGAAAAGACAACACTCACAAGACATGCGAGCAAATCCTTCAATCTGTATCTTGGTTTTCCTGAGATCGATGCCGCTTAACGTTTCTTCCGGTTGGCCAGATGTCCTGATCGCACCTGGCAGGCCAGCACATCGCAGATCACCCTGGTGGCCATCAGGCTTGTGATCTCCGCTGCATCGTAGGGTGGCGAACATTCCACGATTTCCATCCCCGCCAGTGGTTTCGTGTCGGCGATGATCTGCAGAAACTTCAACACTTCACGGGGGAGAAAGCCTCCAGGCTCAGGCCAGCCGGTGCCTGGCACGAAGGCTGCGTCTAAGCAATCTACATCGAAGCTCAACCACACGGCATCTACCCCGTTAAACGCCACTTCGAGGGCCTGTTTTGCGGCATTCTCGATGCCCATCTCCACACAGTCAGTCACGGTCATAATACTTGTTTGGCGTTCACGACCGGACTTCACGCCGGGTCTGGGCGCTTGCCAGCCGCCGATGCCGATCTGGACGAGGTTCTTCGCCGGGACGTTAGGAATGTTCGTCGCATGAAACCAGGGTGTGGTGTGCATACGTTCGTCGAGATCAGTCTCCTGCGTGTCGACATGACGGTCAAAGTGCAGGATGCCGAGTTTCTTGCCGTTCATATTCTGAGCCACCCCTCGCACGGTCGCAAATCCAAGAGAATGGTCTCCCCCCAGCACGACAGGGAAGGCCCCGCTGGCATAAACATGGCCCACGCCCTTGCTGACTTGATCAAAGGTCTTTTCGATGTTGCCGGGAATGGTAAAGATGTCGCCCAGATCGCACATGGAGATCGACTCTCGAAGATCCACACCCAGTTCAAAGCTATAGGTGCCGTACAACGCGGAAATCTTGCGGATGCCTTGAGGGCCGAATCGAGTGCCTGCCCGATAGGTGGTCCCGCCATCGAACGGTGCCCCGATGATGGCGACATCGTAGTCCCCGCACTTGCGGACATCCTCGACATACGGCGCTTTGGTGAAGGTGTTGATGCCGGCGAAATGCGGTAGCTCACCCCGACTAAAGGTAGGAATGCGACGATCTTTAATGGACTCAGCACCGGGCAAGCCCAGCTCTAGTCCCCGGGCGACTTCCTCTTCATATTTCGTGGTCGGCAGCAGCGCCTCCGCTTCGACCGCAAACTTGGCCTCCGGCCCGTAGTTGTCATGTAGGGGAACCGTGCCTTGGTATGTTCGCTTCTTTGCCATGCGTACTCCTTTTCTACCGGAATAAGTGAATTGGACTTTCTGTGAAACGCCTCGTACCGCACGGCTCGATGCACCGAGCCTGCCGTCTTGCTTACAGTGGTTCGGCTTCCCCCGAATGAACCGAGGTCCCGTTTCTACCGACAAGGAGATATAATGTCGTCAACGTGAGGATGCCCCCCAGTACGAGCGGGACGGCCCAGAGTTGCCACCAGGGAGCGTTGGGTGAAGTGGCATAGGGGCGTGGCCACGCGATGTTGACGAATTCAAACAACGACCAGAGAAACGCTGCGATATTAATCAACAAGCCCCACGAACCCAGGTTCAGTTGACCTAACGAGGGGTCCCATCGACCCGTGAGCCTGGTGTAGAGCCCAACACCCGTGGTCATTGCAAACATGGCATACAACCCACCCGTGCCGAATGCCAGGACCGTGGCAACGGCTTCATCGTTGAGACCAAAGAGCAAGCCGAGCGTCGCGAGCAGCACTGTAAAAAGTACAGCGTTGCGCGGAGCGCCGGCAGCGGTCACCCGACTGAGGACGGCCGGCATACTCCCTTCGCGAGCCATGGAGAACACAATCCGCGAGGTGTACTGCACCATTGAAGACCCGCAAGCCAGGAATGCGATCATGACAATCGCCAGAAAGGGAGTCTCTGCCCAGTCCCCAAAGTTAGCCACGATCACCGGGGTGACAGGATCGGATACGGCACTCGTCTGCTGTAACGTCTCGCGGTTGAAGCTGAGGGTCAGGGCGGCAGAGTTGAAGAGCACCACGCTCCCCACCATGCACAGCGAGAAAAAGATCGCGCGAGGCACCATCCGTTTCGGTTCATGCGTTTCTTCAGCAATGGTCGAGCAGGCATCGAAGCCGATAAACGCCCACCCTGAAATGGCAAGGGCCGCCAGAAACGCAGCGGTCTGGCTGGGAGCGGTTCCTGTCCCCAGATGGGCAAACAGTTCGGAGAAACCATGCTGCCGGAAAAAGAAAAACAGCAACAGGGCAACGCCGAACGAGCCGATGATTTCCGCATAGACTCCGAGCGAGATGAGAACCTTGAAGACCGAGACATGGACAAGATTCAGCACGGTGCAGACGAGCAGAAACACCGCGCCCCAGGTGACCAGAGTCATGCCCGCTCCACTTGCAGATCCGAAAAAAATCGCCAACCAGACCCCGCCGGTATAGGCGGTCGTCGTGAGCATGGCGATCGTAGAACTGACGTAGATGGCTCCGGCATAGGTGCCGGTGGTGGTGCCTCCAAGCTGCCGCGCCCATCTGTACGCGCCTCCCGCGATTGGAATCTGCGAGGACAGTTCCGCATACACGGTGGCGACCAATAACTGCATGATCAGGCAGAGCGCCAATGCCGGAAACCACCCGCCACCTGTGACGACCGTTTGCACCCCGATAATCGCGTAGAGTCCTGCCACCGGCGACACAGTGGCGAAACCGATGGTCAGACTGTTCCAGAGCGTCAAACTGCGACGCAGGGTTTCGGCCGTACTGGGCGCCGTCGCCAAACGATCTCGATCCGGAACATTGTGACTTACCATGACAGACCGCTCCAGTTCGGCAGCAGGTCTGACCGATATGTGAAGGAATGAACGATGGGGTGGAGGTGCATAACGAAGTCTCCTGGTGAAGGGCTTACCTCCCAAAAGG
This sequence comes from Nitrospira sp. BLG_1, assembly GCF_047338595.1. Classification (NCBI taxonomy): domain Bacteria; kingdom Pseudomonadati; phylum Nitrospirota; class Nitrospiria; order Nitrospirales; family Nitrospiraceae; genus Nitrospira; species Nitrospira sp. BLG_1. Next base: position 10,880 of record NZ_JBLFBO010000027.1, read on the forward strand.
CCATGTACCAGCGTACATGATCTCCCGGGCTTTTATCCCTCCGTGGAGCCTCGTTAGCGAGGCCGAAAACTCTTGGACCAGTCGCTCCATCCGACAAGGAAGGAAGCCGGAACCCTAGTTTTCCTTTTGGAACAATTTCCTAGGAGCCTATTCATTTGTCCGATTAAAGTCAAGGCCATAACCCTCGGCTGTCCAAACAGCTTACGCAATGTCCATCGCGATGGGAGAAGACCGTTGGAGTGCCAGATGGGGCGCGAGGAAAGAATGTAGGGTCAACTGCCTCTCTTCTGATTGCACGAGAGCTGTTAGGTGGTCTGTATAAGTCGAAGAATGAACGGAGAGAAATGAGCAGGCCGTTGTCTTGTATTTTGAGGCGTTCTACAATTTATACATCACGTCAGTACGCAAGACGTATTTCTCCCCACGCTGGACCACAGCCCCTTCGTGCCAAATAGAATGGAGAAAGACCAACGCTGCTCCTGCCGTCGGCTTCACTGTCAGATAGGGACATCGTCGAGCAACCTGGTCCATGTCTGTAAAGAATCGGGTTTCTCCACCGACCATGTTGTCGTTCAAATAGATAAGAAATGTCACCTCGCTCTTTTCATAGGTCTTCAGAGACAGATAGGATCCGTCCCGATGGGGCTGGAAGGTTTGTCCGGGACGATAGCGGTAGAACCGCCAACGCTCGTTAAACCCAACCAGGTGGCGATGTTCAATAACCCGTGGGAGCCAGGACGTGGCACGCTGGAACAACCTATCTGCGAGGGTTTTGTCGTCAACCAGGACACGTTCATTGTTTCTGATTTCCTCGGCGACTACGCCACCCACAGTTCCCACCTCATACGTCAGCCCTTCGCTCCGACGAATCAGTGCCGCACACTCATCGTTCGACAGAAAGTTGAGCAAAAGAAATATCTTCCCGGGATCCAATTCTTCCTTGATCATGAGTGATTCCTACGAGTTTCACCATGATTGATGCATAGCCACCGACGCTCACAACCGTACCGCAGATTGCCGAATCGTCAAATGGACCCTCATTCTTCGTGAGTTACGGTCACACTGATGACCAAACAAGAATCTGACTGTCCTGCAGTATGTGCTTGGATAAGCGGGGGCATGATGTCAACAGCGCATCGGAGTACTGGGTGAGAGCACGGTCTGGAACCTGTTTTCTCCCGTGGAAGTGGGGAGGGGAGAGAGTTGCCGATTGACCCTTGGACGGCGGCATGTTAGAAACAGATCCGCTTGATACAGTGAGTGTGGGTACGCCCGGATGGCGGAACTGGCAGACGCGCCGGACTCAAAATCCGGTTCTCGCAAGAGAGTGGGAGTTCGACCCTCCCTCTGGGCACCAACGAATACAGACGTGCGGTTGTTGACTGAAGACTAGAGGTGGCTGCCGCCTGGTTTCCATACGAGGAACGACCTTAATGAGACAGGGATGGCGGTGAAGGTCAGTCCGAAACCTGATGCGATCCGACAACCCTCTTGACAGCGTCTCGCTATTAGCCTACTTTCTGCATATTTCTCAGGGATGTACAGCGTGTCTTGCTCGATTCAGAAAGCGTCAGCATCGAACCAGACTCAACGTCTTCTAATGGTGACCTTGTGAATTTTTATTACAGGACAACCGGTCCACTTACTTTTAAGGAGGCAGCACATGCGTAAAGTGTTGGCACTGGGAGCCGCCCTGCTCTGCGTCGGCTCAATGAATGTTGCAGTGGCTCAAGAGCGACTCCAGCAATCATCTGGGGGATCTGCAATGGGTGTAGGAACAGGGGTTGGCGACGTGTCTGGTAACGCAAATCGCGTTCAGGCCTTTGATCGCAATGCATTCCTTGACCGACTTTCTCTTCCAGAGACAATCTACGGGCGTGTACTGGCAATCGATCTTCCGGCTGGGAAAATGCTGCTTGAAAGCGGTGGAAGCTCGCATGATGAAGGACGTGCAGGATCCGGCGCGATGAGCTCCATGACGGTGTACTTCGATGAAAAAACCAACATGGACCAGCTGCGGGTATTGAACAATGGTGATGATATTTCTCTACAAGTGATTGAAGCAGTTACGCCCAATCAGCAGTATGGTGTTGGACGTAAGCTCGTTCGGGAAGTGTACCTACTGCGCGGCAACGAAAGACTAGCCGGGTTTGGTGGTTTAGGACAACGTCCGAATCCTGCAACAGAGCGCGCCATCGAGACGAGCAACGGCAGTACCACTGGTGGAGTGGCGGGATCAGTATTGCCGGGCAAGATCACTGGGACCATTGACACCACAATTGGAGAATTCACAGGATCAGCTCCTTGCTGGAACTGTGAACCTCAGCCAGGCTGGGGTTATCAAGGGCAAAACAAGTCAGATTATGGCGCTGATACCGCGAAGCCGAACTTGATCAAAGGATTTAATTGAGACGTTCCAAGACTTGAGCTTTCAAAGGGGGCAGCAGAAGCTGCCCCCTTTGTTTTATTGCGATCTGTACATGGCTTGCCAACGGTCGCTGGTCATCGGCGAGCTGACTCGGGGAATATTCTTTCATTCAATGAGTCTGTGATTATGAGCGAACCGGAGAAAGCACCTATTGGGCCGTCCTCGGAGCTGGATCTGCGCGGAGTGATTTGTCCCTATAACTTCGTGAAAACGAAACTGAAGCTTGAGACCATGAAAGAAGGAGAGGTCCTGTCTGTCCTCTTGGACGACGGCGACCCCATTCGGAATGTCCCACGCAGTGTCGAGAATGAAGGACACACCGTCTTAGGCCAGGAGCGAGTGGAGCAAGCCTACCGAGTGTTGATTCGTCGGGAGGATAATGACTGATAGGAATGTCCCTACGTTCATGGGTGATGCGTTCGCCGTCAGGTTCGAGAAAGCCACTACGTCATGAGATTCCAATCGGCCTGTTTCGTTGGCCACTACTTCCTTCCTGACAAGACAATCGTGATGTCTTCCCCCGCTGTGTCCGACAGTTGCCGACTTACCTCATAGGCCGTTCCCCGAATAATCAGCTCATTCGGTGTCGTGAGGTCGCAGGCCGCGACAACCAGCCGTCTCGGCGCAAGCCGGACAAGGGTTTCAAGAGCACGTACGGCCGTGCGTCGGGTGCCATAGGCAACAGTCGGAACCTTCATTTTTACTGCATCAGCCAAACGTCGCGTGAGATGTGGGCCGGTACTCGGCAGCTGTCCAGAAAAATAGAAGGACTCGCAAGAAAATCCAGCCACCGTCAGAGCCGTAATTACTGCGGAAGGTCCGGGGATCGGAATCACCCGGGTTCCTTGAGAAGCGGCTTCCGTGACAAGCAGCGCGCCTGGATCCACGATCAGGGGCGACCCTGCGTCCGTGACAATGGCAATCCTGGCTCCCTGTCGTACTCGCTGAAGAAGCACCGCGACCTTCTCCTGCACATTCACAGGACCATAACTGGTCACGGTCGCTGAGATCCGATGATGCGCGAGTAGTTGCTGTGTCATGTTTGGATCTTCAGAGGCAATGAGATCAACAGACTTCAAGATCGCCAACGCACGCAGGGTCAGATCATCAGGATGTCCGATGGGGACGGCCACCACATACACCACCCCTCCCTCATCCGGTGACTGAGCCGAAGCTATTGACACGCCAGCGTTTTCTTGACTCTGTTTAGGCGGCACCGATATAATTTCCTCTCAACCTGTTTGAACGTCACGCCGGAGATTCAGCGGGGACATTCCCAATGGCAGCCGTCTGTTTCATGATCGCCCTCATCCTGTACATCGTGGCCACGGTGTCGTTTCTGTCCTACTCCCTACGGCGTTCGGAAGCTCTCTCGAACGTGTCGCTGAGCATTACCGCAGTCGGGTTCGCGTTCCATACGATCACCCTTATCATGAGAATGACGGGAGCGTCATCCTCCTCTCCGCCGAGTTTTTCCGATGCCTTGTCGTTTTTCTCCTGGATGATCATCCTGGTGCTGCTCATCGTCGAATTTCGTCATCGCATTCATGTACTGGGATCCTTCATGGTCCCCTTGGCGATTGTCTCGCTCATCTCGGCGGCAGCCCTTCCGGAAAGCGAGCCGACGCTTCAACCGGTCTTCAAAACCTTGTGGTTTCATGTCACCCTCAGCATGTTGGGGACGGTCGGATTCGCCGTCGCATTCGTAGCGGGAGTGATGTATCTCATTCAAGATCGGCTCCTCAAGTCGAAACAATTCAACGTCCTCTATAGTAAACTGCCGGCGCTCGACTTTCTCGATCATCTGAATCAGCAGTCGATCGTCCTGGGATTCCCGTTGCTGACGTTGGGTATCGTGACAGGTGCCATCTCCGCCGAGCTCGCTCGCGGGTCGTACGTCAGCTGGAATCCTGAGCAAACATGGGCCGTCGTGACCTGGCTCTTTTATTTCGTCGTCCTCCTGGGAAGACTGACCATCGGCTGGAGAGCCAAGCGGGCAGCCTATCTCACCGTGGTCGGGTTTGCCTGTGTCATCCTGACATTGGTCGGCGTCCTGCTCAAAGGGCATAGCGCCTTGTCGTAGGGTAGAAAGTGGTCGTGCCATGCATTTGATCGTCGTAGGCTTAAGCCATAAGACGGCTCCGGTAGAAATCCGGGAGCGTCTGGCCGTTCCCGAAAGCCGTCTCGGTGAAGCCCTGACTCGCCTCTGTTCGTACCCCGGCGTGAAGGAAGGAATTCTGCTGTCGACCTGCAATCGAGTCGAAGTCTACTCCGTGGTTGAGGATGTCGACACCGGATACGGCCGCATCCAAGAATTTCTGGCCGACACGCATCTTTCTCTCTCCTCCGAACAGTTGACTCCGCATTTGTACTGGCATACCGGGGATCGGGCGATTGCCCACCTGTTTCGCGTGGCGTCCAGTTTGGACTCCATGATCATCGGCGAGTCTCAAATCTTGGGACAACTGAAAGACGCCTTCGAGGTCGCACTGGCACACAAGACCACCGGTGTGATTATGAACAAAGTGGTGAAGAAGGCGATCTCCGTGGCCAAACGTGTGCGCACGGAGACGAAGATTGCCGAGATGGCGGTCTCCGTCAGTTACGCTGCGGTGGAGCTTGCGAAGAAAATCTTTTCGAACCTGCATGAAAAGACCGTCTTGTTGGTCGGAGCCGGAGAGATGGCCAAGCTGGCGGCAAAGCATTTGATCGCAAACGGCGTGGGACATGTGCGGATCACGACCAGAACTCCGCAACATGCGGTTGATCTCGCCGAGAAGTTTGGAGGAACCGCAGTCCCGTTCGATCAGTTCAAGGATGACATGGCCTCGGCAGACATTGTCTTGGTCTCGACCGGCGCAGCCCATTACTTGGTCGGAGCCGAGGATGTGCATCGAGCCGTTCAGGAACGCATGAATCGTCCGATGTTCCTGATCGATATTTCCGTTCCGAGAAATATCGACCCTGCGGTTCGCCACGTCGACAACGCGTTCCTCTTTGATATCGACGATCTCAAGCATCGGGTTGAGCAGAACCGTGCCGAACGGGTGCACGAGGCGGAGAAAGCCGAGCGCATGGTGATCGAAGAAGTGACGATGATCCTCGACTGGATGAAATCATTGGAAGTCACACCGACCATCGTGGCCCTTCGTAACCGGGTGGAGGACATAAAACGGGCGGAGGTCGAGAAAGTGCTGGGGCGATTGGGACACCTGTCCGCACAGGATCGAGAACTCGTCGAAGGTCTCGCCTCCTCCATCGTCAACAAACTGATCCATCGGACGATGGTGACGTTGAAAAACGAAGTCAATTCGTCCAGTGGCCCTGCGTTTGTCGAGGCGGCCCGGCAGTTCTATGCCCTGGATAGACCCGCTGCCTCTACTCAACAGACAGAGACCTATTCCGAGTCGTCTCGTTACCTCACGGACAGTCGCCCTCAATCCGAAGCCGACGAGCCAACCCCTGAACCCTCAGTACCGAAACGCGCCCGCTAGCCTATACGTACAGAGAAAGGATTACCCTGTGTCGACATCGAACGGTCAACGCTCCACGCTGGTGCTAGGGACAAGAGGGAGCAAGTTGGCGCTCTGTCAGAGTGAGTGGTTTCAATCACAAGTTCACGAGGTTGCCCCGGAGGTTCGCGTCACGCTCAAAAAGATTCAGACCTCAGGAGACAAGATTATTGATGTCCCGCTGGCCAAAATCGGGGGAAAAGGACTCTTCGTCAAAGAGATTGAAGATGCCTTGCTTGCCGGTGACATTGACTTCGCCGTTCACAGCATGAAAGACGTTCCGGCACAACTCCCGGCTGGACTCGATATTCTCTGTGTGCCGGCGCGCGAGGATGCCCGTGATGCCCTGATCAGCCGAACCGGTTGTTCGTTCCAGGAGTTGCCGTTGGGAGCGACGATCGGGACGGCGAGTCTCCGCCGCCAGGCGCAACTGCTACAGGCCAGACCAGACCTCACGATTACCATGCTGCGCGGAAATCTTGATACGAGGCTACGAAAGCTTAAGGACGGGCAGTTTGATGCCATTGTGCTCGCCGCAGCCGGTTTGCATCGCCTGGCTTGGGCTGAGACCATCACCGAATATCTCTCCCCTGTCCTCAGTCTTCCTGCGATCGGACAAGGCGCACTCGGTATCGAAGGTCGGGCTGACGACGAATTCGTCCGCTCGATCTTGTTGCGGCTCAACCACCGAGAAACCCAGACAACGGTCACGGCAGAACGAGCATTTTTGCAACGATTAGAGGGTGGCTGTCAGGTCCCGATTGCCGCGCATGCCATCTTATCCGGCGAGCGGCTGGTTTTGGAGGGACTCGTGGCAAGCATCGACGGGAAAACCATCATTCGTGATCAGATTGCCGGCACAGGACAGCAAGCCCATGCCCTTGGGGTACAGTTAGCTGAACGGCTGTTGACCAGAGGCGGAGACAAGATTCTCCGAGAGATTTACGGATCGGCATGAGCAGAATGGGGCAACGCACAGGAAAGGTCTATCTCGTCGGAGCCGGCCCTGGAGATCCAGGGCTCTTGACGCTCCGTGGACGAGACTGCCTCGCGCAGGCTGACGTCGTCCTCTACGACTATCTCGCGAATCCCGCACTGCTGGCCCATGCTCCTGAACATGCGGAGCGCCTCTATGTCGGACGACGCGGCACAGGGAAATACCCGGAGCAAGCGTCCATTAATCGGCTGCTGATCGAACGTGCGCAAGCAGGGAACGTGGTGGTTCGCCTGAAAGGCGGAGATCCATTCGTGTTCGGTCGTGGTGGAGAAGAAGCGGAGGCACTCGCGGCTGCGGGGATTGCATTTGAAGTGGTCCCCGGTGTCACCGCCGCAGTGGCAGTCCCGGCCTATGCCGGCATTCCTATTACCCACCGGACTTTGGCATCTACCGTAACGATCGTCACCGGACATGAAGATCCCACAAAAACCTCGACCTCATTGGACTGGCCAAAACTCGCCGCTACACGGGGAACACTCGTCTTTCTGATGGGCATGAAACATCTCTCCACAATCACCGCCCAGCTCATGCAGGAAGGAATGTCTCCATCGACACCGGTTGCGATTACCCGCTGGGGGACCAGAGCCTGTCAACAGACGCTGGTCGGAACGTTGTCGGACATTGTGTCAAAGGCTCGGACCATCGGAATGGAACCCCCCACCGTGATTGTGGTGGGTGAGGTTGTTCAACTCAGATCGACACTCAATTGGTTCGAACGACGTCCACTGTTCGGCAAGCGCGTATTGATGACACGAGCCAAAGAGCAGGCCCACGAGCTGGCTACGCATCTCGCCAGTTATGGAGCCGACCCGGTCGAAGGTCCGACTATCAGCATTGTTCCCCCGCTCGATTGGACAGTCGTCGACCGCGCCATTTCCGAGATCGGCACCTACCATTGGATGATCTTCACCAGTGTGAATGGGGTGGACCGCTTCATGAGTCGTCTCTGGGCACAAGGACTGGATGCACGGTGTCTGGCCGGACAACGCGTGTGCTGTATCGGACCCCGGACCGCTCAGGAGTTGGAGCGGTTTGGCGTTCGAGCCGATCTGGTTCCGGCTGAATATCAAGCGGAGGGAGTTTTGGCCGCACTGAATCAGCAGGAGATCAGCACATCTCGCATCCTGATCCCGCGAGCCGAAGTGGCGCGAGAGATCTTGCCGGAACAGCTCCGTGCGCGTGGAGCCCATGTCGATGTCGTGCCGGTCTACCGAACGCTGGCTCCAGACCTGAAGGCTGAGGGATGGTGGCAAGAGCTCAGAGACCATCGTCTCGATGTCGTGACCTTTACAAGTTCTTCCACGGTTCGAAACTTTGTTGCTATGCTGGGAGGGGTGGATGCTGTGAGTCCGCTGTTGCGCTCAGTGACCATCGCCTGCATCGGTCCAATCACAGCCAAGACAGCAGAGGAATTCGGTCTCACGGTCTCAATCATGCCGAGCGAAAATACGATTCCTGCATTAGTGGATGCGATTGCTCACCATTATGAGAGCCGCGAGCACTGTGCCGCGGGTGTTGTATCGTAACCCAACGGCCCATGCCTGATGGGCCGGCTTTATAAGGAGGGAGCGTACTATGGTTCCTGTGAAGTCATTCATGATTCCCCGAGATAAGTTTGTGACTGTGCCACGCGACACCGACTCGCAGACCGCAGCGAGGATCATGCGCGATCGCGGGATCGGCAGTTTATTCGTGACGAATGACCGTGAGATCATCGGCATCATCACGGACACGGACATGATGCGCCGTGTCGTCGCAGCCGGGGCGGACGCGACCAAAACCACGGTTGAACAGATTATGTCGGCGCCCATCATGACGATCGAAGAAAATAAGACCTTGCTGGATGCGAATGATCTCATGGCCCAATCGCACCTTCGTCATTTGGGTGTGACACGTGACGGCCAGTTGGTCGGAATCATCTCGGTCCGAGACTTGGTCGTCTTCTTAACCAATCTCCCTCGGAAATAAGGCTCCTCGCTATGGAGTTTCCGATCCATCGTTATGGAGCTCTCACACGGGACGATCAGCTCGCGGGAATGATCCCGGTTCCAGACCTTGTGGTCTTCCCGGCCCATCGTTCACAGCAATAAAGGACACGACATGGGGTTTCCAATTCATCGCCTTCGTCGACTCAGGCAGCAGGAACCGCTACGACGGATGGTGCGAGAAACGCATCTCTCGCCGGCGGATTTTATCGCTCCACTGTTCGTGACTGAAGGACAGGGTCGGCGTGAAGCCATCGAGTCGATGCCCGGTCAATGTCGACTGTCCATCGATCTGCTCGTCAAAGAGGCGGTTGAACTTTGTGCGGTCGGGATTCCAGCCATCATTTTATTCGGCATTCCGGCATACAAGGATGACCATGGCAGCTCAGGCTTGGATCCAAACGGGATCGTGCAGCGAGCCGTCAAAGCCGTTAAGCAGCAGGTGCCGGAGTTAATGGTGATCACCGATGTGTGTATCGATGAGTACACCAGCCACGGCCATTGTGGCATCGTGCGGGATGGAAAGATTCTCAACGATGAGACCCTGGACTGCCTGACGACCATGGCACGCACCCACGCCGAGGCAGGAGCCGACATGGTGGCACCATCCGATATGATGGACGGGCGTGTGGCGGCGATTCGGAGAGAGTTGGATCGGACCGGCTTCTCTGATCTACCCATTATGGCGTACGCGGCGAAGTTCTCGTCCTGCTTCTACGCACCGTTTCGCGATGCAGCCTTCTCGACTCCTCACTTCGGCGACCGACAGTCCTATCAGATGGATCCGGCCAATGCGCGGGAGGCGATGCGCGAAATCGACCTCGATATCAAGGAAGGGGCCGACATCATCATGGTGAAGCCGGCGTTGCCGTACCTTGACATCATTGCTACCGCTCGTCGCCGTATCCTCCTTCCGCTGGCGGCCTATCAAGTGAGTGGAGAGTACAGCATGATCAAAGCGGCCGCGCAGGCGGGATGGCTCGATGAGTCGCGGGCGATGATGGAATCGCTCTTGGCCATCAAGCGGGCGGGGGCCGACCTGATTCTGACCTACTTCGCCAAAGACGCGGCTCAGCTGCTTCGTTCACCTCAATGAAAGTAACCCGCGGATATTCCAGCCAAACGGGTCGCTCCTATCCCGTGGGAACCATCGGGAATTTTGATGGACACCATCGTGGCCACCACGCCCTGTTACAGCAGGTAATTGAGACGGCACGCAAGAAGGAGGGAACCGCAATGGTTCTCACATTCGATCCACATCCGGTGAAAATTCTGGCGCCTCAAGCCGACTTTCGGTTTCTAACCGACGAGCATGAAAAACTCGCTCACTTCGAACAGGCAGGCATCGATGAGGTGGTGCTTGTGGAATTCACTCGAGCCTTTGCGTCGCTGACTCCGGAATTGTTCGCTGAGCAGGTACTTTCCAAGGGGCTTGGGCTTAAGGAGATTTTTGTCGGACAACATTTTGCGTTTGGACACAAGCGAGCCGGCACGATCGAGGATCTGGGGCGGCTCGGTGATCAGTTTGGCTTCATCGTCCATCCAACACCTCCGGTGACCCTCGACGGGGGAGTCGTCAGCTCAACGAGAATCAGACAGCTCATTGTGGCCGGGCACGTCGCCCAGGCAATGAGGTTACTCGGCCGACCCTATGCCCTGAGCGGGATCGTCGCTCCTGGGGAGGGCAGGGGGCGAACATTAGGATGTCCGACCGCTAATCTGTCGCTTCCTCCGCACCGTGTCACCCCTGCCGATGGAATTTATGCCTCGATCACGACCGTGGGAACCGATCGACATGATTCCGTCACCTATATAGGGAACAAACCGACCTTCCATGGAGAAGTACGAGGAGTAGAAGTCTCCATCCTCGATGGGCAGTATGACCTCTACGGGCACATGATCACGGTCGAATTGATTGATCGTATCCGCGGCGACGCACAGTTCAATGGTGGAGAAGCCTTGAGTCGACAAATTGCCATTGATGTGGAATCAGCGAGAGCCGCCCTCCGTCGCTATCACGACACCTGTGGAGCGTGATGGATTCTTACAACCAGCTGCACGCAACTCCATGAACAGGACGGCTTGGCCTCCTCTCGTACGTCACGTCGTTCGAACGGTTCGATCCAGAAACCTCTTTCAACCAGGACAGCATCTAGTGGTCGCCATCTCGGGCGGTCCGGATTCTGTCGGATTATTGTCGATCCTGCATCATCTCCGGTCTCACTGGAAACTGACCCTGACGGCCATCCATTGTAACTATGGGTTGCGGGGCGCTGAATCCGATGAGGATCAACGGTTTGTAGAGGCGCTGTGCCTCAGTCTGGTCGTGCCTCTCCATGTGCGCAGGGCGCACATTCAAACTGACCGTCGAACTGCCTCTCTACAAGCCGAGGCTCGTGACATTCGATATCGTCTGATGCAGGAAATCAGAACGATGTCTGGAGCCGATCGCATTGCCGTCGGTCATACGGCAGATGACCAGGCAGAGACGGTCCTCTTATGGATGCTTCGAGGGGCAGGGTTGACCGGTCTTTCCGGCATGCCTGCGGTCCGTGACGATGCGGTTGTACGACCGTTGTACGAGACAACGAGACGGGAGATCCTGACCTATCTGCGTACGGCGGGTGTATCCTATCGGGAAGATTCGAGCAATGCCAAGCCGCTCTACCTCAGAAACCGAATCAGACAAGAGGTCATTCCGCTCCTTACTCAATTGGTTCCATCAAGCAGCAAGGCTCTCTGCAGACTCGCCGACCTCTGTCGGGCCGATGATCACTATCTGGACCAAGAAGTGGCTGTCCGCACGGCGTCTGCTGTGAAGTGGGGCACAACCGGAGCATGGACGCTTGATCGCCGGACTCTTGCCGATCTCCCACTGCCCCTGCAACGGCGCTGTCTTCGACTGCTGCTGCGCCGATCTGACCCGCACCAGCGCGCCCCCAGTTTTCATAAGATCGAGCGAGTGAGACGTCTTGTCTCAAGTCCGGAGTCGGACTGTCGCGTGGCCATAAAGGGGGGGGTTATCGTCGTCACGATGCAGACGCTCCGCTTTATTCCATTTCCGGCAGGGCATCGGGAGGATCGACGGCACCGAGATGCTGATGCGCCTCACACCCCCATCTCAATCCCAGGAGAACTCATCTGGCCTGGAACAGGACAACGACTTCAGGTACAACTGCAGGAGTACGACCCTAGAGAACCCGTACCGGAGCAGGACCAGATCCTGGTGGATGCCGACCGAATCACTCACGCACTGACCATCCGAAGCTGGGTGCCGGGCGATCGCTTTTGCCCTCGTGGCATGGGTGGACATTCGAAGAAATTGCAGGATTTTTTTACGGATATGAAGATTCCGATGGCACGACGTGATCGTGTCCCTCTGGTTGTGGCTCCCGAAGGCATTCTCTGGATCGTTGGGTATCGGCAAGATGAACGCTGGGTGCCGACATCCTTGACGACACGCTGTTTGGTTATCACCGTCACTTCACCACCTCTCACGGAAGGAACCGACTGAGATGGAACGTATGTTTGGACGTCCGATCATCACTCAGGAGCAGATGCGGAATCGGATCCGCGAGTTAGGGCGACAGATCAGCACCGACTATGCCGGGAAGGACCTGGTGCTTGTCGGTGTACTGAAGGGAGCGTATGCGTTTTTTGCCGACCTGGCTCGAGCCGTTCGAATTCCCGTACGAATTGATTTCATCGTGGTGACGAGTTACGGGACAGGAGCCAAGACATCCGGGAAAGTGAAGTTGGTGACGGAGTTGACCGAACAGATCAAGAACAAAGACGTGCTGCTGGTCGAGGACATTGTCGATTCAGGATTGACGGTTCAATATCTCATGAAGACCTTGGCAAGGCGGAAACCGAAGAGTATCAATGTCTGTACATTGTTGAGTAAACCGGAGCGCCGTGTCGTCGATGTGCACGTGCAATACATCGGCTTCAAAATTCCTGATCAGTACGTCATTGGATATGGCCTGGATTATCAGCAGAAGTACCGGAACCTTCCGTATCTCGCGGTGCTCGATCAATCGAGTGAGCCGGAGCCGTAGCATTTTCTTACGAGCTGTTGTCAATATGGACAAGCGTGTGTTAACATCCCATCAATTCCTAAACGCTTTCCATCCAACGTTATCGCCAAGGAGAACTGGATGAATTCCCGGGTCAAGAACCTGCTTTTCTGGGTCGTCGTCGGCTTGTTCATGATTCTCCTGTTCAACTTATTCAGTGTTCCGACGCATGCGCCGGAAGAAGAAGTGATCTTCAGCGACTTCATGTCGAAGCTCGATAAAGGTGATTTTGAAAAAGTCATCATCAAGGGCAACCACATCAGCGGCGTGTTGAAAGACAAAACTCGCATCCGCACCTATTCAGCCGACTATCCCGATTTTGTGAAGGTCCTTCGGGAGAAAGAGGTGCAGATCGAGGTCAAACCACCGGACGAGAGTCCCTGGTACATCACGTTTCTGGTCACGTGGGGCCCGTTTATTCTGTTCCTCGGCCTCTGGTTTTTCCTCATGCGCCAGATGCAGATCGGGGGAAATAAGGCGCTGTCGTTTGGGAAAAGTCGGGCGCGGATGTTGACGGAAGAACGAAAGAAAGTCACATTCTCCGATGTTGCGGGTGTCGATGAGGCAAAAGAAGAGGTCCTTGAGATTATCGAGTTTTTGAAGGACCCCAGAAAGTTTCAGAAACTGGGCGGACGTATTCCGAAAGGTGTGCTGGTCGTTGGCCCCCCTGGAACAGGCAAGACACTCTTAGCCAAAGCGATCGCCGGAGAGGCAGGTGTGCCGTTCTTCAGCATCAGCGGATCCGACTTCGTCGAGATGTTCGTCGGGGTCGGGGCTTCACGCGTACGCGATCTCTTTGAGCAGGGGAAAAAGCACGCCCCCTGCATCATTTTCATTGATGAGATTGATGCCGTTGGTCGTCTGCGCGGGGCAGGCCTGGGCGGAGGACATGACGAGCGGGAACAAACGCTCAATCAATTGCTCGTTGAAATGGATGGATTTGATACGACCGAAGGAGTGATTTTGGTCGCGGCCACCAATCGTCCTGACGTGCTCGATCCTGCCTTACTACGGCCGGGGCGCTTCGATCGCCAGGTCGTCGTCAATCGACCAGATCTCAAAGGCCGTTCGGAAATCCTGAAAGTTCATACGAAAAAGGTTCCCATCTCAGGGAATGTCGAGTTGGAAAAGATTGCTCGGGGAACCCCTGGGTTTTCCGGTGCCGACCTTGAGAATCTCGTGAACGAGGCCGCGCTGTGGGCCGCCCGTCAAAACAAGAAGGAAGTCGAAAACATCGACTTTGAGATGGCTAAAGACAAGGTCATGATGGGTGCGGAGCGGAAGAGCATGATTCTGACCGATGAGGAGAAACGTATCACGGCCTATCATGAAGCGGGCCACGCCTTGATGGCTAAACTGCTCCCTGGTACGGATCCTGTTCATAAAGTCACGATTATCCCGAGAGGCCGTGCACTCGGTGTGACGATGCAACTACCGACCGACGACCGTCATAACTATTCAAAGGAATTTCTCTATAACACCTTGGCGATTCTCATGGGTGGGCGAGTGGCCGAGGAACTGGTCTTTAAGCATGTCACGACTGGAGCAGGCAACGATCTGGAGCGTGCCACCGATCTGGCACGTAAGATGGTCTGCGAATGGGGCATGAGCGAAAAGTTAGGGCCCTTGACCTTTGGGCAGAAGGAAGACTCCGTATTTCTTGGCCGGGACTTCGCGACGAAACGGGATGTCAGCGATCAAGTGGCTCTCGAAATCGATCTCGAGATCAAACGTTTCGTTACGGAAAACTATGAACGCGCGCGTCGTGTCCTGACCGAACAGATGACAAGTCTCAAGGCCCTGGCGGAAGCCCTGCTCGAAAAAGAAGTATTGGACGCCCCGGAAATCGACCAGATTTTGTTGCAGTCTTCCTCCCAAACTGTTCCTGCCTGATCCATTCACATCACGGTTCCCTTCTTCAGGGAACCGTGATGGTACTGTCCAATACATGCGCGCTGAGCCTTTGCCTCGACGGACATGGCTCCCGTTCGCCGGACTCTCCGGCGTCCTGTTCACACCTGGTGATGGTCTCGTTGCAGCAGATGTCCACACAATCAGCTCCCTCGGAACAATGGTTTTTGGCTAGAGGCCACAAGATTGAGTGCCGGACTCGCCCTCTCATCATGGGCGTCGTCAACGTCACGACCGATTCGTTTTACGATGGTGGACACTATCTCAAACCTGAACGAGCCATCGCACACGCAATGGACCTTGTCGCCCAGGGTGCTGATTTGATCGATATCGGCGGGGAATCGACCAGGCCTGGTTCACATGTCGTCAGCGAACAGGACGAGCTGGACCGTGTACGTCCCGTCGTTGAAGAACTGGCCCGCCGGATCTCTATTCCGATTTCCATCGATACCACAAAATCACGCGTCGCCCAATGCGCGCTGGATCATGGTGCCTCGATCATTAATGATGTGAGTGCAATGAGACAGGATCCGGCCATGGCTTCCGTGATTGCAGGATCAGGCGCCGCCATCGTCCTGATGCATATGCAAGGAACGCCTCAAACCATGCAGCTCGCACCGAGTTATGTGGATGTACGCAGCGAGGTCGTGCGGTTTCTTGAAGAGCGTATGCAACATGCCATGAATGCGGGGATTGCGCGAACAAACATCGTGCTTGATCCAGGATTTGGTTTTGGTAAGCTGATGTTCCATAATCTCGAACTGCTTCGAGGATTGTCCTCGTTGTTGACCCTGAATCGTCCACTGCTGGTTGGGCTGTCACGGAAGGCGTTTATCGGAACGATCCTCGATAAGTCGGTCGAACATCGCGAATGGGGGACGGCAGCCGCCGTCGCATTGGCTGTGGACCGAGGCGCTCGGATTATTCGTGTTCATGATGTCGCCATGATGATGGATGTCGTGAAGGTGGCGTCGGCAGCAAGCAGCGCTTGGCCATCGCAGAGAGAGGAAGAATGATGCGTAGATTATTCGGAACGGACGGTGTGCGCGGAGTCGCCAACCTTGATCCGATGACGAGCGAGACAGCCATGCAGTTGGGGCGAGCCGCCGCGCATATTTTTATGCGCCGAGCGGGACGTCACCAGATCGTCATCGGCAAAGACACGAGAATTTCCGGCTATATGCTCGAATCCGCCCTGACGGCGGGAATCTGCTCCATGGGAGTCGATGTCCTTTTGGTCGGGCCGATGCCGACACCAGCCATTGCCTTTTTGACCAGGAGTCTGCGTGCCGATGCAGGCGTCGTCATCTCGGCGTCGCATAACCCCTACCAGGATAACGGCATCAAGTTTTTCTCGGGCGATGGCTTCAAACTTCCCGATGAAGTCGAATCCCGCATAGAAGAGCTCATCGTGTCCGATGAGATCAATCACCTGAGACCGACTGCCGACCTGATTGGAAAGGCCTATCGAATCGACGATGCTGACGGACGATACATTGAATTTGCCAAGCGATCATTGCCGAAAGATTTGGATTTCCAGGGGATCAAGCTTGTCGTGGACTGTGCCAACGGTGCAGGGTACAAAGTGGCTCCGACCGTCTTGAGAGAATTGGGCGCCACCGTGGAGGTGATCGGGAACAAACCGAACGGCATGAATATCAATCAGGCATGCGGGGCCGTCCATCCCGAGCTCTTGCAAGAGACCGTCCGTCTGCATAAGGCCGACCTGGGAATCGCGCTGGACGGAGATGCCGACCGGGCCATTTTTGTTTGCGAGCAGGGAACGGTCGTTGATGGGGACCACGTGATGGCGGCGCTCGGCCTCGATCTTCACCACCAGGGTCTTCTCGCCAACCGCACGTTGGTCGGTACGGTCATGAGTAATTTTGGCCTGGAGTTGTCGATGGCCAAGGCAGGCATCACACTGATCCGCACGCCGGTCGGAGATCGATACCTGCTCGAACGGATGTTGGCGGAGGGATATAACTTCGGCGGAGAACAGTCCGGGCATTTCATCTTTCTCGACCACAACACGACCGGAGATGGGCTGATCTCGGCCCTGCAAATCTTGTCGTTGATGAAGCGCAGCAAGAAACCGTTGTCCGAACTTGCCAAAGCAATGACCGCAGTGCCGCAAATTCTGGTCAATATCAAGGTCAAACAGAAACCGGTCTTGGAGTCGATTCCTGAGATTGACCGAGCGATTCAAGAAAACAACCGTCGTCTCAATGGAAGCGGTCGTGTGCTCATCCGGTACTCCGGAACCGAACCGTTGTTACGAATCATGGTCGAAGGCGAGCACGCGTCGGTCGTCAAAGACGTCGCCGACGAGCTTGCCCGAGTAGTGCAAGCCCATATCGGCTGAGCGTTTCTCCTGTGCATGAGGAACGCTCATGCTGCCATCCCTTGCCGTTGCCTTTCTCATCGGACTTGTGTGCGGAGCACAGGTTCAGTTTTTTCCTCTCTCGGTTCTGACCGCCCTCTTGGCGATAGCCCTCGCACTCTCGCTGGTTGAGCGAAACGGCTATCTCACGACACCATCCGCGCTGGTTCTCTACCTCACGGTGCTGTCTGGGCTTATCTACTGGTCCACGAGCACCGCGCCGGTATCCCACCGCCCAATACCGATGGCCCACACCGTTGAGCAGACCGTTCTCACCGGCCGTGTCATTGTCCCGGTTCAACATGGCACCGGGCGCCAAACGATCATTCTTCGGACGGATGATGGAAACACGCGCCTACGCTTGGTCTGGCGCAATCCAGGACTCACCTTGCATCAGGGCGATCTGGTGGCCGTCCACGGCCGCTATCACCCTCCACGAGGAGGGTTGAATCCAGGTGGATTCGACTATGCAGGCTATCTTGAGCATCAAGGAATCGACCTCGTCGGGACCATCGTTGGAGCTCAGGCAGTCACCCTGTTGGAATCCGGAGCCGTGAGTCTTCGATGGCGTGGATGGAATCAGATCGATCATTGGCGAACCAGCATCCGGGACGCTGCGATTCGTAGCGTGCATCAACCGGCACTGGGAGTTGTACTCGGCATGATCATCGGGGAACGGGGCTATCTCGAGCAGGAGCTGCAAGATTGGTTTATGGCCACTGGCACAGTCCACTTACTGTCGATCTCCGGATCGCATCTCGGTCTGGTTGCAGCAGTCGCTTATTGGATCGTGAGATTCTTGATCGTACGGATGCCGACCATGTTCATATTGACCATCACCAGAAGGCTGATCATTTCACGGCTTGCGATTCTGTTCATCTGGCCGGCGGTCGCACTGTACGCCCTCCTGGCTGGGGCTGAACTGGCAACCGTGCGATCACTCGTCATGATCACGATGGCGATGGTCGCCGTCTGGTTGGGACATGACCGGCATCTGAACCATACCATGGCGGTCGCTGTGCTCTTGATTGTGTGCCATGATCCCCGTGCGATCTTCGACATTTCCTTTCAGCTGTCGTTTCTCTCCGTCTTCGTCATGATCCGGATGATCGGATTCGTAGACGCATGGAACAAGGATCCCACCAAGAGTACGCAGGGATGGATGTCCCGCGCCACCCTCTCCGGAGCCAAGGCATTGTCATTCAGTGCGGTCCTCACCGTGACCACGCTCCCCTTGGTCGCATTCTATTTCAATCAGGTGCCATGGTTGGGCGTACTCACAAATCTTGGCGCCATCCCGTTCACCGGATTCATTCTCGTTCCCTTTGGGCTTGGTATGGCGATCTGGACCATGATGACCGGTGCCGAGGTGTTGGCCTGGGGACCTGAATTGGAATATGTCTTTACGTGGCTGGTCACTGGGGTTCGGTGGTGTGCCACAATTCCAGGCGCCCAATGGGCTGTTGCCGCGCCGTCAATTCCAGCCATGATGCTGTTCTACGCCGGAGCCGTTGTCGCAAGCCTGCCGGTCCTTTCAACACGATGGCGGCTGGCAGGAACCGGATTGGCGCTCGCACTCATGGTGTGGTGGCTGGTGCCTCCAAATCATCAAGGCGACAGCGATCACTGGCGTGTCACCTTCCTTGATGTGGGCCAGGGAGACAGTGCCCTCGTTGAACTCCCTGATGGACAAACGGTCTTAATCGACGGCGGGGCGCGCCATGATCGGTTCGACATGGGACGAAGTGTCGTCGCGCCGTTTCTCTGGAACAGGGGCATTTCGCATATTGACTACGTGATCGGCACGCATCAACAGATGGACCATGTCGGTGGGTTGATCTGGATCATCCAACATCTGTCCGTGGGACAGTTCTGGGACCAAGGGGTAGAGCGAGAGGAGCAATTCGTCACAGATCTCACCTCTGCCCTTCATTCACATGGCATCCCGAAACAATCCGCCATCCAAGGGCAAGAGGTCCTAGCCTCCGGTCCGTGCCATCTCGGGATTCTCAACCCACAGCAAGATGAGACGCCTGCTGATCCCAAGTCTTTTCACACCGGGACAGAGCTGAACAACCGTTCGATCGTGTCTCGATTAGACTGTGGCGCCCATTCCATTCTCTTCGCCGCGGATATTGAAACCGGCGGACTCCACCAGCTACCGGAGAATGGATACCAACCTGTCACAGTCCTGAAGGTGCCGCACCACGGAGCACGGAGCTCGTTGAACCAAGACTGGCTTCGGCGGATTCATCCTCAATATGCGATCATTTCTGTCGGGTCGACCAACTCCTATGGACATCCCGCTCCAGCCGTACTCGAGGCGTATCACAATCAGGGGATTACGGTCTATCGGACGGATCGTGATGGGGCGGTCTGGGTGCAAGGCCGGCTATCCAGTACCGAGCTGACGGTGACCAGTATGCGCGAACTCGTGATCCAACCCGTCGATGTGTTCACCTGCCCTTGGCGCTGTGAATACCAGAACTGGCATCGACTTGTCCTATCAAGTTCTTCACGTTAGAGATGAAATATAAAACGATCCACACAGAATCATTAGGAGTCTCACAATCTTCATGTAGTACTTACGGAACAGATGATCAAAGGAGGGGAGTGAGCACGAAACTTCCCGAGAGAGAAGTAGTCTGAGGTTCAGAGAAGTTTGGCAAGGGAGTTTGGATGGGTGCGCACTGGCTGTTTGAAGAGGGCTTGCACTTTAATCCCTTTCTCGCTACAACGTGATGTCATGGTTCCCACGGTTGAATGGAAAGACGGTGCGGTTCGCCTGCTCGACCAGAGCCGGCTGCCTGGAGCAGTCGAGTTCCTGGACTGTCGCGACTACCAAACTGTTGCAGAGGCGATCCGCACCTTGAAGGTTCGTGGAGCACCGGCGATCGGGGTGACCGCCGCAATGGGCGTGGCCTTGGGCGCACAGAGTCTCCAAACCACCGACGACGCAACATTTGCGCAAACTGTTCTCAAGATCTGCGATGAGCTAGCAGCAACCAGACCGACCGCCGTCAATCTCTTCTGGGCGATTGAGCGGATGAAACGGAAACTGGAGTCCCTGAAAGGGCACCCAGTCTCAGCGATCAAGGAGAGGCTGGTGTCTGAGTCTCAAGCCATACTGGATGAAGATATTACGCTGTGCAAGACCATGGGACGCCATGGAGCAGAGCTCATCCAGGACGGCCAAACGATCCTCACGCACTGCAACGCAGGCTCACTCGCCACGGCAGGATATGGAACGGCGCTGGGAGTCATTCGTGCGGCATGGGAACAGGGAAAGAAGATCAATGTGATTGCCGATGAAACTCGCCCCGTCCTGCAAGGCGCTCGCCTCACGGCCTGGGAACTCATGCAAGATCACATTCCCGTCACGTTGATTACAGACAACATGGCCGGGTCCCTCATGAGACAGGGGAAAATACAGCTCTGCGTCGTTGGAGCAGATCGCATTGCCGCCAACGGGGATGTGGCCAATAAAATAGGGACGTACTCGGTGGCCGTCTTGGCGAAGGCTCACGATATTCCATTCTACGTCGCGGCTCCCTATTCGACCATTGATCTCAACACGAAATCAGGAGAGGACATTCCCATCGAACAGCGCAATGCGTCAGAAGTCACCACAATCCACGGCAGCCATCCAGTCGCCCCCAAAGATGTGGCAGTTCATAACCCAGCCTTCGATGTCACCCCTGCTGAACTCATTACGGGGATCATTACCGAACGCGGGGTCTTCAAACCGCAGGAGATCAGCAGACATTTCGTAAGCTGACCACGGCATGAGTCAGCATCTACGAGATCTCGCAATGTGCATGACTGTTACTTTTTCCCGCAGGCTGCGTTCCACAATCCTTCATTGCTCGTTCCCGGCTCCACGGCTCTCCAGTAGCCTTCGCTTGCATGGCTTCCATCACTGATCACCTCACCGGTCCCCATATGGCCATAGCGGTCTGTGGATGTCAGCGTTTGAACCCGTCGTTCAGCACAGTCGACTAGCTTGGTGAGTGTCGTGGAATAGAAGCGGGTCGGTGTTCGCCCTCCTTGCATCGCTTTCCAATCGATCAAGACCGAGAGTAGAACTCCATGCCCCTCTCCGTGAATGGTATCGGGGTCAATGTACACCGTCTGCAACGGATGCGATTGAAAGTGATCATCAAGAGCCACCCATTCGGCATAAACCGGGCCGTCAAAGAGGATCTGGAATATGATTGCCAGACAACATCTCGTTCGATACATGAACATAGGCCATCTTCTCCCCTATAGAAGTGACTATTTCAGTTGGATAGTCTTTCAAAAAATGAGACCGAATCTAGTCTGGTGCAGGAAATCCTGCATAGTCTCGCTATGACGACTGAGATGTGGTGAAAGGCTTGTCACGCTCAGATATGCAAGACCCGACTTCGTGCAGCTTCAGCATATTCGTACCGCCGACTTGCCCCGCCATCGTTCCGGACACAACGGCGAGGATATCTCCAGGCATACAGAGATGCTCTGTCGTGAGCCGTTGCTCCGCCTCTGCGATCCAGGCTTCCGGTGCTCCCCCTGGAGACATGAGAAAGGGACTCACGCCCCAGTACAGCGCCATCTGCCGTCGAATCGCTTCGGACGGAGTGAATGCCACCAGCTGGGAAGCCGGTCGATGTTTGGAGATCAATCGTGCGGTCGTGCCCCCTTCTGTGAAGGCAACGATGGCTCGAGCTCTGACTGAGCTGGCTACGGAGGCAGCAGCAGCTGAGATCGCCTCTGCGAGCGAGAAATTGTCCGCGCCAGGATCTGTCTTGACGGTCACACCAGGTTCGGTCGTGTCTTCCGCTGCGCAGATCAGACGATCCATGACCTGTACCGTTTCAACAGGATACGCCCCCACGGCCGTTTCAGCCGAGAGCATGACGGCATCGCTGCCGTCAAAGACGGCATTGGCGACATCCGAAGCTTCGGCTCTCGTCGGCCTTGTCGCCTTGGTCATCGACTCCAACATCTGCGTGGCGGTAATCACCAACCGACGCCAACGATTGGCCTCGACGATAATGCGTTTCTGCAGAATCGGCACCGCTTCCGGCCCCATTTCCACGCCCAGATCACCGCGTGCGATCATCACGCCGTCCGCACAGGCCAAAATATCCTCCAGGGCCGCAACCGCCTCGACTCGTTCGATCTTCGCAATGAGCGGAATGCGACGTCCATACGGTTGCAGGACAGCTCGCGCCGTCTCGATATCCTGTGCTCCTCGCACGAAGGAGAGCGCAATAGCGTCCACCTCCTGCTCGACACCAAATTTGATGTCCTGCTGGTCTTTTTCCGTCAGCGTGGGGGCACTGACCGCCGTGCCGGGAAGATTAATCCCTTTGTGCGAGGTAATCGTGCCTCCGATGAGGACGGAACAGTCGACGACGTCATCCTGGATGTGTTCGGCGACGAGCTCAATCAACCCGTCGTTGATCAGAATTCTCCCTCCGGCACGAAGGTCGCGCGTGAGATCCGGATATGAGATAGGAATTTCCCTAGAAAGGGAGGGGGGAACGGATTGTGTGTCCCGTTCAGAGCGCCATGCCCGGAGACGGATTGACTGACCGGCTGTGACGTGAATCCCCGCCGGTGGGACAAGACCTACTCGAATCCTCGGCCCTTGCAGATCCTGGATGATCGCCACTGCTGCGCCATGCCTCGCAGCGGCCTGGCGGATTGTGGTGATCGCTGCGGCATGCGAGTCGTAGGTTCCATGCGAGAAATTCAACCGGGCCGCGTTCATTCCGGCGGCGATCAGCCGATCGATGATCGCCGGTGGGGAACTCGCAGGTCCGATCGTGCAGATGATCTTGGCTTTTCGCATGATCACATGTGAGGAACCGTCGCTTCGACTCAGCTGGCCCCGGTCAGTAGATTACCACAGTCCCGCTGTTCCCACGCCATACAGGACCGAGCCGTCAGACAATCCTCGGCTTCGAAGCTCCTGCAAGATACGCATACCCTTGACGGATTCCTGTATTTTCCTTTTCTTTTGTTCAGTAGCCGCTACAATGACCTCATCGTACGTACTTCCAGTCAGACAGATCCCGATCCGTATTCTCACTCAGGAAACGGCAAACCACATGGCAACTCTGATTTCAGTCGCATCCGGCAAAGGCGGCGTCGGAAAGAGCGTGGTGTCAGCCAACCTTGCGTTGGCTCTTGCGAAAAACGGGCGACAGGTCATTCTGGCCGACCTCGACGTCGGCGGAGCCGATGCGCACATCATGTTCGGAGAATTGAATCCACCGGTCACCTTAACGGATTTCTTGAACAAACGGGTGAATCGACTGGAGGAGGTCGCCATTCCCATCACGCTGCATCCGAACCTTCGCCTGATTCCTGGAACAGGCGATACCTTGGCAACCGCCAATATGGCGTATGCACGTAAGAAGCGGCTGATGAAGCAGTTCCAGGAACTCACGGCGGATGTCGTGGTGATCGATATCGGAGCCGGTACGAGCTATCACGCACTCGACTTTTTCTTGATGGGCGACATCCATTTGGCTGTTGCGACTCCCGAACCAACCTCGGTATTAGACCTCTACCGATTCATTAAGTTAGCAGCGATCCGCCGCGTCTTATCCTGCTTTCTGGCGCGTAGCCAGATGTCGGATATTCTTTCGAACAGGGACTTCCACAGCGTAGAAGAAGTGATGACGGTTGCAGGTGCTACCGATACAGCAGGACGTGATGCAGCCGCTGCCGTGCTGCAATCATTCCGGCCCGGGCTGATCATCAACCGGGGATCAGACAGCTCCCGGGTCAATGTCCTCTACCTTCGGAAGATCCTCCATCAGTACGTCGGAGGGGACTTGATGCTCGTGGGAGAAGTGCCTGAGGACCCGTCCGTTCCTCAGGCCATTCGAAAGTTCTTGCCCGTAATTGAAGCGGCACCAACCTCGCTCGCCGCCAAGGGACTGCTGACGCTTGCCACGGCCGTCGAGCAACTGATTGCTGCCCACGTGGGGAGAACCAACGAGGAGATGAAACAACTCAAAGAGACGAAGACTGCTATTGTGTTCTCTAAGACAGAAGTGCCTCCGCTGCCGCCCGCGTCCACTCCGGTGCAATCGGAAGTTCCGATTGCCTCCTACGCGTCAACGACTCACAACATAGCGGAGCCTATCCGGCAGATCGACGGAAAGGTGAGCTCGCAAATAGAGAGAGCTGGCTAAAAACCTAGTTCCTTTTCGAGGTCGGCTTTCTTCTTGTCGAACTGCTTTTGTTCGGCCTCACTCTTCTGGTTGAACATGCCCTTCATGCTCTCGCCGGCTTTCTCTATGGCCCGTTGAGACACTTCACTGTTCTGCTTAATTTGCGCAGCCATGTCTTTTGCCTTAGGCGAACCGGCGAATTCGTAATACATCATGGCCTGCCCCTGCGTAAAACTCGGGTCGGGTCGCTTCATGATAGTGTCACCGCGTTGCTCAGCGCGGTCCCTTGCAGGTCTGTCGCCAGCAGGAAGATACTTCATCCAAAGTGCTGCACTCCGGAGTTTCTCGATGGACTGTGTGCTGGCTTTCCCGAGTTCGCCGATGTTCCCGGTCAGCCCTTGCGCGTCTCTCTCCTCGGCCTTCATCAGCCGATCGGCATTCATCGAGGCCATCTTCACAAGTTCTTGCCGAAATGCTGGTGGGGAACTATAGGGTTGTCGTGATCCGGTAGCTGGATCGACCGGCCCATATCGGCCATTATCGATATTCCAGGCCGCCTCGAACATGCGCAGATCATCCGGTTTGGCCTGAACAGCTTTGAGCAGAACACGATTGGCCTCATGATAGTCCCTGAGGGCTTCATAGTACCTGAAGGCCGTGGTCTGGCCAGTGGCTCGTACCGGGTCAGGGGAGTACAGGGCACCTTTTGCTTCGGCGGCCTGAGCTAAATCCCGTCCAAGCTTTGGGATGTTCGTCTTGGCTCTGGCAACTGCATTCTTGTCATACCGATCCATACAGTCATCGGCCATGATCTGCATATACGCAACAAAGAGGGCGGCGGGCTGACCAGCTTGTTCGGCTTTTTGGAGAGCAGCCGATTGGGACAAGGCAGCCTTCTTTTCGTCATCTCCCATACAGGGATCGTCGGCATGGACGGCTGGAGCCATCAGCACGATGAACAGCACGTGGGCAACGGCTACTTGCGTCAGACGCATCAGTGACAACCTCCCTTACTTCCCAAACAGTCCCTTCATCATCTTATTGACGTCAGGTATTTGCTCACCCAGGCTTTCTTTGGCTTGGTTTTCACGAGATTGTCTCTGCTGTCGTGCATTCTTCTTCAATTCTTCCATATTGGGCATGCCGCCCATCATGGCTCCCATGTCGTTCTTAGTGTAGCCGGCTGGAATCTCGAAGAGTGCAGGGTCCTGCTTTTCAAGCTTCACATTGGTCAATTCGCTGGTCATGCGCATCTTCTTATCGCCCTCTTTCGAGAGCATATCCATCTTGACGGTGATCCCCTCCTTTGTGGTCCAGAAAAAGCCGCCGAATTTTCCGGAGCCGTCCTTCTTCACGGCAACGATCTTGGATTTGGTGGTCCTCAGACCGTTGATGGTGTCCGGACCGACCTCGGTCTGCTCCACGATGTCGAACGCGTCCATTCCGGATGCATTGGAGGGGTCCATCGGCATTTCCATGTACATATTGCCCATCAACTGCCACACAACCTTCTTATCCTTCCGGATGATTGAGACCATGCCGTCCGAACCGCCCATCTCCAT
>NZ_JBLFBO010000104.1:0-2462 GCF_047338595.1 Nitrospira sp. BLG_1
CTTCGGATAGCCCAAGACGAACGCCAGGGCCTCTGATCCTGCCGTGCAGGCCGTGGCGACATCGACATCGATGCTATTGCCTGGGCGCACAAGAATAGGCGCATCCATGACCTTGTAGGTCACGGCGCCAATGGCCTGGGCCGTCGTCGCATTCGGAGCCGTGACGGTGCCCTGAGTCCCGTCCAGGTTCGACGCAATGATGGTTCCCTTGCCGTTAATCGCCGGATACAGATCGAAATCCACCTTCGCCGCCGTCGTGGTGCCTGCCACGGCGAACGTAAACCCGATGGTATCGACGAGGAACCAATCGAAGATGTTGAATTGACCTTCGGATCCGGTTCCGCTGAAGTCCATGACGCCAGCAATATCGGGCGAGAGCCATCGACGGCTTTCGTACCCGTACATCCCGCCTCTCAGCACCGGCATCAGGAGCAATCCTCGTCCGATAGCCTCCTCCATCGAAGGAGCCCACTGAACGCCCTGCACGGCTCGATGAATGTCGAGCGCGAGGGGAATGTCCCGCTCTTGCTGCACGAGCTTGCCCAACACGGTCCGCTTGGCCGCGTTCCACAAGCTATTGAAATCATAGCGAATCATGATCTGTCCTCCATGAAAGTGAATGGGCATGAGCGCCGTTTCTTCCTAGCTCGACGTGACGTACACGGATCGTGCTTCGCCATCGTTTGCCGAATCGCCCCACACGTTGACCATGCCGAGCACCCCGTACCAGGCAATGGCAAATTGCCGGTCGAAGTCTGCCGGAATGGCCAGCCGTAGTTCAGGGGCTTCAACCTCGGCCAGCGCCAGCACGTCGTCTCCGAAGAAGACGGCTTCTCCGACGGCGCTGCCTGTTCCACGCTCGGTCAAGACGTTATCGTGCACGATTTCAATGAACCGGCACTTTTCGATTTCCCCGACCTCCGCGTTGTTGAACACTTCACCCGGACGGAGATACTGACGCCAGGAATGAAATTCAGGATCGTCCTTGACGCCTCGGCATGCCTTCGTCGAGGCCAACACAATGTAGGATTGGCCTTGATACGGATCGACATGGATGGTCTTCCGCATATAGTCGCGAATCTGCTTGACGTGAGCCACCGTCAGGTTATTGGTCCCCGTGACGGGCGTCACCCCCGCATCGGTCGTGAAGGTCCCGCCAACCGCGCTCGTGGGAGCAAACCGTATCATCGAGGTCTTGATGGCGGTCCCGGCGACCGTATCGAGCGTCAAGCGCATCCGCTTCTTGAGTGTCTTCTGAATCGGGTTCTGTAGATCGAAATTGCTGAGCAATTGCGAGAGCTTGGTGAACCCAACGGCTGAACCAAACTCGCTGACCGTGATGGTCCGAGCCGACATCGCCATCTGATCGACCGGGATTTTCCCGGACTGGCTGAGCACCGATGATGTGGATTCCGCGATGCTCCGAATGCGCTGAATCGTCACGGACTCGCCCTGGTTTTTCCCGAACCCTGGCTCAGGTCTGGCGAACTGCAAGACCTCCGTTTCCGACACACTGGCAAATCGCAATTGATCGCTCAAGGCATGGTTACGTGACACCCCGGCTGGGAAACTGCTAGACCACTGAACGTTCATGATCGTCTTCTCCTCTTGTTGTTACTGGCCAGGGCGTGACACGTGACCAATCCGCCTTACTTTCGTCTCAGCATGTCGCCAGAGTACTTCATCTGAGTCTCGCGCATGCGCCGCAAGTCAGACAGAATGCTGGACGGTTGCCGTTCGCCGTCCTCAGCGTCGCCTCGCGTCCATCCTCGCCGTGTCCCGCTCGATCCTTCGCCCAACACCCCGCCCATATCGGCGCGGTGTGCGCGCTTGTCGTTTTGAAACTCCTGGCCCGTTCGTTTGCTTTTCATTAACCGCTCCTTGAGATCCGAGACGAGCAACGGAATCTGCTCGGCCTCGGGAGTACGCTTGAACCAATCAAAGTCAGTCGCCGCCTTCGCGGTTGCGATGTCCTGCACGACATCGAAGAGGTCCTTGCTCATCCCGTTTCGTTCGAGCTCGGCAATGGTCCTCTTCTTGGACTCCTCGAACCTTTGTTGTTCCAATGCTCGGCGCGTGACGGCTGCCGACGATCTCCGGTCCACCTCCTCTAAGATGTGCCGGATATCCTCCTGACGAGCCCGCCGATTGTATTCGGCCAGGATGGTGTAGGTCTTTTGGCCGCGCTCAGGATCTTGCTGATCCAGCGCAGAAACCCTACTCCACATCTCACGCCCTTCGCGTTCAGCTTCGGCTCGTGCATCGTCCGCTCGACGATTCACGTCGGCTCGCGTCTCCCGTTCCGTACGATCCTGCTCGACTCGCGAGAGCCTGCTACTCATGTCATCAAGAAGACGGTCGCGCTTCTTCAGTTCGTCCAACAACTTATCGTTGCTGGACTTCAGCCGATCGACAAGTTTCTGTTCCTTGTCCCCTCGTCGGCTACGAGGCTGGTCGTCAAG
>NZ_JBLFBO010000028.1:0-36095 GCF_047338595.1 Nitrospira sp. BLG_1
TCAGCGCCATTAGCACAGGAGGAGCGACTGTCGGATATTTACGGAGAATAGTGCGAGAACTTTACAAACCATCTAGCAGTGGTCGGACTTTCATAGTTTGCGGTATACCAGTAAGCAGGAACATAAGAACCGAACTGAACATTTAGGAACGGATGCCCTGGACCAGCAATGCAAGATTCGGCTGATTTAGGTCAACAAGGCTGGACACTTTTGCAATAACGGGGAGCCTCCATCCCAACCTATTCTCAAGTTCCAATTTTCTGCAGACTGCATTACTGCCGGTTATGTTGACCAACAATGTTTGCATTCCTGGTCCATACAACCCCTGACTTCTTGTTGCTCACTAGACCATCGAAAAAGATAGCAAGATTTTACGTATTGCTGTCAATCCGAGGGTCCAAACTCAATTAAGCCACCAGTACACGATCGAGGCGAGACAGATGTCGTTAAGGAACGTCTTTGCAGATGTATCATTCTGGTGGCGATGCGCCGCGCATCTTTGAGACGGCAAAACATCTTCTCGATCGTGTTGCGCTATTTGTAGCGTCGTTTTTGAATAGATATGGGCTTGTGCGATTGTTCCGGATAGGAACGACGGGTTCTGTATTCCGATTTTTGAGCCATGCCCTTACCTCATCGCTATCGTACGCCTTGTCCGCCAATAATTGTTTGGGAGACGTCAGCGGTTCCAGCAACGGCTTTACCGCCTTGCTGTCGGACGCATTGCCCGGTGTCAGCAGGAATGCGATCGGACGACCTTTTTCATCCGTAACCGCATGGACTTTCGTGGCGCGTCCGCCCCAGCTTTTGCCAATTGCTTCCGAGCCACCCCCTTTTTACCGCTGGCCGAGCGGTGAGCCTTGCTGATCGTTGAATCAATGCTATTCTCGTAATGGGTGCCCACGATGGCGGTCATGTTGCAGAATATGCGTTTCCAGATCCCACGCATGGCCCCCCGGTGATACCGATTGGAACCTATGGTGGACGGACCGTATTCCGGCGGACAGTCCTGCCATCGACAACCCGATTGCACCACATGGATGATCCTGCTGATAATCCGCCGATCATCCGTACCCTCCGGCCCTGGGTGCGTCTTCGGCAGATGTTTCTCACGTATCGACCATTGCAGGGTCGTCTAACCAGCAGTGCTTACGATGGCGTTCGTTCTTCATGAGCATGCCGCGCCTCCCTTGCGTGCATGACTATTGAATCATCAATGGCTTACCAACTCAATAATTGAGTTTGGACCCTAGACCAGGGCCACTTCTTCAAAACTCATACGATACTTTGCGCGCTACGATAAGATACTCTTCCGCCACAAGGCCTTTGAGACGCCCTGGCATAATCGGCATCAGCAGCCGTGATCGCCCCTGAGCACCATAGAGAGAATGAACCACTCGTAGATTACTTTGCTTCAACCAGGTCTTGACCAAATCTGGGGTCGTCATGTGCAGTCCGGTTCTATCGAATACGCTCATCTCTTTTGACAAGATCCCCTCCGATGTGAATGCATGACGCAATTTAATGCTGCTAAAATTTGGTACGCTGATAACCACCATTCCATCGTTTGACAAGAGACTCACATAGTTTGAAAGAACTTTCACAGGGTCAGGAATATGTTGAAGAACCTCTGAAAATATAATGCAATCGAATCGCCTGCCTGATAAGCTTCTGAATGCTTGATAAAAGTCTGGACAGGTGATCTCAACACCCTTTGCTTCGGCACAACTTCCGATCACTGAGTCGAGAGGAACAGCAGCTACTTTATGCCCTCTCTGAACCAGCGCTGCCTCCATGGCACCCCATCCACAGCCGACCGACAAAATGTTTTGAGGATAATTGGGAATCAAGCCAACAATATCTTCTCTGGCCGGTTCATAAAAACTTTTGCTCCATCGCTCTTGCTTACACTTGGTCTCTACTGCAAAGAGGTGTCTCTGGGTATCCACGCTGTTTTTCAACAAAGCCGAGATTTGTTGGTTTAATTCTCTCTCCGCCACGCCTAATCTTCCGATATAGACATCCGGCAGGTGATGGAGCTCAAAATCATTCAGATGCGAAACACATATTATCTTTGATAGACCGCACTGCGTATAGGGATCAGTCGCTGCGGTCACCAACAGATCATAGCGTCCCTCATGTGGTTCGACCAGGTAGCCTCCGGAATCAATCGCAATTTTCAGTTGCTCTCTTGTCAAGAGATAACATGCTGAATGGTCATTCGTGAACCGTGCAAAGGCGTATCTACCGACAGATACAAGAGAGTCCGGTATCCAGTGAAAATGGGAATGCACTGAAGAGTAATATTTATTTCCAGACCTATCGAATTCGTACCGAAGAAACCCAGCAATAACGTTTTTCGGGAGGATGCGGGTCACATCTAGGAAAGCTGCGATGTGATGTTCTGTAATTAATGTGTCATCTTCTGAGTATATAAAAAGATCATACTCATTTACCCTTTCAGCAAACACTTTCTTATGAGCGAACGGAAGTGACCACGGATTTTTCGAAGGAAGACCTACCTTGACTTCGACAGCCTCCCCCAATTCTTTGGGAATATTAGAGAATACAACGATGTCTGTTTCATAAGACATCGACCGATATTCTTTAAGAAGAGCATGAAGGAACCTCATGTTTTTGGTTCCATAGTTTGCGATCGCCACCAAGATCTTCATCCCGCGGATCCCTCAAGTTCTTTTGATCAGTAGAGCGTGATCTCCAAGAGATGACGTTGAAAGCCTCACACGGCTTTTCATCGGCGCATTGGAATAAACCGAACCAATTGCTGCAAGCGTCAAGTAAATGAATACAAACGATTGGTCGAAGTAAGAGACTGAAATGAAAGTGGTCGCATGTGCAAAGAGCGATGCTCCCAGTGCCCAACAGGTAAACTGATGTTTAGATAATCTTTGTGACACCGCCTGGACAGTCCATCGCACGGCAGAAAACCCCTGCATCAAGATGCCCATGAACAGTAACATCAACGGCAGTCCGCCAATCACTCCCATCTTCAAATAGTGATTAGTAATATCAGTGTGCTCGGCGCTCCAGGAGACGCCTGATGGCATCCAATGTCGTGTGTAGTCAGTTCCGGCAACCCACCATTCATCAAGATGCTCAATTGCAGACTCGATCAACCTCGCTCGATGCCACCCCCCGCTCCCTCCCACCAAATCAATTCGAGCCATAATGTAATAGGCGGGTTCCTTCATCACGAGATCCAGTACTACATAACTTGCAACCATTATCCAAAAGACTAACGGTATTTGTGCACGGTGCCGCCACATGAATAGCGCAGCAAATCCTGATGCCATGCTCATTATCGGTCCGCTTGATCCACAGGTGAAAATAATAACCAGACAAGCGCCAAGGCCAACAATCGCCTCTTTTCTAGACTGTCGCCATAACACCATGATAATCGGCATCGTAGTTGCGGCGACAGTCCCCGCTATGATTGCATGTGCAAAAGGTCCTTGAGCACGAACGGTTCCATTACGAATATATAATCCAATTGGATCGCCTACCGCTTCATAGAAAAGATTCTGGAGCGTAACCTTTTCGTACAGCATCTCGATGGCAAGAGGAACCAACAGAATAGCTGTGATACGGCACAGTCCGACCACATCGTCAAGTGACGTACACAAAATACGAAGAAGAAAGTAGATACCACCGGCATCATATACAAGCCCGAGTCGATATACTAATGCGGCAGATTGATCTTTGTGAAAATAACTACTAACCAGCATCCAGACCGCCCATACCATCACCAGGCGGTCCAAGCTATTCAAGCCACCCACCAGTCGCTCATTACGCATAATAATTCTAACCAGACCACCGGCAATCAACGCCCTCATAACAGATAAATGAGCGGGGCCAAGCTGGATAAGCTGGAGGGCAGGAATGTAGCAGGCTCCGAGTAAGATCGGAAGCGGAGTCCATCGCCGTGGCAGCAAGAACAAAGCCGCGAGATTCATCAACAGAAATATGAGGGCAAATGCATTCATGAGCGAATGCGGTCTTTTCTCCAATTATCCGCCGGTACCGTGTCACCCATGCCAAATGGTATTGGGTCTTGTGGACTAGTGGACTGTAACAATTGATTTGGGAGTAATTCGACTGGATGCATCGAAGTACTTCCACTTCACGGGTTTGGGCTGTGCTTTGTAGCGCCGGATATAGCGCATGAGCTTTCTTTTGAGATCAGGCACCGAAGTAAAGACACCACGAGCGATCACGTCGCGTTCGATCTTGGCGAACCACAGTTCGACCTGGTTCAGCCAGGAGGAGTACGTCGGAGTAAAGTGCAGCTGTACCCTCGGGTACTGGGCGAGGAACGCCTCGACCCGCGAGGTCTTGTGCGCCGAGAGGTGGTCGGCGATCACATGGATCTGCTTGTCGTGGGGCTGGTTCACCACAAGATCGGTTAGAAACGCGACGAACTCGGCCGAGGTGTGGCGCGGCGCCGTCTTGCCTAACACCTCACCCGTCTTGGTGTTGAACGCCGCGTATAGGGAGAGTGTGCCGTGCCGGACATACTCAAAGCCATGGCGTTCGGCCCGCCCGGGTGACAGGGGCAACACCGGGGCTTTGCGATCGAGCGCCTGAATCGCGGTTTTCTCGTCCACGCAGAACACGACGGCGTGCTGCGGTGGGTTCAGATACAGGCCGATCACATCAGCCGCCTTGGCTTCAAAGTCCGGGTCGTTGGAGGCCAGATACCCTTCCAGCCGATGCGGCTTGAGGGCGTGCTTGGCCCAGATACGCGTGACCGTCATATGCGAGATGTCCCCCAACTCTGCCGCTAGCTTGCGTGAGGACCAGTGCGTGGACCCATCGGTTGGCTTGCGTTGGGTGGTCCACGCCAGCACTTTCGCCTCGATCCGATCTGTCGCTTTGTAGCGCGCGCGCCCGGCGTACCGGGTGAATAAACCGGCCAGCCGGTCGGTGGCAAAGCGTTTGCTCCAACGATCAATGTAGCTGTCGCCGCAATCAAGCTTGGCACGAATCTGCGCCCAGGTCAGGCCCTCGGACCACAGCAGAATCAGCCGGGCCTGTCGAGCTTGATCAGCACGTCCGTTCCGCGCTCCCGCTTGCCGTTGCAGTTCGCTGCGTTCGTGTGGGGTCAGGATCATCTCGCCCTCCTTAGGCGCGAGGATACTCCCATCTAAACGTTACAGTCCACTAGATGGGCCTATCGATGGAATTTCATCAATGGCCATCATAGCACCAGGCGAGCAACAGACGGCGCCCAACTCACACCCTTACCCTGCCAGGTGGGAAACTCCTGCGTAATTAGGCAGCCTCCAGTCAAAGACGTCATCTCATTTATAGATCACATAACCCACTTAGTTGGAGATTACATTTTCGAGGGCATGCACTTGAGTATTTGTATGGTGCCGTGAGCTCTGCCTACGCAACGAATTGCCTTGCACTTCAGAAGGAATACCAAGTCCCGACAGGAAAGATACGCGATTCGCCTTTGCCTACATTCCTTTTGAGTTGATAAAGTAGGCCGAACACATTTTCAAAACTGGTGCAAGCCTATCCCTCACTTCGGTGAGCTGTCTTCGTGCAACAGGCCACAGACGAAACTCTCTGAGATTCTTATCACCGAATGGAACCGTTATTGGCCCAAACCGAACTTCCATCCTATCTTTAGGAAGAACCTCAATAGGTTTATCGACGATACCCGACTTCCATTCTGAGGCATCGCCCGATTTCCTCCATACGAATGGAATCAACTCGCCAGCTTGAAACGGTGGCCGGTCAATCCATAGCTGACGCACTCCTTCAGGAACATTTACGTGAACATGTCTACTGTACATTCTGACTCTGAGAATATCTCCGTCTAAGCATTGCGCAAAGTGGGACCTAGCTATTCGCCTCATATCTGCCCAATAAACTGATCCAAGCGAGTTGACAAACCCCGATAGTTGAGAAAGCAGTTGAAGCCCATCCGCAACATCTTGATGATGCCCAGCAGCAATGATTGGTTGATCAAGAAGTGCTGCGATTAGGATGCTGTTGTGGCAACTCTCATTTAGAGGGAATCTCGGCAAGACAGGCAGTCCAGCAATGACGTCTGAAGGTCTCATTCCAAGGACTCCAAGCCAACTTGCCCCTTTATTGTGATGACGGAGCGAGCCTCGTGAAATAGTAGCGGCCTCGAACCCCAAGCAAGCCATGGAAGCGAGGGCGTTTTCATTACAAGCACCATGTGGGGGAGCCATGACTCTGGAGACTTCAACATTGGTACGGCGTTCAAACGCTAGCATTCGATTCAGGGCCTGGTGTAATTTATTAACTGTTTTATCGCCAAGGTCAGGACTCGCTAATTCTCGCGCAGTGTGATCATTGCCGTGGATTAGTAAGGACAATTGATTAGGATACTTCTTAAAAATATCCACGGTCGATTTATGCTCGAACCAAGTATCTAGCGGAATCATCGCAAAACTGACGTGATAGTTATGCCGCTTTGCATGCACTGCAATATTTGAATAGTCAACAAATCCATAGGTGCGCCAGTGAAGATTCGGGTCATCGAGTGTGAAACACGCCCGTAGCGGTGGCCGTTCCCACTTTTTATCATCAGCCAGAGCGCGCACGAATAAGAGCAAGGGGAGCAAACGTAGGAACTGTCTTCCATGAAAATATTGAAATAGTGACTCATTCTCCTTTAAATCAGGGATAGGCATAGATACATAGTGGTGCGAGCAGTTTTCGGCCTTCTGCTCTGCCCATATCGGAGCACCTTCTTTGGAAGCAAGACTAGCTAAACCTCCAATGTTCCGAGGTAAGGACATTAATTCGGCTGCTTCAGCCACTTTGACCTTTCTTCCTACCAAGAAAGACGGAAGCGTGCAGGAACCTGAGAATTCTATAATCGGCGATAAGCCGCATGGAAGGAGTTGATTGGCAGGAACAGTTGCATAACATGGGAGAGGACAATTGGCCAAGCGGCCGACAGAGCTCACCTCCAATTCAGGTAGAACCCATGCATCCAGTCCTCTGCTTTCCCCAAATACGCGTTCCTCAAACCGAACACCAAACGCCTCTCCTAGAGAGTCAAGTGTTCTTTGAAGACCTGCCGATATAATGGAGCTTGAAATGCCAACTGTTTTCATGTTGGATCGCTTTGCTCGATTTGAGTCTCACGGCAACTGTTGCTTCTCACTTCTTGAAGATTCAGTAGTTCTTAACCCAACATTCACCGCCTAGGGCCCATCGCAATCTGGCGGTCCACTTCTTCATCCGGTTTCCGAAATGGAGTTCATTTCCTCGGACCCGATACATAGGCCACCCGAGCGAAATAACTCCCAGCCGCACAATACTCAGAAACAACATCGCAGCACGGTAAAGCCAACAATACCAGGCTGGACGCGTCCTTTTAAAAAATCGCCAACGTGACTCAAGCATCATCACGCTAGAAAAAACACTAATGCCACTTTGTGCACTACTTGCTCCTCCGTGGTGAACAACGACTGCCGTGGGAATATAATAAGTTCTCCAGCCGGCCTGCCTTGTCTTGAAGCATAGATCAATGTCCTCGGAATACATGAAATAATCTGAGCTGAACTTTCCTACGGTCTCGAACACCGCCCGCTTTATCATCAAACAGGCACCTGAAACTGCATCAACGCTCTGAGGAAGCTGGCTCTCATCGTACAACGGGCCTGTCCCCCATAACATAGCTTTCGGGAAAGCATTCCGGAGAGCATCTGAATCAACAAACTGATTAAGTATTGTAGGGAAGGCTTGGATACAACTGGTTTGGACAGACCGGTCACTGTTAAGAAGTTTCGCACCAACGATACCGGCATCGGGCAGAGAACCTAAACAAACAGCCAACGTCTCAATCGCGGAGCCCTCGATCTCGGTATCTGGATTCAAAAACAGAATACTGCGACCGCGCGCAATCTTGAAGGCTTCGTTATTCGCCCTCCCAAATCCCATATTATTGTGACTCTGAACAAAGCGAACGTGTGGAAAGTATTGCCTCAACATTTCTCCACACCCGTCGAATGATGCGCCATCAAGAACTATGATGTCATAGGTGAACTTACTCGTACAACGTGAGAGCGACTTAAGACACTTCTGAAGATACTTTTTAGAGTTCCAGTTTACGATGATAATGGACAAATCCGTATTGTTGTGAGCTTCCGTCATTTGCCTCTCATAAATGTACGGTGCCACAACTCAAATGACACAAGGAGATAGATATGGCGCCGGAGTTGTTCTGTACCGTCCCGATCCTTCTGAAGCATACGGCCGATATATCTCTGATCAAAATACCGCGCAACAGCAGAATCGGGGCTCAATAGAGTCTCTTCAACGAACGGCCGCATCTTGGTTCGAAACCACTCTTCGATAGGATTCGCAAATCCCTTTTTCTTTTGGTAGACTATTCTCTTTGGCAACCATTTTGTCATCGCTTTTTTGTGAAGATATTTTCCTGTCCACCCATTCAATTTCAGTTGGACAGGAAGACTCTCGATGAACTCGATCAGCCGGTAATCAAGAAATGGAAGGCGGACCTCAAGAGAGTTTGCCATTGACAATTTGTCTCCAACCATCAGTAGATCGTCCGGCAAATTAGCCCGCGTGTCGATGTAGAGCATTTGAGCCACCGGATCCATGTGCTGTACGTCACCTTGGAGACGACGGAGAGCCTCCTTTGACCGATATGGGTCCTGAATTATCTGCGTTCTGAGTGAGCCTTTAAAGAGGTGTTGCTTCATCTCAGTGCTATAGAATGAATATATTTTTGTAAACCGCGTCAACATATCTGGCTCGTTCATAGAACTCGCAGCCCGTTTCAATCGTTCAAGTCGACCTGGAATTTTGTTCACCAATGAGGCGAAAGCCCCTGTCACAATGGAGGGTAGCCGGCTATAAAAAGCTGATAGCTTGGCACCCAAGTAACGATCATAACCCGCCCACGGTTCATCAGCCCCCTGCCCAGCCAATGCCACCTTGACATTTTCAGAGGCTATCTTACTGACGAAGTAAAAAGCAGCGGCGGATTCATTTCCCACTGGTTCCTCGAGATCCCAGAGATAGTTTTCATAGTACTTCAGATAGTCTTCCGGCTTAATTTCCATGCAATGATGATCCGCCCCGAACATCCTGGCCATAGTCCTTGCATCTTCCACCTCATTAGTTGTCTCTCCCCCTTCAAATCCGATGGTAAACGCCCGAATAGGTTCGGAAGAATACTGACTCATAATGGCGAGAAGTGCCCCCGAATCGACTCCTGAGCTTAGAAATAGACCCAGCGGCACATCGCTCCTGAGTTGGAGACGTATGGCGTCAACTAAGAGGGCGCGGTATTCTTCAACTAATATTTCCTCATCCCAGCTTTCTCGGATCCGAGGCTTCCACTCCCAGAATGACATAAGCTCAACGCCACTTTGAGAGATGGTCATTCGATGTCCTGGAGGGACCTTGTGGATGTTCTTGAAGAGTGTTTTGGGGGAGGGAACATATCGGAATGTAAAGAGTTCAGTTAGAGATTCTTCATCAACCTCCCGAGGACACTCTTGATCTTGGAGTAGAGCCTTAATTTCGGATGCAAATATGATACGTTTACCCAAATCCGCATAGTACAAGGGCTTGATGCCGAGATGATCCCGTGCAAGAAACAATTCCCGTTTATTCAAGTCCCATAAGGCAAAAGCAAACATTCCATTCAAATGCTCGACGCACTTTTTGCCCCACTGTTCGTAAGCGTGGACAATAACTTCCGTGTCTGACTGTGTTGTAAATATGTGGCCTGCACCCTCAAGTTCTTTGCGCAGCTCTATAAAATTATAAATCTCTCCATTAAAGACGATTTGTAAACTTCCATCTTCATTGGTAATCGGCTGGGCACCCCCATCAACATCGATGATGCTCAACCGACGATGCCCAAGACCGACCTCTCGGTCGACAAATAGACCTTCACCATCCGGACCCCGATGACTGATAACAAAACTCATTTCCCTCAATAGTGTCTTATCAATAGGGGATCCGGACCGATCAAATATGCCGCAAAATCCACACATCAGATAGCTCTGTACTTCGGTAACAACACCACCGATACCCTCAACTCTGCCTCGCTATGCTCAGGGCTCATCTCGTTATTCTTGGGAATTCCGGGCGAATAGTAGATGTGATTCACTATGGCTGGAGGTGACCACGAGTGGTGTGTTCATGTTGAGCCTGCATTCCGCCATGCAGAACCGTAAGAAAAAGCCTCGCTACAGTACAAATCTGTACAAGCAGCGCCATAAATAGAGATCATGTTTGGTCGCATCAAGGCCTGGCGCCGCATCGCCATGCGCTATGATCACTGTACCCACACATCTTTTGCACGGCCATCTGCCCGCAGCCACCTTCATTTTCTACCTCAAAGAATGAGTCCTGAGGCTAGGCTTTTCGCCTGAGTCCATAAACGCTCGCGCAACAAGGTGTGATAAATACTCGCTTCTTCTTTGGTGAGAAGGCACTGCTTCCGCATCACTGCAGCTCTTAGATATCCAGCTAGTAATGCTAATGAACCCAATAGATAGGGTTTGCTCCCTATACGATGGATGAGCTTGAACAAAAAGAACAGTTTGTTTCCACTCGTCAGGTAATAAATCTCGCCATGCATAAGGCTCGTCCTCATCATACCGATGCCAGAACCTTCAGGTTTATGGTGCCGCATGCGCAAATCTGAAAAATGCCCTGTCCTCCAGCCCTTCGCCATGGCTCGCATTTCATCAACAGTATCCCATCCTGCCGTTGCGATAAATCCATCTATTTGCTTAAAGCATTCGCGACGCAGCACCTTGCATGCCCCAGCCGCGTGATAATAAGGCATCTTAACTTCTTCCCAGACCCCAGTCCTACCCTGTTCGAGATAAATTCCTGAGGCAATTCCCACTCGGCTATCAATATGAAACCGCTGAAACAGCTTCTCAAAATAGTCCGCGTCAAAGCTGAGATCGCCATCAAGCTTCACAATGTAATCATAGGAGATTCCCTTAAGATCGGCATAGCCATAATTAAAGGCTCGAATAACACCTGAACCCGGCTGCCGAACGCCCGGCTGCCTAGTACGAACTAGCTTAATGAACAAATGATCTTGAGCATATCGACTGATGATTTCTGGCGTGTGATCCATAGACCCATCGTCTACAATTATCCATAACAGCGGTTTCAAAGTTTGAGCGATCACAGATCGAATGGTCTTTTCGATATGGTTCGCTTCATCCCGCACAGGACTTATGATAACGTAGGACGTACTTACCCTAATCATCTTTAACTACTCTTGAATATTGAGCGCATGTATTTGACTATCCACTGAGGTGTATGAAGCCAATCGTAATCGCCGTCCAATTTTGCTCCAAACAGAAGCTCATCATCGCCCGCGTTTACCGGAAGTCTTTTTAAAAACCTCACGTCGTCACCTTTATGGTATCTTCCGATAATTGTTGTGACTCCGTGTGTATAGCCTGCATTCGTTAATTCATCACCGAGAATGTCCTGGAATTCTTTACTCTCTTCTGGAAATTGATAGGGATATGAGAAGAAAGCCACCTCGCTCCCAAGCCTGTCTTCAATGACATTCTTCGACTGCCTCAACTCCAGCTTGACAGCTGGCCGGTCGAGGTTTCTGAGCTGGGGATGTGTATGAGTATGTGAACCGAACGTTATGCCAGCCGCATGCAATTCTCTGATCTGTCCCCAATTCAGGCATTGTTTCCCTTTGAATGTTTCGCCACCGACATTTGCCGTTACTAAGAATACAGTGGCATGGAATCCATATTCCTGGAGCCTAGGAAAGGCCTCGAAGTAAAAGTCGCTGTATCCATCGTCAAATGTGATAACAACGCTCTTAGCGTCGGGGACTTTACTGGTTAATTCGTTCAGTTTAATGGTCCTGTAACCATGCATAGCCAAAAAATGCATCTGATCCGAAAATGCCTTCGGCGCGGTATTGACTTGGTAATATGGGTGAGTGCGTTCTTGAGTCTCGCTAATGCTGTGGTACATGAGAATTGGTATCCCTGCGTTCTCCCTTAAGCCAAGATATCTAAGGGGTCTGAAATAGCACAGCGTCACGCCGCGGTCTAGGCGAGGCATCATTTACCGACTCTCCGCTCAACAAAAGAGGTGACAAGAGCAAGATAGTCTTTTTCTCTTTTGTCCCAAGTCAGCTCAGAGACGAACTGCAATGCATTTGAGGATAAGCGCTCACCGAGGTCTCTATTTTGGATCATGTCGGTGATGGCCAGT
The DNA here is from genome assembly GCF_047338595.1 of Nitrospira sp. BLG_1. NCBI lineage: Bacteria > Pseudomonadati > Nitrospirota > Nitrospiria > Nitrospirales > Nitrospiraceae > Nitrospira > Nitrospira sp. BLG_1. The sequence goes on from NZ_JBLFBO010000028.1 coordinate 12,262, forward strand.
GTGAGGTCCTGCACGTTCTCAGGCTCGAAGAATCTGATGATGGTATCATTGAAGTAATAGCGGTCAATCCGGGTAGCGGCGACTACCACCGGGACGCCAAGAGCCATGAACTCCAGAATTTTGGTACTGAAGGCGTCTCCCCCGAACGAGTCGTTTCTCTTAGGAACAATTCCCAAATCTGCATTGGCCATTACAACCGCAACTTGATCTAAGGTTAGCATTCCCTTTAGAAATACCCTTTCCTCGAGATTAAGATCAGCAATCAATTGTTGGATTGCCTGCCGCATCGGTCCGTCTCCATAAATGTGGAATTCCGCTTGAGGCGCGCTGTCCTTGATCTTAGCAAAGGCCCTGACCGCAATATCGAGCCCCTGATGCCAATTGATGGTTCCTGGATATATGATGATAAACTTGTCTTCGTTCCGAGTCCTGAGTTTGTGATGGAAGATCAATGGGTCAGGGTAATTAAGCAGTGTCGTACAGTTCACTTTTCTGACAGAGCGTGACCGAAGGGTCTCTTCCCAGATATGGTTCGCAATGATTACGTGATCGGAGAATGCGATGGATGCTTTCTCAATTAAAACCAGCGCCTTGAATATGAGGGAGTCTCTCTTGACCTGAAATTTACTAGCGTAGAGCTCAGGGACAATGTCATGAATATCGAGAATAATTCTGGCGCCGGTTATCTTGGCAAAAAAGGTTGCGAATACCTCGAAGTCAGGAACAGAGTGTACATGGATAACATCATACCGCCGGTGCAGGTGGTGCCTCGATATAAAGAACACCGATCTGAGGAAAAATTTCAGAAGCTTGTTGAGGTATGAGAGCTTGCCGATTTCATCGCGTATCCTTTTCTGTATTCTGCAAATTCTTACGCCGGCCAGGTTTTCATACCGGGGTTGACCTATCTTTCCCAGAGTGACGGCATCCACTTGATACCCATGCCTCGCCAGAGTTTCAGCGTACCGCCTCACTCGATTATCATTTTCATAAAATGAATAGGCGAGCATGCAGGCTCTTTTACTTTCTGAGGTTTTCTGATTGGCCGATTTCATATTTGATTCGCTTAAGGCCATTTGCACGCATTGGGTGCAAGTCCGTCTTTCCGCCACCCCATAAAACGAGTCTCTCTGGTCCCTGTCTCAGCAAGAGGAATCGCTGGCTACGCACAAGCTGTATTGACCGCGACTCGAACGAAAGACCATCGCCTGTCGGCTTGGTGCCAACGGGTAATGTGGGCACCCAGGATCCCCAAAAGCAGTTAAGGCGATTGCGCATACGATCTTGGTCATCATCTATCATCTGATCAATGGCCATAAAAGGAGTTGGGTGCCGCTCACATTATCGAGCAACGTCATCGGGAGCAACCCACACGCCGGCACATCGAGCAGCTGAAGCGCTTAGGCCATTGGGGCGTCTGGTCGCCCAAGAGATAGCGGCGGTATCTTCAAAGCGGGTTCCAATCTGACCTATGTGGAGTCTTATTCCCCACGCCTATTTCTCATCGCAACCATGAACTTGCCGAATGCAACCTTCGGACTTTGAATTTCCTCCCCAATCTCAGATATAAGACCCTTCAGTACCTCGCCCCACCGAATTCGACAGCCGAACTCAGCAAGCCGACGTTCTTGGAATTCCCAAAATGTCTTGGGTTTCATCTGAAGTACGCACGTACTCAACCACCGATAATATTCACCGAGTATTTGGTGTTTCTGTTCTTGAAACTCTTCCTCTGTGAGATAAATCCGTCCATATCGGCAGAAGTCATCAAGCAGTCCAATATTCCACATGCCGAGTTGTCGATCTACCCGAGAGGTTACTTGCGCCTCATGAGTCCTCTGAAACGAAAGAGGTTCATGCACAAATCCAAAGTCACAATATTGAAGATATTCATACATAGCACTTCTGTCTGCATACGGAAATTGATGTGGGAAGAAACTGCCATGTCTTCTTATGAGATCCGCCGAGTAAAGGCTACTCGTTTGGTTTCCGTGCACCGGTAAACGCTCAAGTAGCAACCTCCGACATACCGTTCGCCCTGACATGGTTGGCAAATCCGTCGGTAAGCCTTTCCATATCACATCGCCCCTACAGAGTTGATAGCTTCCTACAATTCCTATTGTAGGACTCGATTCGGCCAAATTGACCATTTTATCAACACAGGAGGGCATGAGAAAATCATCAGCTGATACTAGCTTGCAATATTTGCTTTGTGAAGAGATGAGGCGAAGCGACCTATTGTAGCTTTCCATGACATCGACAAATACCCCATAGCTTCGAGCTCGAATGCGGTTATCCTTTTTTGCATACCTCTCAGCAAGCTTCAGAGTACTATCAGTGCTACAGTTATCAACAATCTCGTATACCCAATTCTGATAAGTTTGAGCCAATACGCTTTCAATACACTCTTCAAGATACTTTTCACCATTGAAGACAGGGGTAACAACAGCAACAAGCGGGTCGTGCGCACTCATCATTTACCCTCTTACTAAGCACAACTGCTGGGGACTAAATTGCAGCCTCAGCTGAAGAGCTGCCCTTTAGACTTTGAAGCATATCCAAATAAAATGTCTTTTGTCCCATTACGTACAGAAGCATCCATAGGTATGAGGCGACAAGAATACCGCTCCCTAATAACAGTCTCAGGAGAGGAGAAAGGAATTGGCCGTAAAATAAATGTGCCCCAATGGATAAGACTGTAGCCGCCAATGCTGAAATTGCAGGTTGGATCGATACCTTCAAAATATCCTGTGCACTAATTGAGGTGCCATTTATGCACCAAGCAATATGTGGAACCAACCACAAGATCATCACGGTCGAATAAGCCGCCGCCACTCCGATAGGGCCATAAGGTAGCCCTATGAGATAGGCACCAATTACGAGAGGCGCGATGACAAGTGCAATTTTCAAACTTCGCTCCACCCGCCCGGTCGACGCAAGGAGCCACCACATAGGATTTATCAGAGCAAACACCAAGATCGTTGGTGTTAACATCTGAAATATAGGGACAACCTCCTTCCACTTAGGTCCTAATAGAATTAAGATCAAGTCATTGGCAAATAAACCGCAGGTTATTGTAACAGGGAGAGTCAATGCCAATGTTATCGAGTAGCCTTTTAAGAAATATTTCTTGAAGCGCTCCGGGTCGCTCTGGAGCCGTGAAAGTGCCGCCAGGGCAACTACTCCGCTTGCTGAGTTTATATTCTCCGTTGGAATATTGATCAGCTGATAGGCTCTTCCGTAAACTCCTAGCGCCTCAGTTCCCCAAAATCGCCCTAGGAGAGCCTTCTCGACATTATACGCCACATACACAACTAGACTATTTAGCGTGGCTGTCCCGCCGAAACGAATCATAGAACCTATTCCTTCCCCTCGACGCGGCTTTCCTGGAACCCACGACGTAGCCAACCACAAACATACGGAGGAGGTAGCAGGCGTTACAACGGCCATGCCAACCAATGCCCAATATCCATGACCGCCGATGGCCAATGAAATTCCCACAGCAGTACTTACTATCAGCGAAATGATTTCTACTGCTGACAGAGTTGCAAAGCGCATCTGACGCTGAAGGAGCGCCGAGTGTTGTACCCCGGCTGCATTGAAGATGAACCCGGTCGACAGAGCCGCCGTCACCCAGAAAAGACGGGGCTCGTGATAAAAGGATACTAGGACGGGTGCGATTGCCAAGGATAAAAGCCCTAGAACTGTGCCCACCAAGATATTGATCCAAAATAGCGCTGAAACCTGTTCATTGGTAATTGCTGGTCGCTGAACCGTAGCTGTCGAAAGTCCGGCATCCTTAAACAGACTGAACACCCCCGTGACAACAGTCACCATGCCTACTAACCCGAAATCCTTTGGGTCGAGTAGTCTGGCCAAAACCATCAGGGAACCAATCCGCAAAATAAAACTTGTCCCCTGCGCTAAGAATTTAGCGAAGGCACCTCGAAGGGTTCGCTCTTTCAAGTCCTTCACTGCAATCCAACTCGCCTTTGACAATTAGCTTTGTACTGACTGTCGACGTCTCATCAGAAAACAAATTGCTTCGGTTTTACCATCAGACAGACAATGATATTTCAGGCCGAAGTCGGCTGATTTGGGAGAAGGTCATAGGTGAAGGTTTTTATCAGGCTCTCAATTAAATATCTGGAGATGGCTTAAAACTAGGTGTTTAGTCCCACTTTGTGATGGATTGGGTTGACGATAAAGCGAGTTGGTTCATTTTGCCAGTCTTTGATGATGTATTCATAGGGTGTGAGTCCTCGCAACGTTTTCAGTCGTTTTGCGAAGTTGTAAGCATTCAGGAAGTTGTTCAGATGTTCTCTGAGCTGCTGGTGATTGTCATAATAGTAGCGTTTGACGGTGGCCTCTTTTACCGTTCGGTTCATGCGTTCGACCTGACCATTGGTCCAAGGATGATTGGGCTTTTTTAGACGATGATCGGTATTATTTTCGAGGCAGACGCGAGCAAAGATATGAGGGAATGCCTGCCGATCTGTTTTACGGTTGGTAAACTGGATGCCATTGTCGGTGAGGATCGTATGGATTTTATAGGGCACGGCAGCAATCAGGTTGCGTAGGAACTGAGCCGCCTCTATCTTTCCAGACTTCTCATGTAGCTCAGCATACGCGAACTTGCTGGTGCGATCGATCCCAACGAACAGATAGAGTTTCCCTTCCTCTGTTCGCACTTCGGCAATGTCAATGTGGAAGTAACCGATCGGATACTTCTTAAACTTCTTCTTGGCAGGTTGTTCTCCATCCAGCTCAGGCAGGCGGCTGATGTCATGCCGCTGGAAGAGGCGATGCAGGGAAGAACGCGTCAGCGCAGGAATGCTGTTTTGCAGGGCATACAAACAATCATCCAGCGGGAGCAGGGTATGCTTGCGAAAGGCGACGCACGCAGCTTCCTGGTCAGGGGTTAGCACCGTTGAACGCGGCTGTTTCGGCCCCATGGGCGCATCATCCACATGCGTGCGCTTCTTCCACTTCGCTACCGTCTTCGGGTTAATGGCGTAGCGCTCAGCCAGCCGGTTCAGGCTCTCTTGACTATGTTGGATTGCCCGACGCACCGCCGCTGTCGTTGTGGCGCTCCCGTGCAATACTTGTCCCATAACTCCTCCTTTGTTGGTAGTGTAGAATAATCTACACCATCACAAAGTGGGACTAAACACCTAGTCCAAGGGAACATCATAGCGATGAACAACAACAACATTCGAAACAGGAATACACTCGTAGACGATTTCTCTGCTGCTTAGTTCTTTGGTGTTACCGGGACTTTTCTATTTAACAATGCAGTAGTTTCCAGAGAATCCGATGGTAACCGCTCCAGCCAGATTTCTCGCCACCACGAGTAGATGCTTCTTGGGCAGAACATTCGACATGCACTGTAACGAGAACGGCACCAAACCCCTTCGAGAAGAATTGAATCGTTCTTCATCGTTATGAGCTTCCCTGTCTTCTCATCAATGAACTTATTCAGACGCGACCGCACCCGATATTTGTCTCCACAATAAGGGACGGCTTCTGCATCAAAATACAGCCCTTTGTTCTTATTCTCGGTATTGAGTGTAGTGAGAATTTCGTGAAATGGTTTCACGCGGACAAGTTCCCCTGGTTGGAGATTTAACGTACAAGTCGGTGTAGATTGATCTACTGGGATACTGCCGCTTCTTCTCGGATAGGGAATACCTCCCCATAGAGATTGAGCTCGGTCGTAGAGCCAACGAAGGATACAACCTAACCCAATTCCCGCGTTAATCACTTTATTATATGAGGCATACGCCAGCCCTCTGAGCAATTGGCTGATTGTGACATTTCCCGACGTAACATCTTCCATATACTGCCGAGCGTCCCACCAATTTAGATCAGTCGTGAAAACCGGCAACTGTGTCGCCTGACAGATATACCGTCTCTCATCGGGAGAGCCCACATCCTCGGCATATGTCCCGGCGATAACATCCACCTCCGTCGTGCCGATCGACGAGACGCCCGTCGTTGGCCCGACTTGCGAAAGAGATTGTGTATTGCTCCCATCCGCATTAGCTGCCTTCAGCCACGCGGTCTTCCAAAAGATCAGGCAGGCAGCCTGACAGCCGCCATATGTAGCCCCGTCGCAGCGCAACTCCAGATGCACTGCACTGGACAAACGTCTTCCTCTAATCGGATATACTGTGTCACAAGTCTTGTGGGCTCTTTTGTAAATCTTGAACTTCCTGCCACAATACTCAAACATCTGCGGCATAAAGGGCATCTCTTCCAAACGCCCGTTCTTATCGAGCGTGGCAAGAATTTCCTCTTTACTCTTAACCTCGACCCAATCTCCGGCTCTCAGCTTCATCCGTCCCTCAATGTTTCCTGGCTATTCAATCGCGACCTTCCGTGCATAGAAGGCCTCGGCATACCTGGTTAACTTTGGAGATTCGATACCACGAATTCGGAGGAGTCCATAGAAGATATCCTCCGTAAACCATCGTTTGCTCCGTTGTGTCGCAAATCCCTCCATGAGTAACCGAACCTTTTCCCGGCCGAGGTCATCCGTGAGCGGTACATATAGATTAGGTTGGCCAAGGTCTCCGTCGTACTTTGGGATCTCGTACTCCAGGATCTGATGGCGGCGATAGGTATTCCACGTCAACTCACAAACCACGCGATGGTCCTGATGGAGATCATGACGATAATGGGTAAAAATGAGGTCCGGATCGATCACTCGTGGAAGGGTGTCGAAATACTCTTTTACTTCTTTTCCCTGATAGGGCAGATAGCTTTCTCTGAACGATTTGGTGATGATTTTCGTAGACCCTGCTCCCGGAAGAAATGCCGCGGCACTTTTCATTGCCTCTTTCTTACGATCTCCTCTCGCCGTGAGAACTACCCATGCCACACGACTGCCGGGATGGGTCTGCAGCAGCTTGAGAATAGTTCCTCCACATCCGATCTCAATATCGTCGGCATGAGCTCCGATGCACAAGATATTCAACCCTCTGCGAGCAAGCTGAATCGGGAAGCTGGTTTTCACGGGAATCAAGAACGCAACAAGAGTGGGGCGTAAGGTTACGAAGGAAAGTCTTTTCTCTCAGAACGTGGTTTCCATACTTCCCATGGCGCATCGCCATGGGAATACATCTCATCCAACGATTGTTTGTCCTTGAAGGTGTCCATGGAAGCCCAGAAACCGTCGTATTTGTATCCGATGAGCCGCTTTTCTTTTATTAATCTCTGAAAGGGTTCTCGAACCAACTCCTCCCCATGAACCATATAGCGAAAGATATCCTTCCGAAAAATAAAGAACCCACCATTGATCCGAATATTCGTCTGGTTTATGTCCTGAATCTTCTCGATGTCGCCTTGGCCATTTAACGTCACGATGTGATAGCTAAGACGCGGCTTGACACAGACGAAGCTTCCGACCTTATCTTCGTTGACAAATTGATCAAGCTGAGAGGGTAGCGGAAGGTCCGTAAGGCCATCGCTGTAGTTGGCGAGAAACATCTCTTCGCCATCCAGGTATTTTTCTACCGCCTTCAAGCGTTGACCTATGTTGGAGGTGAGTCCAGTGTCAGCAAATGTGATTCGCCAATCACTAATATCAGCATTCAATAGGTCGAGACGCTTCCCCCCCTCTGAAAGTACGAAATCATTCGAAATGCCCTCTTCGTAGTTCAAGAAGTATTTCTTGACGACATCGGCGGCATGCCCCAGACACAGCACAAAATCCTTATGTCCGAAGTGGGCGTAATACTTCATGACATGCCAAAGGATCGGTCGATACCCGATGGGAACCATGGGTTTAGGAATCGACTCCGAGTATTCTCTTAACCGCATCCCTAAACCGCCACAAAACAATACGACTTTCATAGTGTAAGCCTTCCACATTTAAGACCGAACAGAAATTGGATCATTTGTTACCTACAGAAGGGCTGATTCACACTTCGGAGCAGCTTCCGATCTGGCAAGGATAGACTTCATGTACCTCGACCGAATAGTGCCTGCCTTTTCGCAGAGAGGCTCATGACGTGGTGTGTAACGTCGGCAAGACGATGTGGCAAATATTCCTGGAATCGTTGTCGCAGTCGGTCACCCATTAAATAAATACCCGTATAAACCCACATACTCATCAATCGATGCCTCGGCCGTAGGCAAGCAATAGAAATCCCGCTCAAACTTCGCAACATCAAGAATTGTGTAGTGAGGGCGTCGTGCGTAAGGTCGGCCTGCATTCCTACTTGATCTGATCAATTCCTCCAGGTTGATGGGCGTGATCAGGTTCCGTGGCTGACCAAAGCTGTCAGCCAACTTCAATGCAATCTCATATGGAGTACAGGCGGTGCTTGCGCATACGTGATAGATCCCTCTTGTGCTCCTCTGAGGGTCATGCATGGCTTCTTCTATTGCGAGAATAGCTTTGGCTACCGTTGCATCCGTGAGATGAGCCACATACATGTCCTTTACTCGCGTAAATGGCTCCCCGGTTCGGACCTCAGAGGCTGTTCTGGCGAAGAAGCTTCCTCGTGGTCCCTGGACACCGTGCATTCGAACGACGACCGAACCTTCAGGATATCTCTCCAAGACCTTTCATTCACCCAGATATTGTGTAAGGCCATCCCAAGTTGGCAGATCATCGGAATCTGTATATCCAGATTTACCTATTGAGTCCACAGGTACAGGCGACTCAGCTTCTTCTGTGTACTTCCTCCCATGCACATTGTCACCAAACACGGTCTCGGCTGAAAGATGAAGAAGGATCGGATTTCCGTTCGCCGCGCTGGCAGCGCATGCGCCAGCCAGCAGTTCTGCGCCACGACTGTTAATTTGAAATGCGGAGAGTGCTGTTGGATTCTCAGAGTACCGTTCCACTTCGATTACATCCACACCTTCACCCGGTCGAGCGCTATTAATTATCGTTCTGACGCCACTGCTTGCGAGCGACCTGACTATTTCATTTACTTTACGCTCGTCAGTGATATCAAAATCTTCAATCACTCCCGCAAATCCCTCCTTATTTGGAGGTCGCTTATGTGTTAAACCAATAACTTCTGTTCCCTCGGGAGAGAAACGGCGCAAACCATCACCGACTCGTCCCGACACTCCAATCACTGCAACGCATGACATGCCTTTAACCCTTCATGTATGGCATTTTCAGGCAGAAATAGGTTTACCGACCAGATTCTACGCCGACCTCTTCGAGCTCGGAAACACGCAGATATTCTTCAAGCCATGTCTCTCCACGGAAATATTTGTACTGCTCCGCACGAAGCTTGTCGGCCAACCGGCCTGACGGCAGTTTCACATCGTCATACGTGATGACATCGTCCTTCTTAATATCTTTTTTGAGGATACACCCCTCAACCAGTCCCTCGGGAAGGTACCGGCCATTACTCATTTCGTCCGTATTTACCGCCTCGCCGTACGTCATGTACATCCCATAATCATCAAGAACCTCGCCCGCCCTAAGGTCGCGCTTCGCCACGGTACAGACTTCGACGACAGGACCGCCCAACGGCTTGGCAAGACAATCGCGGAATAGCGCTACTCGCGCGATCGCGTTGGGAGCTTCGAAGTGAACGAGATGGTAGGGAACAAAAAACGAATACAAGGGCCCCTCCCCCATCTTATAGAGATTTAGGTAGTGTTGTTGTTTGGGATCGGGATGTTCGGCCAGGACAAAAGCCTTGGTGAGCGGCGTACCCACGACGTAATCAATGATCCCGCCGAGCCGTCGAATTTCGTCGATGTCATAGAGCTTGCCGATCTTGAGGATGTCGTCTTTATACTCAAGTCCCCGAGACATCCCTCTGGATCTCACGACAAATCCGGTCGCATTCGCCACAATCGTTTGCTCACAACTGATCTTCGTGCCGTCCGCAAAGCTCGTCACCATAGCGGGATTCTGTCCCCAACGCTCGGCAAATCCCCTTTGGGTGGTCGGATTCCGATAGGGATCTTGAAGTCCCTTGATATTTCCGACTACGCGTGGGATCAGTCCCAACCCTTTTACCCATCGATAGAGATTCATCTGAAGCCCCGGCTCATCCCCGTCGCAGGCCGACATGATGACCCCGTACTTTTCCGCATAAACTTGTAGGATCGGACCGATCGTAGCGTCAATTTCAGCATTCATCAGCACGACGTCTTTACCGTGTTTGAACGATTCGAGAACGACATGGGCCCCGAATTCGACCGATCCCGTGACGTCAATGATAATATCGATCTCTTCGGACCGTGCGATCAGAAATGCATCTTCGGTCACGACCGGCTTTCCGGCACGAATCGCCTCATTCAGGCGTTGCTGCGTCGTCGCCTCAACTATTTCGTCATGCCCTGCATAGGTATACACGTCGAAGGCCCGCTTCAGGTGACGGTTCGACACGGCCGCCATGCGCATCCCTGGGACGCTGTGGGTGATCTGATTGGTCAGTCCCTGACCCATAAACCCCGCGCCGACCATGCCGACACGAATCGGTTTTCCTTCCGCTTCTCGAGCCTTGAGGGCACTGTCTACTAGGATCATATCTACCTCCTTGCACCAGGATCGTGCTGTAATCTTGCCGAGATGCCATCAGTTGGTTCACGATTGACTGTGTGGCTTGACCATGATCGCTGCTACACGCTCATTTTACGTTTGAGCTCCGGTTCGATATCATCAAGCAATTTCCACAGCGTGTCCTTTTCCGAGATGCTGGCCACAGGAAGAGGCCACTGAAGTTTCAACCGTGGATCGTCATGTCTCAGACCGCCTTCACATCCGGGCGTATAGAATTCCCCGACCTGATAGCTTGTCTCTGTGCTATCCCTCAGCGCCTGGTAACCATGTGCAAACCGTTCCGGCACATAAATTGAGCGCTGATTGTCTTCGCTCAGTTCAACTGCGATATGCTCAAGGTAAGTCGGGCTTTCGGGACGAAGATCAACGATGATGTCGAGAATCGCTCCTCTCGTGCAACGCACGAGCTTGCTTTCTCCTGCCGGAGGAAATTGAAAGTGCATTCCTCGCAAGGTCCCTTTCTTCGCGTTAAATGCCACATTGGCTTGGGCAATGATACGTGTCAGCCCATGCGCCTCAAACTCTTTCTGGCAGAATGCGCGAGCAAAGAACCCACGCGCATCTTCTCGGCGTTCCAGGTCAATAATGTAGGCGCCTTTCAGCTTTGTTTCTGTAAAAATCATTTCATGCCCCCCTTCTTCCCTTTCCCGTCTCTCTGTTGCCCTTGAGCACCTTTGCACCCTTAGGCTCAGGACTCATTAAGTTTACTGGTTCCCTCCGTAAGTGATCTGTGTTTCACTCTGGCTGGAGGTGGCCATGAGTGACATGTTTCTGTTGACCCCGCAGCAGTTGAACCGGATCAAGCCCTATTTCCCCTTGTCGCACGGTATCCCACGAGTAGATGATCGACGGGTCATCAGTGGGATCATCTATGTCATTCGGTACGGCCTGCAATGGAAGGATGCGCCGAAGGCCTATGGCCCGCACAAGACGCTCTACAACCGGTTTGTACGCTGGAGCCGAGCGGGAATCTTTAACAAGATCTTTCGCGAGTTGGCGCGACAGCCCGGGCCCCGAGACTGCCTGATGATCGACGCCACCTATCTGAAGACCCATCGAACAGCGGCCAGTCTGCTCCAAAAGGGGGAGCATCCCGCTGTATTGGCCGTACGAAAGGTGGTCTGAATTCGAAGCTGCACGCGGTGTGCGACGATACGGGCAGGCCCATACACCTGTTGCTGACCGCAGGGCCTACCAGCGATTACACCGGGGCAAGATGCCTGCTCCCCAGTCTATCCAACACCAAACACCTGATCGCCGACCGCGGCTATGATGCGGATTGGTTCATCACCGCCCTCAAGAAGCAGGGCGTCACACCCTGCATTCCGCCTCGCAAAAACCGAACGACACGCCGCCGCTACAACAAATCCCTCTACAAACAACGCCACAACATCGAGATCATGTTCGGGCGGATCAAGGATTGGCGTCGGATTGCCCTGCGGTATGATCGCTGTGCCCACACCTTTTTCTCGGCGATCTGTCTCGCGGCAACCGCCATCTTCTATCTCAAAGAATGAGTCCTGAGCCTAGGACAAGTGAGTCGGTTATGTTTTGTGATAGCCGTGAGAAGGTCTGTTCCCTTAAAAAGTCTGTTTTTAAACCACGACTGTTCAATCTACCTTCGCTTTGGTCCTCGACACCTGCGCTGTCATCAAGCGGGCTGAATCTGTAACACTTTTTCTCTCGCGCCGGTAAAGGTCATCCCTAGCTTTTGGTCCAGCAATCCCTGTTCGCGGAATCTGCTGATAACATTTAGTCTCATGTACTGGGACTCGCGGTATGCCGCATTCTGGAACCCGGCCTTTTGCAACCCGTCCGTCATATCGAGAATCGTGGATTTCAGATCGAATCGTGGTTGGAAGCCAGGAGCCAGTTCTTTGAATAAATCGTAATTCACACGATATGAGCGCTTGTCGGGTGGGGCATTGGCATTGATCGACACATCGACGTCCGGAATGGCGGCGGCCACGGCATGAGCCAGGTCTTTCACTTGGCAATTCCATTCATTGCTGCCCACGTTGACAATCAGTCCTTTCCCGCCGTTTTTCGCTGAGCGGCCTATGGCCCACTCCATAGCTCGAGCCATATCCTTGACGTTGATTAACGGACGCCATGGAGTCCCGTCGCTCATGACGACGATCTTCTTCTGAGTCAGCGCGCCGGCGACGAAATCATTAAGAACCAGATCGAGTCTGAGTCGATCACTCATACCACAGGCCGTCGCAAACCTGAGGCAGGTGACCGTGAATCGCTCGTCCGCCATAGGGATCAATTCTTTTTCCGCCATTACCTTTGAGCGAGCGTACGCGGTGAGCGGATCCAGCATCGATGATTCCGTCTTCGCCCCTTCCTCGGCGCATCCGTACACGCTGCAACTCGAAGCAAACACGTAGGAACGGACGCCGGCCAACTTGGCCTTTGCAGCGAGCTCCACCGCCGCTTTGTAGTTTATGCCCAGTGTCGCGTCTTCAAATCTGTTGCCGATCGGATCATTGGAGATCGCCGCTAAATTGACGACCACATCAACTCCTTCGAGTACGGCCTTGTCCAGATGGCGGACATCTCCGAATAGCTGCCGATCCAAAATGATTTCTGGAAGCGCCACTGCACCGAGCAGGCAGTGGGCAAACAGTCCCGCGTCGTACCCAATAAGGACAGCCTGGGGATAGGCCTGTCGGAGGTGTTGCACTAAGACCGGTCCTACATAGCCCATATTGCCGACAACCAAGATGGTCATATGTTATTTCCTATTGTTTCTTCTTCGGCATGTGCGGAACTCAGCTACAGCCGGCTATACATCTTCACCTGACTACCGACTAGCCGTAGACAGCAATAGACTTCATAGTTTCCGTCACCACTCTCTCCTGCTGGTCAGAAGTGAGTCCCGGGAACATCGGGATCGACAAGATATGTGCTGCTGACCTTTCGGCGATCGGAAAGTCACCCACGTGATAACCAAGATGTTCGTAGGCTTTCGTGAGATGTAATGCGACCGGATAGTGAATCCCTGTTCCGATACCCACGTCGGTCAGCTTTTGCTGGAGGCGAGCACGATCCTCAACCTGTATGACATAGAGGTGATAGACCGACCGAGCCCAGCTCGGCTGATGTGGCACTGTCAGGAGTCCTTGCACTCCTGCGAACAACTTGTCGTACCGTTCAGCAGCCTGCCGACGCTGCTCATTCCATGTGCCTAGATGTCGTAGTTTGACCCGCAGAAATCCGGCCTGGATCGCATCAAGGCGGCCGTTATAGCCTTCGATATCGTGGAAGTACTTTTTTGATTGTCCATGGTCACGCAAGAGTCGGCAGGTATGGGTAACCTGTTCATCATTGGTCGTCATTGCCCCAGCCTCACCGCAGGCCCCCAGGTTCTTGCCGGGATAGAAACTGAATGCTGCGGCATGTCCCATCGAGCCCGCCTTGTGCCACCGACTGTCTATCTGTGAAAAATACTCCGCTCCCTGTGCTTGGCACGCATCCTCGACCACTTTGAGGTTGTACTGGGTCGCCAAATCAAGAATGGCGTCCATGTCGGCCATCTGGCCATAGAGATGAACAGGAACGACTGCCGTGACCGGTTTACCGGTCGCATTGTGAGTGACTTGTCGCGTCTTTGGATTCCACCTGCATGTATGTTCCAGGTACTCGCGCAACTTTCCAGGATCCATCGCATAGGTTCTTGGATCGATATCGACAAAATCAGGACGAGCGCCTGCCTGGGATATCGCCTCGGTTGTGGCAATGAATGTGTTGGGAACTGTGATGACGATGTCTCCGGACTTCACACCGGCAGCAATGAGGGCAAACCGAAGGGCGTCGGTCCCGCTGCCTAAACCAACACAGAATCTTGCCTCGCAGAATCGTGCAAAATCCTCTTCAAATCCTTGCACCATCGGCCCACCGATAAATCCAGCGTTCTTGAGGGCGGCTTTCAGCACATCAACCAGCTCGTCCTGTAACTCGCGATGAACTGTGACCAGATCAAGAAACGGGATTTTCTCGTTACTCATTGCTGCCCCCTTGATTCGATATATCGCACGACCCTGCCTGGATTCCCCGCGACGACAGCATGCGCCGGCACATCCTTTGTGACGACCGCTCCGGCTCCAATCAGCGCATGTTCCCCGATCACCACATTGGCAAGAATCGTTGCGCCGGATCCTATAGACGCGCCTTTTCTCACTAGCGTTGTTTCGACTTTCCAATCTGCTTCCGTCTGCAACGCGCCCGCTGCGGTGGTTGAGCGAGGGAAGGTGTCATTCACGAAGGTGACGTTGTGTCCAACAAAGACCTCATCTTCGATTGTCACTCCCTCACAGATGAACGTGTGGCTCGAGATCTTGCATCGTTTCCCGACCTTGGCATTCTTTTGAATCTCGACGAACGCGCCGATTTTTGTGTCATCACCCACTTCACATCCATAGAGGTTGACGAACTTGGAAAACTTCACATTGTTCCCAACCTTGACATCGGGCGAAATGCACAGATACACGTTGAGAGGCGCCTCACTCATCTTCACTTCCATGGTCGTAATCGGCACATGACGGGCTAATCTCGTGTCCGGCTCAGAACCAAGGTTCGAATATGCGACTGCCTTTTCCGTCGTCTCTTCCATAGCATCCTTCCTTAGGATTGATGACATCCCATCATGGGCCAGCGATTGATCACAGAATTAGGTGATGTCAGGAATAGGAGAGAAAAACTCTTGAGGGGGAGGTCAATAATCGTTGTGTGCTGTGCTGACGACTTGTAAACCCTACTATCTCAGTCTCTCAACCAAATGATCCGATTCATAGGGCATCGTATATCCGTACATATTGTGTGACATGCTCTTCGCATCGACCCAATTGAGAATCACCTGCTGTTGCAGCGTCGATCCCAGCATTGTGAAGGCCTTTTTCACAAGATGTTTGGGTGCATATCGTGCCCTGATCACCCACACAAGTTCATCAGCCAGACTTGCCAAAACGCCCACACTCGCGCTGGACAAAACGGGTGGGGTGTTGAGGAAAATATAATCAAATTGCTCACGAAATACGGGCAGCTTCGCTTTCAGCTGTTGAATCCTCCCAAGTTCATTTGTCCCCCCATCTATGGCACCAGCCGATAGGATTGAGCATGGAGATTTATCGATCACTGACAAACAGTCCCCCAGTGACGCTTGGCCATCCAAGAACTCATTCAACCCCGTTCGAGCGGGTACCATGGCATAGTGGTGAAGGGTCGGCCGCTGAAAGTCACAATCAATAAGCAGTACTTTTTTACCAAGATCTTTGGCAATCGTATAGCCTAGATTCACTAGGGTGGTTGTCTTCCCCTCCCCCATGAGCGCACTTGTTACTTCGACAACCGTGGAATGGCGTCCCTCACAGGAGAGTACCAGCTTAGTTGCGGCCATTCGATATTGTTCGGCAGCGATCGAACGGGGCTGCCACTTGGCAATCAAATTCATATTTGTCAGACGGGGCTCCTTTCCATTTCCGGAGGAGGTCAAAGGCATGACCTTCCCGGTCTGAGGACTCGTCTTCGGCATCGGGCTGATCTGAGGGCTCACGGTGAAGAACTCCGGTATGGTCGCCAACACGTGGATGCCAGGCAAGACTTCCACCTCTTCTCGCCGCTTGAACGTCGGATTCAATTGATCGATTCCCAGCGCCAGACCTACACCAAGACCACATCCCCCTAACAGGCCCAAGAACATAATCAGCAATCGATTCGGCTTCTCCGGCTTCTGAGGAAGATTAGCTGGATCCAGCACACGGATCTGTGCACCCTGCTGACGTTTCTCAAGATTTTCCGCCACGTGGGCGTTCAACCGTTTGTCCAGCAAAGCTTGATAGTTATTCTGCATGTTCTCGTAGTCGCGCAGCAAGATCATTAATTGTTGTTCACGCGACGGCGTCCGCTGGACTCTACCTTCAATATCCTTCATCTCCCGTGTGATTCTGGCTTCCTTTGTCTTGAGATTCATGATCTCTAGTTTGGCTTCATCCCTCTGTGCCAACAGATTCTGCAGTTGTGGGTCGGACAGTCTTCCTGTTCTCCCATCGTGATCCGGTTGGATTTCTTCGGGTTGGGAAAGCATTTTCTGCTCTGCGATCAGAGATTGTTCGGCTATGTGAGCTTCTAGTTTCTTGATTTCATCTCTTAGCATGATGACATCCGGGTATGTCTCTTTGTAGGTCCCCAGCAATGTCGCCAGTTGCTTTTGAAGCTCGCTCAAGCGAAGGACCAAGGGATTTTGAACTGGCTGATTCCTCATCCGAAATATCGGCTGACCTACAGTGCCGTCTTTCATTTCATACTGTTCATATTGGGCCGCAGCCTTCTCGAAAAGACTCTGCCTCGCAGTGAGACTATGAATAGCCTCTATAGTCGTGTTCAGTTCCGTTTGTAATCGATCCAATGCCCTGAGGTTCGCTTCCTTCTGTTCCGGAAGCTCGGTTACATAGCGTGTCTTGTATTCGCTGATGGCGCGCTCTTTCGCCTCCAGCTTCTTTTTTGCTTCATCCAGTTCCTGCTCCAGAAAGACCGTGACACCTGTCACTAGCTGCTCGCGTGACTTGATGTTTTCGTGGATAAATAACGACGCGAGTTTTGCCGTCACGTTCATAGCTGTGGTCGGATTTTCGTCAGCAAAGGAAAGGGTGATCGCCTCGACCGTCTTACCCGATGGGCCGGGGGTTCCCACGGTCTCCACTTTGATCATTTTGCGCAATGTCTCAATGGCCGGTTCAAGCCCTTCTCTCCGAACCTTGTCCTCATAGAGCTTGAATTCGTCCATTATCTGACTCAGGAACGTCCGGCTCATCACCTGTTGGTGAATCATCGTCAAGCGCTGCTCGATGTTGGCCCCTCCGATACCCTTGACATAGTCTTCGGGGATCTTCTGATTTTCAACCAGGATCAGGGCGCTGGAACGATAACTTTTTGGCAGGGCCACGCACAGAATCGCAGCAATGGCGACCCCTGCCACAGCGGACCAGAGGATGAGCCATTTCCGGCGGACGATGTTGCCCCAATGTTGCTGGATGAGCACCGACAGCGGCTCAGTCTGCAGATTGGGCTCAGCCTGCGTCTCAATTTCGTGCACGCTCATTTCCTCAGTTTCAATTCCTTTAATCTGGCACTGCGAGGGCCAGGAGGCATGGTATTACTCGTCCGCCGGTCCTTTTGAGTCAGCAATTGCCTATTGACGATTCTTCCTCAGCCTCAGTAGAAGGCCTGGGTTAGACTCACCTCGGCGACGTGCCTGTCGTATGCAAAACGTGTCCCTCCGAATGCATTATCAATGTTTTGGTAGTTATAGATTAGTGTGAGAAACAGCTTCTGGGTGGCCCGATAGCGCAACCCAGCCGTTCCTCCCACTGAGGTCCAGGAGATGGCAGATCCTGAATCTGACCCGTACTCGCTAGCGACGCTATAGTTCCCTCCAAACAGGCAGGCCAAATCACGGATCGGAGTATTTTGAGCCATGGTGAACGATACGGAATGATTGAGTAGAGCTGCCCCTTTGAACTGAAATGACGGACTAATGCCGGACCGGTATGCGAGGGTAATAAACGTCGTAGGATCCTGCCAATGTATGGCAACACTACCGAATGGTGCAAGCGTCGAGGAGAAGGATGCCCCATTAAATTCTCCCGACAATACCTGTGCACCACCTGTCGCCTTCAGGCTAATGGTAGAGGTAAATCTGCGAATCCAGCCAAGGGTACCGCCCCTTGCGCTAAACGCCCCTAGTCTGCCTTGATCAAATTCATTACCAAGGAAGTCTATCCTCACGGAGTCATACAGCGAAACCTGCGCTAAGAGACCAGCGGAATAAGCGTGAGTATGTTGGCTAATCAGATTAGCGGCTTGTGGGACTTGTGATTCTCCATAGTTAACAAAACTGTTCCTATAGCTTCCGCTCAAACTGACGGCCTTGGTGAGCGGAAGCTCCAATAGAGTGTTGACACTATTGGAGGTTGTCTTGATCCTAGATGCCTGAAAACCAGCCACCAACGGATTTACCTGTTCCCCTGATTGGCCTCCTTGGAGAAATGCAGGAGGCTGAGGAGTATGAAAAAACAAATCGGACACTGTCCACTTTGCCCCTGGTCTCCATTGGCTCACCAGATCGCTCATGTCCAGAACTACACCGGCATTCGCCCCCACATAACTCAGTCCTGAATTGTTCACATAATAACTGCCGACCGCCCCCACGACTGCATTTGCCTTCACCAGGTTTTCATGATCGGCATATAACCCTCTGACTTGGGGCGCGACTGTGGTCACAACATCTTCTGGGGTTAGTCCCTGAAGCTGGCTCTTCGGTGCAAGAAACACATTACCATCATATCGCTCCGAGACTTGGATCGAGGGAATCACGCGCAACCCATCTCTAGGCCGAATCGAACTTGGGTCGGTTGCTCCTCCGAATGCCGTCCCTGGAACGGTCGGCATTCCTCCGCCCATTCCACCACCCATGCCCCCGCCCATGCCCCCCATCTGCGCCTGACTGAGCGAACCCGACCCGAAACCCATCGTAAGGATGATGCCTGCGATATACGCAAGGAGCGATCTTCTTCTCAACTACGGCACCACGATGACATCGCCGCTCAGTAGAATGAAATTTCCCGGTACGGCGGTGCCCTTTAGCACATCGTCATAGCGCACCGGAATTTCGATCTGGTGCTTCTCTTCATGTCCGGCAGCCCCGGTACTCACATTGCGTAACACCTTGATCTTATTCTTATTCGCAAAGGGTGCGAAGCCGCCGCTCAGCGCAACGCCTTGCATCACATTGGCATAGGATTTCAGTGGGTACTTGCCTGGCTTTACGACCTCTCCCATGACATAAATGAAGTAGCTGTTCACTTCCTTTACTTGAACTGTGACGACCGGCGATGACACGTATTCTGTGAGTCGCTCGCTGATGCGCTTCGCCAACACATTCGCAGTCAGGCCCGCAGCCGGCACATCCCCGATGAGTGGTAGGGTGATCGTGCCATCCGGACGAACGGTTACCTCACCTGAGAGGTCCGGACTTTTCCAGACCGTCACTTTCAGCACATCTTCGGGTCCAAGAAAAAAATCAGATGGCTCCGTCAGATGGACTCTGTAATCCACCCTCGTTTCGGCGCATCCGACCATAGCAAGTGCTATGGTGGCGACGAAAATCCAATTGGGTATTTGACTCATCCTCATACTTATCTCTTTGCAGTAACTATCATCCGGGTCTCTCTAACAGTCCCCCCTCACATCTCTGATCAAGGCTGCCCGGAGTGTTGCGTAATCAAGCGTCAGCTCAGCAAATTGTCGTTTGAGACGTTGATTCTCATCCTCCAGCGAGCGTAATCGCCAGCTATCAGCCGCCGGCTGCTTTACATCGGCACACTTCACTCGCCACCGGTAGAGGGTTCTAATAGACACCCCATAGCGACGTGAGACATCTGCAGCCATCTCACCGGCATCTAATTCAGACACGATGGCTGCTCTTTGATCTTGGGTAAAGCGGCGCTTAGACATGATTCTCTGCAGGATGCTGAACAAATCAGCCAGCGGTGCTCCCTGCCTTCGCCGGAGCGGCTTCGCGCAGGCAGGTCGCGTCACTTTCAATCGCGTGAAGTGTATCTCGTGAAGCGTGAAACGCTAAAGAAGAAGCCGTGAAGCGTATCTCGCCCTTCGATGGAACTCAGGACGGTGAAGCGTCATTTGTGAAGCGTGAAACGTGAACTATGGAGCGTAAAGGGTGAAAAGTGAGAGGTGATACTGTGAAGCGACATCCCTTGAGAAGTTAGAGGTCCGAGGTTTGAGGTCTGAGCCGCATGCTCCAACGTCAAACATCAAGCCTCCACCCATAACCAGTTTACGTTTCAAGTTTCAGATTTCAGGTTGTCCGGAAACTTGACGCGAAATACGCTTCACGAGGCTTGCGTCACGAGAGATGCTGCACCGGAGCAACTTCGTCGCTTTCAATATGAATGAGGGCAGCCCGCTGCAGGAGGGAGGAGCGGATCACCAAGCCATGGTGACTTGTGCGGCGAACGAATTGACCACGGAGACCTACAAGCGGACCATGAATCACTTCTACCCATGCCCCTTCGGTGAGATAGTCGCATGGCTCCATCACCGGATTCATCGACGCTACTCGTTGGAAGACCGCGATTTCTTCAGCCGGAATTGGTTCAGGTCTTACTGTACCGACAATGCGAACGACACCAGGAGTTTGCAATACAACCAGGCTCCTCACGAGCGCAAAGTTCGCAAAACAATAGCCGGTAAACAATGGGAGCGTGGTCCAGACCTTACGATCCGACCATTGACGGCGTTGCCTTCCCACCGGCAACAAGGGTTCAATCCCTATTGCCTGCAGTCGATCCCGAACCTGCTTCTCATGACGAGATTGGGTTTGCAGGGCGTACCATTGGCAATCACTGTTCGATCGCGGGACCCGTTCTTGCTCCAGTATGCTTACTGGTTCATTCTTTACAACAAGCCCTGGATGACTGGTAGCAATCATAGCTTCGCCCCGTGACTCCCATGCTCTTCTTCAAAGAGCTGAGCCCATATAGCCTTACCAATATAGGGTAATGCAGACCTATAGATACTGGGTCCTTGAAGTCCATTACTACTAGATAAATGTCTGATTTTTGCGTATCCACATCCGGCACGTTTATCCGAGTTTCGATGTTCAAGTCAGATGAGGGTTGAAGTATGGTGCGGCTGACCCATAGCCTGGCCATGTATATATTGTTGATATTACAGGGCAGCTGGTATGTTTAGGACAGAGGATTCTGCGAATACACTCTCAGGAGAGAAGTCTGGTTTACCCTCGCAAAACCTCAACGTGGATCTTTTGAGATACAGTATCTATTTAGATTCACCAGAGGTCTTCAAGTACTTGCCATTGTCCACAGCACGTAATCAAAGCGTGCAGCGCAATGTGTTCGATTCCTAACACTTCAATCACCGTCCGGCTTTTTTAGATCACAGTCTCGGTCTGCTTGCGGGTTTGTGCGAGTAGGATCCACACCAACCGCCGGCCTAGCAGGATGCTGAAAAAGTCCGCCAGCGGCGTTCTCGCATCGCTCAGAGGGCTCAACGTACCGAAACGTACGCCTCGCCTCTTCCCTCGCTGCGGCCTTGCTGGACAACCTTTTTGAGCATCCTGAAGTTGTTCGGGCATTAGCATTGTACGGAAACTTTCAGCCATCTTGTTCGCATCAAATGAGTTTTTCCGCAACCTGCTAGACTTTCTTTGATTTCCAAGATTCTACCTTCACTACAACTGAAACATTCGCTTCGTCTATCAGATATATAGTTGTACGCATCTATTCTTATATCTAATGATTATATGAATGATCATCATTTCTCTATCGATTCCATCCTTGGAAGTTTACCTTACGTTGTTCCTATCGCTGCCATCGAAAATCAACGCAATGGCATGCACCTTGCTTTGATACGCGGAGTCTATGTGGACTTATTACGGGCATTACTACGGATCTCTGCGTATAGGAAAGCGGCAGCTCATCTGGCATACTTCGCGACATTGTCCGAGCCTTCAACGGACCAATGTGCCGTTTCAGGTTTCGAGTTTTATGTTTGATGTGAACTTGGCCGTGACGCATCAAACGGCCAACTGGAAGCCTGCGGTCGGAAGTTAGAGCAGAGGGCCAGTGCCAAATTGCAAGCTTTTGGTTTTGGGAATTATTTTTGGTTTCGAGTTTTCTGAACACTTGAAATATGGAACCTGAAACTCGGAAGTTTGAACCGTTGCTGTACAACCATCAGAACTGCTGCTCGGGCTAGCCCGAGGAACGTGCGTATCGGAACTCGCAATCGCCACCGACCATGGAGAAGCGTTGTCGTCATGAGCACCACCGTTCCACTACTGACCATTGCCATTATTAGCCGCCATCACCTCGCGTGGTTGGGATTGCAGAAAATTTTTGAGAGTTGCGCGACTCGCCGCTTCGTCGTTCAACAGTACCAGCGCATCACACCCGATCTGCGTCTCCCGGAGGTCCACCCGGACGTCTTCATCCTAGATATGGAGACCGAACGAGACAGCGTGGGATCGCTCAGATGGATCAGGAAATCCGCTCCGACGAGCAAAATCCTCTTGTTGAGCGGATTTGAAGATAGGGACCGTATGCACGAAGCTTTTGACTGCGGCGTGGATGGCGTGTTGCTGAAGATTCAACCGCCGGAAGTTGTGTTGGCCTTGATTGACACGCTCTACCCCCCTGTTTCTGACCACACCCACCGCGCACAGAATGTCGTGGGCATCACGAGTCTGAGGCAGGCTCTCACTTTGGGCCCCCTGGTCGAAAAGGAATACGCGACCTGGCCTGATGGCCTCACAGCCCGAGAACGAGAGATCATCAAGTTGCTCCGCCAAGGTCTTTCTAATAAGGACATTGCTCACACCCTCTCTATCTCCGACAGTACGGTCCGTCATCATTTGACGAACATTTTCGACAAGGTCGGTGTGCCGAATCGACAGAAACTCCTCGTCCACGCCCAGACGATTCATTCGGTTCTCGACTGACCGACAGAACCCACGACGGCTCTACTACGATAGTTTTGAGTTTCGAGTTTCGTGTTTAAGGTTATCCGAAAACGTGGAACCTGAAACTGCGCATGAAACGTTAGTTGTCTTTCAATTTAACTTATGACGCGCGAGCGTATCGAACGGTGAAGCACCCTACGGCCGCGGAACCTCATGCGTGACGCGTATCTCGCGTAGAAGTTTCGGGTTTCGAGTAGCGAGTGGCAGGTATGGAGTGTCTGGTTTCATGTTTCAAATTTGTAGTTTCAAGTTTTCGGACAACCTGAAACGTGGAACATGAAACTTGAAACTCATCTCGGAACCTGACACTCTTCCTGAAAACTGTCACCAACATTCTTGCTCAGGGTGTTGACCACGAGATGGATCAGCAGTTACACGATCCTCTGCTTTTTAAGTCTTCCCGACGCATAAAAAGTGTAGAAGTCGGACATGCGACCTTGGTAAGATGCAGCTGCTCAACGGTTCCTTACGTGGCAGTTGATCCTTCCCCATCGCAGGACCGTATCTGTATTGTGCCGAGGTAGCTCAGTTGGCAGAGCACAGCCCTGAAAAGGCTGGTGTCGACAGTTCGATTCTGTCCCTCGGCACCACATTTCGCATAGTTAGAGGATTCACGTTTTGAACAACTGGCACCCAAGTGGCAGTAACTGGCACCTGAACGTCGTTTTCCCCGTTTAGAACCGCCTTCGTAAACGCTTCCAGCCTGGTCACGGCATCCCGCAATCGCGC
>NZ_JBLFBO010000029.1:0-36090 GCF_047338595.1 Nitrospira sp. BLG_1
GCTTAGAAGGCTGATGCTCTATCCGACTGAGCTACGGGCGCGTTCTGCAAAGACAGCGTGGTGATATCAAGGCAACGAGCAAGTTGAATACTCTACACTCAGCCCTAACTTAAGGCTAGTCTGAATCGTAACCCAGGGTGCCGTCAAGTAGGAGCCAGTCGCCTCTCTCAAGTATGTCCTGAATCGGATGAGATACAGGCATGAATCTTCTTCGGTCCATATCACTTCGTGTCTTTATGAACCCGCACACAGCAGTTCTGCTTGTATCCAGAAGGTGACAATCGAGCTCACATCCTATTTTTTCAAGTGGAAACCTGAATTAGTCCGACCTTTGTGAATGGTTCTTGATGATTGGCCAACACGTAGCACGCGTCACAGAGGCTCGTTCGCCATGAGACAGTCATACTCCAGCACTCTTAGCCTGCTAAGACATTCGCAATTACTCAGATCCCCCATTCGCACTGAATTGATTTGTTCCCGATGTGAATCGGTTTTGATTCATATCTCTCTGTCACTTCGTGCTCAATACCGAAATCTCCCACGATCCCACACCACGCAACGTGTTATACTGCGTACGTATTTACAACAGAGTGTACTGAAATGACTTACCCGCGCACTACCGGCATAGATTTTGCTTTTACTTCTCTGAAGCCAGAGTGACAAACAGCATTGAGTTCGTGCTGAGCAACTCAAATAGAGATAACTAGGCTGAATCAGCCAACGGTCCATCTAACTAAAAGGAGACAAGAGATGAAAAAGGCGTACAGATGGTTTCAAATCGGTTCTGGGCTTGTGCTTTTTGTGGCGGTTACCGTCATGACGGGATCGGAGAAGCTTGAGGCCGCGCATGCATGCCCAGTTATTGTTACAACAAAACATTGCCATCAGTCCGGTCACTGTGTTTGCCCAGCCGGGTACACCGTGCATGTGCACTCCTAATTAGCCTTCCAAGGTAGAACCTATCTCAAAACGTCACTTTCTATTTTGAGATAGGTTCTCTCACTCCACGGCCGCAACCACCAGCGATCCCCTCCTCTTCGCAGAACATCCATGGGCCTCTCTCGAAACATCTACTCAGCGATGCCACTCTGCCGGTCAAAGTGGTCATCACAATCTCGTTCTTGAGCGGCCGTCGCTTCCGGTGGCAGCATCCGGGGCATACCCTCTTAATCATAGGCCAAGCAAGTGTTTCAGTGACGCCCAAAACCCAAGATTGCAGGACGCTCGCAGAACGCTCTATAGTTCACACATGTTTCGATTGCTCAAGCCCTTCGCTAGAAAGCGTTCAGGATCGATTGTCGCTCCGCTGTTGTGTGTAGTGTTTGTGACCTCACTTGCCCTCTCTCAGGAAACCACAACCATCACTCCTACAACAGGGCCCGGTGATCTTGGAACTACGGTCACATCGCATGGCCACACAACCCAGATTACTGGAGGAATCCGGCCTGGCAATGGAACAAACCTCTTTCACAGTTTCAACCAATTTAGTATTGGACCTGGCGACACGGCGCAGTTTCAGAATACGACTCCGACGCTCACGACCATCAACATTCTGAGTCGGGTCACCGGGGGAAATCCGTCGAGTCTTTCTGGCACCATCAACACCATGAGCTACCCCGGTGCAAACTTTTTCCTGATGAATCCAGCCGGTATTGTCATTGGACCCACCGCAACGTTAAACGTGAGCGGCTCGGTCGCCTTTACCACCGCAGACTATCTACGACTCGCAGAGGGTCATGGCTCAAATTCAGGAATCTTCCACTCAGCCTCCACAGAGACAAACCTCTTGACCAGTGCTCCTATCACCGCCTTCGGATTTCTGAATTCCAATCCGGCAGCCATCGCTGTTCAAGGGAGTACCTTAACCGTTCAGCCCGGTGAATCTATTTCCTTCATTGGTGGCAACCACGGCTTCACGTCTATCAATCCATATACAGGTGCCACCACCGCTGTGCCAGACGGGGTGACTATAACCGGCGGACGCCTTGTCGCGCCGGATGGCCAGGCCCGTATCGCCAGCGTCGCATCACAGGGAGAAATTCTCGCAACGAACGTAACCGAGACAGGCAATATCAATGGTCACACGTTCACGACATTTGGTGCCCTCCAGATCTCGCAACAATCGAGCATCGACATCCGTGGTGAGAGTGGCGGCTCGATCCGTATTCGAGGCGGTCACCTGGTGATCGACTCCTCACAACTCTCCTCAACGGCAGGACACATTTCCATCGACACGGCTTCAGTTCACATCACCAATTCCTCTGAAGTGAAGACAGAAACAACAACAGTGGCAGACGCCGGTCATATTACGTTGAGTGCCCAAAGAGACATCACGCTAGACTCTGGCGCCCTCATTATTTCCGCATCAAGAGGCGCTTCTGGCCACGCTGGAGATATCACGCTCCAGAGCCACCAGGGAAACATCTCTCTTGTACAATTGTCCTCTGTGACAACCCAATCACAAATGAGCAGCGGAAACACTGGTTCCATCAGCATCAACGCACCGCACGGAGACATTCGTGCCAATGACTCATACGTCTACACCTCATCCCAAGGAACGGGAAAGCTTGGAGGAATCCAGCTCACAGCCAACAATCTACTCCTGCAAAACAGTGCGTCGATTCTGGGCAATAATTTGAGCACGCCGCATGTTGCTGAGCCCATTACCATCACAACGACCGGTCGTCTCAACCTTACGGGGGGGGCAATTATTGAAACCGGCACCGCTGGGCCTGCCAAAGCAGCAGACTTAATTATCAGGAGTCGCGAGGTGGTGCTCAGTGAGTCCAGCATGCTCATCACCAGTACAATCAGCTCCGGCGAGGCAGGACGGCTCAGTCTCTTCACAGACAATCTTCAACTGACGGATGGAGCAAGACTTTCAAGTGGCAGCCTTGTTAACCCTACCACAGGCGAAAGCCCTGTTGGCCGTGGTGGAGCCATCAGCATCGAAGGTCTCAACCATCAAGGCGCCACCGTACACATTGATGGAGGAGAAAGCGGCATCTTTACCGATACGCAAGGAAGCGGCGCAGCTGGTAATATTTTCATGGAGGCCTCCTCACTGAGACTCCATAATGGCGGGACCATTTCCGCAAAAACAACCGGCACGAGCCATACTGCCACTGGTGGCTCAATCACCATAACGGCAACTGATCAAGTCGCTCTAAGCAACCGCGCCTCGATCACCGCCAGCAGCACAGGGACAGCCGCAGGAAATGCCGGCACCATCTCGCTTAATGCCGGTCGACACTTAGGACTACACGATCACGCCTTCATCACAACGGCAACCGAATCGGCACAGGCGAATGGTGGCAACATCGAGATCCGAGCCATTGACCTCGTCCATCTCGCCAATAAGAGCGAGATCAGCACATCTGTGAAAGGAGCCGAAGGGAGCGGCGGAAACATCTTCATCGATCCGCAGATGGTCATCGTACAAGGGAGCGCCGTCACCGCTCAGGCAGTCGACGGTGTCGGAGGAAACATGACGTTCGTCACACCCCTGTTCTTGGCTGATTCCACAAGCGTCGTGAGCGCTTCATCGCAACGCGGCCCGAGTGGCACCGTGACGATTCAATCTCCGACGTCGAACCTCAGCGGCACGGTAGGTCAACTCGCGGCTAAACCAAGCCCGCCGCATGTGTTGTTGCAGAACCACTGCTCCGCCAAATCCGGAAACGGACAGAGCACCTTCCTCCTTACTGGCCGCAATAGCCTTCCGGAGGAACCTGGTGGATGGCTGAATACTCCAGTCTCGGTCGAGCATTGGATGGGAGAGGATCGCGCGCATGCGTCCGGAGTGATAGGTCAAAAAAACAACCTAAATGGTCTCCCAACACTGGCCACACCATCGCCTGATCCAGCCGCGCTTTCCCTACGCCACTTGACCCCGCCAGGATTTCTGGTTCGATCCTTTGCAACGGGAACCACGGACTGCCGCTCGTAAAATTCCTCTTGTGTCATCCCCAGCAGTCCTTCAGAGAGGGAAGAACCCCTTGGCGAGATCAACCCACGCGGACACTCACGAACCGAGGCATCCCAACACCCGTCGTCGATGTAGTTCATCCCTGCTTCTGAACCTACCGACCTCCCTGTCATCGATGCGGGGTGAATCTATTTAGATACAACGGAAGTGAATCTTATTCGATTCACCTTGATCATTTTCCCCAGCCCATGACATCGAGAGTAACTCCGACTCGCAGACCTGTAACCACAAATAGAATCTACGTATTTTACACAAACAAGAAACCAATTACTCTGGTCTCACATTGGTGGCCCATACCTTGCTAGAGCCAATTGGCCATACGAGTGTTGAGATAGGAAAGAAAGTCCTTGTGGATCAGTACCGCGTGAATGACGAGCATACAAATCTCTGATCCCTCTTTATTTTATTAAGCCACGGTTGCTGAAATGCACCATGCCCAGTGTTGTTTCACAGAGAAACAACGAAGGGCGAGCAAACGAGATGGTGACTTATCAGTAGAGCTCCTGGAAAATAATCAAAGGAGTTTAAAGTTTTGACCTGGGCCGAATGGACTTATCAAAATGAATATGGCATACCAAGACCAAATTAGATGACTAGTGGACTGTAAAACTGATTATGTACTGCGCTTGTTAGCTAGATGTCTATCCTTTAAACCTTGGTCATCGCGCCAAAGGCGAATAGGACAATCTACAATCGACTGTTACAGGCCACTAGTACCACAAGATAGTGTGAAAAATCATTAGGGAAACATTTTCCACAATGCAGAAGTGAGAAATCATCGTAAGAGAGCATGCGCAAAACAAGTAACAGGAATATTAAGTGTCTGGAAAGAGACGGCTAAACGTAGCCTCGGCAAGCATATCAAGGGCCTATGGATGTTACCTTCAAATGAGGCTGGACAAACTCTTAACTCGATCGAAGTCGTACCTGTATCGAACGTCCGCTAAGTTCCCTTTAAGGCCGAAACTTAACTAGGAGGTGTTGTGATGGGGTTGAACGGAGGTGCATGTCCAAAATTCAAATGTGCACACTTTCTCTCTGGAGCAGAAGTCTTCTTAAGAATAATGGAAGACGGAAGAGCACGTTTATCTACTCCGAATCTAGAGAAGCTTGGATTATATTTGGACATAGATATAGCCAGCGACCTAAAGCAAATATTCAAGACCTCAAAGCTAAAGAACGACTTTGGGTTGGCCATTCTTTCGGCAGGGAATGAAGGAAAGAGATCGAAGGCGATACTACAATCCTTTCTTTCATATAACCGAAATCCTGACTATACGGTTTCTCCAGAACTTACGCCTCTACGATCTGAACTAGACAGCTACAATGAGGCATTTGACAAGTTTGTTAAGGGCGAGTTTGAGATTGGTCATCAATGTAATCCCTGAAAGAAAAGAGTGTTCACCCTGAGGTTTTCATGGCTTATGCATTGAATGCGTCTGTAACTACTTTACGGCTTGATCCATCGATAACTGGTTGGGTCATAGGTGCGTTCTTCTACGCGACAGCGCTTCACGTTTCTGCTGCTTTTGCACAAATGTCAACACCTCCTATCACGTCTTCTGGTTTGAACACTCAAATCAGCGCTCCGATGTCAGTCGGCGGGAAGACCCACTACGACATCACAGGAGGAACCAGAATAGACACAAACTTGTTTCATAGCTTTGGGGACTTTAGTGTCCCAAATAACAACATCGCCAATTTCCTGAATAATACAGGCTTGGTCACAGATAATATTCTTACTCGCGTCACTAGTGGAAATGCCTCCAACATCTTTGGCACCATTCAAACCACTGGGTTCGGAGATGCCAATTTATTTCTTATGAATCCAGCAGGCATTATCTTTGGTCCCACTGCAGCATTGAACGTGGGAGGATCGGCAACCTTCACGACTGCAGATTACGTGCGGCTCACCTCAATTGATGGAAGAGCAGGGCTCTTCCACGCCAATCCTGCAATGCCAAGTGTGCTTACCAGTGCCCCCGTTGCTGCATTTGGATTCCTCGACCCTAATCCAGCTTCTATTTCTCTACAGGGAAGTAACTTGGAAGTTCAACCTGGCAAATCAATTGCGGTTGTTGGGGGGAATGTCACAGTTGAGTCTGGCACGCTTGGAAACATCGCTAATCTTCCGCCTCCCTCAACACAGGGCAAGCAAGTTTATATAGCCAGCGTAGCTTCGCCAGGGGAAATTTTGGCAGGAACGTTGGACCCGGCTCCAAACATCAACGGTCAATCTTTTAGCGAGCTTGGCGCAATTAGGGTAGAGCAATCGATTATCGACACCAGTGGCGCAGGTGGAGGTACGGTGCTCATTCGAGGCGGACAGTTCGTTCTTAGTAACTCCACAATCTCTTCCAAGATCACGGGACCTGGTAACCTCACAAACGGAGCAGAATCGCTTGGAGGAGGCATAAACATCCTTGCTAGTCAGGATGTGATCATCCAGGACGGCTCTGCCATTGAGACAAAAGTAACTGGCAACACCACTCCGGGCACTACATATGGGGGCGTGCATGTCAATGCCAACCGAATAACAATTCTAGGTATTCCCGGTTCTTCCCCAGAGAGTCCGCAGATTACAAGTATCAAAAGTGACACCGAAGGGTCTGGCAATGCTGGGAATATTATTTTACATGCAACTGGGAATATAGAAATTACCAACTTGGTAAATCTTGCGTCCATTTCCAGGCTCAACTCGACAGGAAACTCCGGCAATGTGGAGCTGTCGAGCGCACAAGGGAACATTCAAATAACTGAAAACGTATTCACTCAAGTCACCTCTCAAACTTTCAACAACAGTAGCGGAACTACGGGCAAAGTAATAGCATCAGCACCTGCAGGAGATATTGTTCTGGACGGAGCAAATTTTTTCACTTCAGCCTCCCCTAAGAGTGGTGGAGGAGGACAAGTTGAGATCACTGCAAAGAACCTCCGGATAACGAATACTGGCTTACTTTCTGCTGACAACGACAGTCAGTTCAAGCCCAACGGCATTACTATTACGCTTTCAGGTGAGCTAGAAATAGCAGGTGGTTTCATTACCACTAGTTCTGTTAATGATATTCTGGCTGGAGACATTAGTCTCAACGCAAGAGACATAGTTGTGACTCAGGGAACCATCATCAACAGCGCTACGTTTGCGTCCGGTTCTGGTGGACATCTTAAGATCGTTGCAGATACGCTTCAAGTAAGGACCGGTGCCCAACTCTCAAGTGGGAGTACCAGGGCTCCTAATCGGGGTAGTCTTCCCCAGAATATCAACCCCTCCGGCCGGGGAGGAGATATTACGATTCAAACTCTAGGCCCTAGAGGATCTATATTAATTGACGGACAAGGGAGCGGAATCTTCGCTGACACAGAAGGCATAGGCGTTGGTGGCAACATTTCGTTGGTTGCTGGAAAGTCTATCGTGGTAAGCAACGGCGGAGCTATATCTGCCAGCAGCACGGGTAGCAATTCTGGCGACGCTGGGAAACTCTCCATTAACGCTGGCCAGCAGCTCGACTTGCTTGATCACTCCTCTATTACCACAACTACTCAATCACCACAGGCGAATGGCGGCGACATTGACATCCGAGCTATCGACCGTGTCCGTCTCGTAGACAGCACGATCAGCACCTCCGTGAAGGGGGCCGAGGGCAGCGGTGGAAATATCTTCATCGATCCAAAAGTGGTGATGTTGGAAGGCAGCAATGTTACTTCGCAAGCAGTAGGCGGTGCGGGGGGGAATATTACGTTAGTGACTCCCCTGTTCTTAGCTGACTCAGCCAGCTTAATTAGTGCCTCATCACAACGTGGTGTGAGTGGCACCGTCACCATTCAATCGCCAACCTCGAATTTGAGTGGCTCAGTCGGTCAGCTTGTGTCGAAGATGAGCCCGCCGCAAGTGCTGTTGCAAAACCGCTGTGTCGCCTTAGCCGGTGGCGAGCAGAGCACCTTTCTTCTTGCAGGACGAGACACGCTCCCTACCGAACCAGACGGATGGCTCAACAGCCCAGTGTCAATGGAACATTTGACGGGAGAGAGTACGGAGCAGGCGTCTAGCCTGAAGGTGCGGAGCAAAAGCCTGAATAGATTGTCGGCCATGTCCGAGAAGAAGGACAACACAAACATCCTCTCGCTGCGACAGCTGACACCGCCTGGATTTTTGGTTCGGACCTTTGCGACTGGATCCACAGGCTGTCCCTCATGACGGTCGGCGCTGCTGGTTCGGCGCGTCAAGACCGGCGTCGGTGTCTCGTCCCAATCTTCCTGTCCTATGGTCTGCTCATGGCAATCGTTTCGACATCGTCGCCGCTGTTTGGCCAGGCTGTCCCGCAGACGGCTCCGCCCATCTTCGATCCGACACTCCGCTCCGGAGAACCTCCTGCACCGTTGAAGAGAGAATTCAAAGCACCGGTCCAAGAACCAAGCCCCACGCTCCCACCGGTTCCGGTACCATCCGAGGACGGCGCGCAGCAACAGCTCGGACAAGTACGCGTGTTCGTGAACAAGATTCAGGTCATCGGGAATACCGCGTTCTCGGAGTCAGAGATTAATACGATCACTCAGCCATATGAAAACCGCACCTTGACCACTGAGGATTTGGAACGGTTGCGGCTGGCTCTCACACTCTTATACGTCAACAACGGCTACATCACGTCCGGTGCCGTCATTCCGGATCAAGACGTGAAAGACGGAGTCATTCAGCTACAGATCATTGAAGGCGCTCTCTCACGAATCGACGTTGAAGGGACGAACTGGTTCAGGCGGAGCTATGTCAGTGACCGTATCTTGTTAGGGGCAGGTCCTCCACTGAAGATGGAACCGCTCCAGACTCGATTGCAATTCCTTCAACAAGACTCCCGGATTGAACGGATTAATGCCGAACTGCGCCCGGGCGACCAGCGCGGAGAAAGCATCCTCAACGTCAAGGTCAAAGAACACAGCCCCTGGAAGATGTGGTTGGAGTTTAGCAATCATCAGACGCCGGTGGTTGGAGCTGAGAGAGGGTTGATGACGGTCGCCCATCAAAATGTGACCGGTCATGGAGATCCTCTGAGCATCACGTACGGCGGCTCACGCGGGGTACACCCGATCATAGATGTGGCCTATACGATCCCTCTCAATCGATATGACACGACCTTCACCGCCTCCTATCGTCGAAACGACTTCGCGGTTGTAAGCGATCAATTTGGGTTTCTGAACTTAAACTCTGAGTCGGAAGTCATCGGTTTCACACTTCGGCAACCGGTCTATCGAACCCTCTCCGACGAAGTCGCCATCGCCATCACCGGTGAACGACTGTACAACAAAATCACCTCGACGCTCGATCCCTTAGGTCAAACCCCGCTTCTCATTCCCGGCTCGTCCGATACCGGAGTCAGTTCTGTCAGTGCGTTGCGCTTCGTTCAAGAGTATGTTCATCGCACCGCGACCTCTGTCATTGCGGTACGCTCTCGTTTTTCTGTCGGATTGGATGTCCTGAATGCCACGACCAATGCCGGCTCTTTACCGGATGGACGCTTCTTCTCCTGGTTGGGGCAAGTTCAGGGTGTCCGGCGTTTCGAAGACTGGTGGGGCATGCAGCTGTTGGGGCAGCTTAACTTGCAACTGGCCAACGATCGCCTGTTCCCGCTGGAACAGATTCCTCTTGGAGGACGGTATAGTGTCCGCGGGTATCGTGAGAATACCTTGATCCGAGACAACGGTTTTCTCCTCTCCGTCGAATCCCGATTTCCCCTGCTCCGCTATGCCAGCGGCGAACCTCTCTTGCAATTCGCTCAATTCGTGGACGCTGGACGGTCCTGGCAGGCCAAAGGTGAAACCCCCAATCCTGAGACACTCGCGAGCGTCGGGTTAGGTCTGCGTTGGAGCGTTCTGCCACGAGAGCGCGCCAGGTTTGAACTCTATTGGGGTGTGCCGCTCAATCACGTGGCCCATCCGTCCGGCAATCTCCAAGACTATGGGATTCATCTTCAAGCTGTGGTTCAGGCCTTTTAATGGAAACGCATTCGATGTCGGTACCCAATCGACCAGTTACTCATTTTGTTCTTCGCGGAATCTGCCGTCTTCTGCTGATCGCTGCTCTGCTGTTCATCGCGACACCATCGGAATCCCATGACCTGTCCTCCCCTGCCGGCTCATCGATGAAAGAAGGCGGATTGGCCTTTGAACGAGGCGCCTTTAGTTCCGCCTTGTCTCACTGGAAACAGGCAGCGGAACTCTACAAAAGTTCCGGAAATACCCCGGCACAGGTCGAGGCCCTGGTTCTCTCATCTCAGGCCTCCTTGGGATTGGGACAATCCAAGCAGGCGCTCCAGTCTCTGGAACTTGCCTTGGGGCTGGCACAAAAGAGCGATGATCCTCTTGTGGAAGCCCCGATCCTGTGGCACTTGGGACGGGCCTACTTGACGATGCGACAACTGCCGCAGGCATCGGAGTTTCTCCAGCAGGCGTCAACCCTCGCACACAAACAGAATTCTTCGCCGCTCCTTGCAACTACGCTCAACGATCTAGGCATCCTCTTTGTCCTCCAACAACAAGATGAGAAGGCCCTTGATGCCTTTCAGGAAAGCGTGACCCACGCAGAACGCGCAGGGCTTTCCCTTCTCGCGGCAACGGCCCGTACGAACGCCGCACGCGCGTGGTTACGACTCAAGCAGGCGACCAACAGCCGCCTCACCCTTGATGCCGCACTGGAGCAATTACAAGCGGTATCGCCTCCGTCGAGACAAACAGCGCTCGGACTCATCGGAATCGCGGTGACCTACCAGCGCCTGCTGTCTCACCTGCCTCAAGAACATGATGCGCTCTTGCTGCGCACTGCCGGCGTACTCCAAGAAGCCACCACGATCGCGGAACGCCTAGGCGACAAACGGACCCTCTCCTATGCATTGGGGTACCTCGGGCATCTCTATGAAACATCATTCCGCATGGATGAAGCGTTACAACTCACCAGGCGAGCGCTGTTCGCCGCACAATCGGTGGATGCGCCGGAATCACTCTATCGCTGGCAATGGCAGCTCGGACGTCAGTTGGCTGCAGTCGGACAACTTGACCAGGCCATCGCCTCCTACCGGCAAGCGACGCTGACCGTCCAACCGATTCGCGCCGAACTGACACAGGCTTCTTCGGATGGTGTCGTTGGTGAGCAGGATACGGTGAAACCCCTGTTTTTTGAACTAGCCGACTTGTTGTTGCAGCGCGCCTCGCTGACCGACGAGATCCACGCCATCGATGGTGATCTGCGCGCCGCCCGCGATGCCATCGAAGCGTACAAGACCGCTGAGCTGCGAGACTATTTTAAGGATGAGTGTGTCGATGCCGTTCGGTCGAGATTGACGACCTTCGATCGCTTATCAGCGGATACGGCCGTCGTCTATCCCATCATGTTCAATTCCCGGCTGGAATTGCTGATGAGCCTCCCCTCCGGCTTGAAACGCATCTCAGTCCCGGTAGCCGCAGACCAATTGACTCAAGAAATTCGGGCTTTTCGACGGCTAGTGGAAAAGCGCACGACCCGTGAATACCTCCCGCATGCCCAGCAGCTCTACGACTGGCTGATCCGACCTCTTGAAACAGATCTGTCCCATCAGAACATCTCGACGCTGGTCATTGTGCCGGACAGCGCGCTGCGGACGATTCCGTTGGCCGCGCTTCACGACGGCACCTCGTTTCTGGTCAGCAAGTTCGCGCTCGCCATGACGCCAGGTCTGACATTGACCGATCCACGTCCACTCAATCGCGAGAAACTCCGCTTCCTCACCGCCGGCCTTACGACCGCGGTGCAAGGCTTCCCTGCCCTGCCCTACGTGGCAAACGAGGTGGAATCCATTCAACAGCTCTACAAAAGTGACCAACTCCTGAACAATGCCTTTCAAACGTCCAGGCTGGAACGGGAATTGCGTGAAGGCCGGTATGGAGGTCTCCATATTGCGACCCACGGCAAGTTCTCGACCGACGTGAACGATTCCTATCTCTTGACCTTCGACGGGAAACTGACGATGCAGACGCTCGATCAACTGATCGGCCTCTTTCGGTTCAGGCAAGAGCCGCTCGAACTGTTGACCTTGAGTGCCTGCCAAACCGGTGTCGGCGATGACCGTGCGGCGCTCGGGTTGGCCGGTGTGGCGCTGAAGGCCGGTGCTCGCAGCGCACTCGCTACCCTGTGGTTCATCAACGATGAGGCCTCGGCCAGCTTGATCTCGGAATTTTATCGTCAGCTGCGCGATCCCTCGGTTTCCAAAGCCGTCGCGCTCCAACGTGCCCAACAGAAACTTCTGAACGACCGGATCTATGGCCATCCAGCGTACTGGTCACCGTTCTTATTGATGAATAACTGGCTCTAGTCGGACGGCGCGCACAACAACTTGAAGCGCGCGAGCAACCGCTTAAAGCTGGAAAGGAGCCATCATGCACCTCCGCCATTCCTCTACGCTCGTTGGAATTGCCCTGGCCCTGAGCCTCGTCAGCTCTGCCACAGGAACGCCTGCGGCAGACCTCCCATCGACGCCACTCACAGGGCAACACGATGACCTGCAGCTGCCGACCTATGCCCCACCAAAGAATGTGCTTCCCCGTGCACGAGTGGGTGGCGCATTGCGTGGGAAAGATTCGGCTGACGCGGAAATCGTGGCGCTGGTACCGGACCATATCGGTCTGACGGTGAAACAAACCCCGACGCTGAATTGGTTTCTGTCAAAACCGACTTCCTATCCGTTGAAATTCACCATCACGGATGATCGAAAGGTCCGCCCGATCTATGAAGGCCCGCTTTCAACGCCACCGGCAGCCGGCGTGCACACCATCGACCTGAAGACCTTAGGCTTGACATTGGAGCCGAATGTTCAATACCGCTGGTTTGTGTCGGCCAGCCCGGATTCCGCATCTCATGCCTCGGATATCGTCGCAGGGGGGATGATCGAACGATGTGAATTCAGCGAATGTATCGTCACCATCTCACCCAAGATGACCTGTGACCAGGATAGCGTTCGTACGAATGCCACAATCGGACTCTGGTACGACGCCATGGGCTGTGTGTGTGCACTGATCGAGAAAAGCCCAACAGACCCTTCACTTCGGCGACTCCGTGCCGCACTCTTGAGACAAGTCGGCCTCAACGGCGTAGCCGATTGGGATCTCAGCTCCATTCAAACAAAGGTACGATAAAAAACCTTGGCCACAGATCGAGTAGATTTCGCCAATTGAATCCTTTTGGATTCAGCATGAATCGATTATGATACACCGCCTAGTGGCTTACCTGGGATCATAATCCAGACACCCCTTTACGAACCTGCATGAATATGGGTGCTTCCGTCCCAGTCATTTCCCATGAGCCGACGGCATAATGCTTGCTCCCTACTTGAGAATAAGCCGTCTGACAGACTGCAGCACAATGCGATTTGCTAAGCAGTGGACACGAGGTGATGAGTTCCCATGATTCATCGTCATCACCCGATCCGTTGTCTACCGTACGTGCTGAGATTCACCGTGCTCACGCCACCATGACGCGTACGGCTGGCCTACACCGAACACCACTCACCGTCCCTGTCCAATTCGGATTGCGGATGGCGTTCGTGTTCGCATCTCTACTCTGGATACTTCCGACACATCTTGAGGCTGCCGGTCTTGAGATCACCATTCTGAAGTCGTCAGATCTCAAGGCCTATAACGACGCGATCGACGGATTCAAAGCCACATCACCGGGATCCGCCATCTTTGCCGAGTACGATCTGCTAGGCGACCTAGAGCGAGGCAAGCAGCTGGCAAAGCGAATCCGTACGTCGGAGTCATCCTTAGTCGTGGCCGTTGGGTTGAAGGCAGCTCTGGCGGCCAAACTTGAAATCGATCATATTCCAATTCTCTACATGATGATTCTCGACCCGTTCAAGCATCATCTCACTGCCGGCAATATGACGGGTGTGCTGCTGGAAATTCCATCAGACCGCCAATTTAAGGTCATGCGCTCGTTCTTACCGAGCCTCCATCGCATCGGCATGCTCTATGACCCAGAGAAAAGTTCTTCAAAACTGAAAGAGGCTGAGATACGGGCGCCTGTCCAAGACTTTCTGGTGCGCGGCTTTCCCGTCACGAGTGAAAAGGACATTCCCCAGCAACTACGCGCCCTCCTGTCCGAGTCCGAAGCGCTATGGCTCGTTCCCGACCCAACGGTGCTGACGGATGAGTCGATCCGCTTTATCCTGGAATCCGCAGTGGCGAAACAAGTTCCCGTAATTGCCTTCTCGACCGAATTCACGCGTTTGGGTGCACTGCTCAGTCTATCGGTCGACTACGGGGAAGTCGGCCGGGAGACGGGTCGCTTGGCAAAACGTGTTCTAAACGGCGAACCCATGATGACGCTCAAACCGGTATCGGTTCAACGCATCCATATCAGCGTCAATCAGAAGACGGCCCGCTACCTGGGTATTACGATCCCGAAGGAAGTCGAGCATCTGATCGACGAAGCCTATTGAGTGATCCATCATGTA
The DNA here is from genome assembly GCF_047338595.1 of Nitrospira sp. BLG_1. NCBI lineage: Bacteria > Pseudomonadati > Nitrospirota > Nitrospiria > Nitrospirales > Nitrospiraceae > Nitrospira > Nitrospira sp. BLG_1. Next base: position 14,461 of record NZ_JBLFBO010000029.1, read on the forward strand.
CCCCGCTCACCAAAACCAGCACGACGCTTCCCCACCGCGGCCGCGCCGCACGTCGGGGCTCCGTCTGAAGTTCGTCTTGCTGTTCAGTCTCATTCTGATCGTGACCTGCTCGACCTTAAGCTGGTACTTTCTTGAAACCAGACATGAGGCCATGACCGCAAACTTGGATGAAATGGGGACCATCCTCCTCACGAATACCGTCCGCAACGATCATTTTCGCGTGGCGGGAATCATCTTGGAAGACCGCACCACGCTGGATCAATTCCTGCAAAGTCTCATGACCATTGACCATGTGGTCTACGTCATCATCACGGGATCAGACGGCCGTCTCCTCAGCAGACAAAGCAAACGTATGCAGGATATCGGTCGTACCCCATCGCTCGCGCCTCCCTCGCCGATCTATCCCGACGATCAACTGTCCGACTCATTGACTCATATTCCACTGACGACGCCGTTGATCACACGGCTCGTCTGGTCATCAGACCACACATTGATTCCTCAACAGACAGCCTCGGACTGGCTCGTCCCCTTCCTGATCCGGAAGGAAACACTCTATGATTTCGCCATGCCGATCTTGCGAGATAACACTCCGCTCTCCTCGCCATCGATCGAGCTTGAGGACAACCGGAAGGTTCCATCACCGTCCACGCAGTCCCAGGTGGTGGGCATCGTCCGTATCGGGATCACTGATGCCCAAGCCAAGGCGGCCTTATCCCTCATTGTGCGCAATGTGCTCATCTTGACCGCCTTCATCATCGCAACCGGCATCCTTATCATCTACTTGCTGACCTCTCGCATTACGACCCCGCTACGCAGTCTGGCCGCCGCCACCCGTAAACTTGCAGAGGGTGAGGACACCACAGGCCTCCCTGTCTCCTCACAGAATGATGAAGTCGGACAACTCACCCATGCGTTTAATGTGATGACGCAGTCCTTACGTGACCGTAATCAAGCAATCGGCAAAAACCTCGACACGATACGCCAACAGATTAGGCAATTGACCACCATTCATCAGGCCAGTACCACCATCGCCAACACGACCCTCTTCGACAGGAATAACCTGCTCGACACCGTGCTTCATTTGATTGTTGAGAACCTTGGCTTCACTCGAATGATGGTAGTGCTTCAGACACAGGAACAGACCCACGCCTCCATTGCCAGAATTGTCGGGGTTTCGCATGAAATTGTGGAAGGTGTTCAACGTCTTCACGTGCCTATTATCGACAATGGAGGAATTACAGCCGAACTGCTTCTCCATGGGAAAGCGGTCTTGGTCCATGACGTTGAAACCGCCACCCATCGATTCTACCCCCCGTTATTGGAATTGGTGCGTCGATCTGGGATCCAGTCATTCGTCGGTGCCCCGCTGCAGAGCCATGGAAAGATCCTGGGATATCTGGCGGGTGATCGTGGAACCCATCGCTGCACGGATGAAGACTTACATACACTTGTGACCATTGCTGGTCATGTCGCGGCAGCCATCGACAATGCCACGGCCTACGCTGATCTCGCTGAGCTGACTCAGCATCTCGAAGAGCGCATTGAACAACGTACCGAGGAACTCTCTCAGGCCAATGCTCAACTTCAGGAACATGACCGGCGTCGATCGAAATTTCTCTCCGTCGTCTCCCATGAGCTACGGACACCCATGACCGCGATCCGAAGCTTTGCGGAAAACATGCTGGACGGGGTTACCGGTCCGTTGACTGATCTCCAGCAGACCTATCTGACGAGGGTCCAGCACAACGTCGCACGACTCAGCAGAATCATCGCTCAGTTGCTGGACTGGTCACGTCTGGATACCAAGCGAGTCGATTTACGCTTGGAACCAGTCTGTCTCCACCAGATCGCCACGATCGCCGTGGACAGCTTACAGACGGTGGCGTCGGAGAAGCAGGTCTCGCTGGTAGTTGTCCCCAGTGAATCCCTGCCGCTGGTTCTGGGGGATCGCGATAAATTGGAGCAAATCTTCGTCAATCTGATCGGCAACGCCATCAAGTTCACCCAGCCAGGCGGTCGGGTATGGGTTGAGTCCTGTGTCTCATCACCAGATGTCGTCCAGATGTGTGTGGCCGATACCGGTTGTGGGATCGATGAGACTCACCTCGCGAACATCTTTGAAGAGTTCTCCAAGGTGCCGTCAGCGATGCCCTCATCCCAAGGTGCCCAACTTGGTCTCTGGATCACTAAGACATACGTAACGATGCATCATGGCCGGATCTGGGTCGAGAGTCAGCCTGGAGCAGGGTCTCACTTCTACTTTGCACTCCCAACGCGTAAGTCCCCGGATCAGCCTCAACCGAACCCGAACGAACCCGTGTCAGCTGATTATACTCAGCACGGGCACATGTCTTTCTAGAAAGGAGCCTCCACCGATGCGTGCGAAAATCCTCATTGTCGATGACGATCGCGATATCCTCCTCGGCTTGGAAAATCGCGTCACATGGATGGGCCACGAACCGGTGACAGCCACAAATGGGCAGGAGGCGCTCCGATTGATCCAAGAGGAACAACCCGACCTTGTCTTATTGGATTTAGAGCTTCCGTTACTCTCGGGACTTGACGTCTTGAAACACGTCAGCCAAACATCCGCACACACCGAGCCCCCGGATGAGAAACCCCATCCAACCTCAGGAACCTATACGACGCCCCTCATTGTGATGCTGACCGCATACGGAACGATCGAACGCGCAGTGCAAGCTATGCAGCTGGGAGCCTTTGATTTCGTCCCCAAGCCATTCACCTCGGACCATTTGACCGTGGTCATCAACAAAGCACTCGACACCGTGACACTGCACCGTCAGGTCGCCACCCTCCGCAAGGAGGTCGAAAATCAATTTCAGCCGGCACTCACCAACAATAAGCATATGGCGGCACAGCTCGCTGTCGCCAAACAAGCGGCCTCTTCACCCGTCACCGTTCTCTTGCTGGGTGAAACGGGCACCGGAAAAGAAGTCGTCGCACGGGCCATCCATCGATGGAGCCCTCGATCCAGCAGACCCTTTGTGGCAGTGAATTGTGCAGCCTTCCCCGAGAACCTCCTGGAGAACGAGCTATTCGGCCACGAAAAGGGCGCCTTCACCGGAGCCATCAAACGAGAACCGGGAAAAATTGAAATCGCCGAGGGCGGCACCGTGTTTCTCGACGAAATCGGCGATATGCCACTGACCATGCAAAGCCATCTCCTGCGAGTGCTGAACGACCGAACATTCTATCGAGTGGGCGGTACTCAGGAAGTGCGGGCCGACGTGAGGTTCATCGCAGCAACGAACAAGAATCTCCAGCAGGCGATTCGCCAAGGTACGTTCCGTGAGGATTTGTATTTCCGCCTTGCGGTCATTACCATCAACCTCCCCCCGCTGCGCGATCGCCTGGATGATCTGCCGGCGCTTGCCGAGCATTTCCTGACTCAACCTGGAAAACATGGACTCAATCGTCGCTGTACGCTCAGCGATTCGGCTTTGCAACGGTTGCACGCCTACTCCTGGCCTGGAAACGTACGTGAACTCGAGAACGTCCTCACCCGTGCCCTCGTCCTCTGTCCTGGTGACACCATCGGCCCGGAGCATCTCTCGTTGATGACCGTACCGCTCCCGACGGACGATTCGTCCTCGACCAATCAGGACCTCTCTTCCGACATGGTGTTTGTCTCCTACCACCAGAGTATGGACGCCTATAGCCAAAAGCTCATTGAGACTGCCCTACGGAGGAACGGCTGGAACCAAACCAAAGCGGCAACAGAGTTGGGACTCCAGCGCACGTACTTGACCAAACTGCTCAGGCAGAAACAGATTCCGGCAAAACCACCCACTTCTACATCTGCAGAATAGCGGGCTGTGTGTTCTGCTCTTAAGAGCCTCTCCGTCATCCCTGGTTGAGGCGGATCGCAGGCTTTCGACAATATGCTCCACCGTGAAGTTCCATAGCACGACGGCCGTGAAACTCCACCGCAAGCTGTGTTCACGAAACGAGGCCTCGACTCGCAATGTGCATAGCTCATCAATTTCCACTCACATCTCTTCACACCTGTATCGATTCAGATCCATGACAGAATCGTTTCCGATCCAGAATCGCATGGTCTCCATGTCGTCCCCCTATCTTTAACTCATTACAATAGCTGGCCTTCTCCCAGCCATACATCTTGGCACAAGTCATGCTCTCCCAATAGTCTCAAGGTACCGTACTATTCCCAAGTGTGAACTTTAAGTAAGAGAGCTCTGCGGATCGGTGAACAGCGGAAGAGTGAAGTGTTTTCGAGGATATATGCGTTGGCTTCGTCTGACAAGAGCGGAAACGGAATAACAAAGAACAGGATTCCGTCATCGGAAAGGAGGGAAACACATGAGGAGTGAGCTCACGATCCTGGCACTGTGGGCAACAATCTACATCACGAGCCTGATACTGGCGATGTTCCTGATTGCCGTAGTGTTGTACGTCCTTCAATAACAGCGACAATCTCCGTCATGAGTCGTGAAACACACCCTTGGCTTTGAACGGTACGCCTCACCACATTGTGCGTGACGAGTCGTCGCCCATCGATCAGCTTGCTAAAGAACTCAGAACCCCAGAGACCGTAGAGCCCGCACAGGCTCGACTTGAAGCGAAGCCGGAGACGTCAAGGAACGAACCTGCAACAACCCCACACGAGACGATTCGACAGGCTTACCGTCCTGAGCAGAGTTGAGAGACGGTCGTGCCTGTCCTCTCACGTACTTCGAGTGAGTTGCCCAGTGGTTGAAGGGGAACCATCAAAACGAGATGGTGTATGGACGAAGAATGGAGGAAAGAACAGAGAAGCTACCCATACCAAAGAAACAATTTTTCCAAGAGAAGGCTGGTTGGTCGGGGCGAGAGGATTTGAACCTCCGACATCCTGCTCCCAAAGCAGGCGCGCTACCGGGCTGCGCTACGCCCCGACGGATTAATTTTCGTTAAGCTCCAGCTTTCTCCCGTTTACCTGACTGCGTCGACTCCGTCACCCATGCTCACTGTAACCGGCGCCTCAAAGCTGCCGTTCCAACCAAGCTCGCATCTGGGCAAACGCTTTGGCTCGATGACTAATACAATTCTTCTCCTCAATCGTCAACTGGGCAAGCGATTTTCCATACTCCGGAACCAGAAATACCGGATCGTACCCAAACCCTCGATCTCCGATGGGGTGTTCCGCAATGGCACCTTCGAGACTCCCTTGAGTGACGTGGATATCGCCACCGGGAAAGGCAATCGCGGCCACCGTCAGAAACCGTGCGTGCCGTGCCCCCTTCGGGACCCCCTCAAGCTCGCTTAACAGCTTGCGACAGTTATCCTCGTAGGTCGCATGTTCTCCCGCATAGCGAGCGGCAAACACACCGGGTCGGCCTCCGAGTGCATCGACCTCCAGACCTGTGTCATCGGCCACCGAGGGAAGACCGGTCGAACGAGCGACTTCCCTGGCTTTCTTGATGGCGTTGGCTTCGCAAGTCTCCCCATCCTCTTCCACTTCCGGGACAGCAGAAAACTCCGCCAAGGTGCGGATGTGAATTCCCAACCCTCCGAGCAACGCCGCAAGCTCTCGTCCTTTGTCAGGATTCCGGGTAGCGAGAACAAGCTCTTTGAGTGATTCCTTAGTCAAGGGCACCGATCAACTCTTGCTGAATGGTCGTGAGCCGCTGAATGGCTTGCCAACTCAACGCCAGAAATTCATCCATATCCTGTTTCGCAAACGGCGTCCGCTCCGCGGTACCCTGCACTTCGACATACCGACCACGACCGGTCATCACCACGTTCATATCCACTTCCGCCATGGAGTCCTCGCTGTAGGCGAGATCCACCATGACCTCTCCCCCGACTTTCCCGACACTAATGGCGGCCAAGTAATCCGTCAACGGCAACTTCTTGATGAGTTCCTTCTTCTTCAAGACCGTGCAGGCATCGGCCAGCGCAAGGAACGCGCCGGTAATTGAGGCCGTCCTGGTTCCGCCATCGGCTTGGATCACATCACAGTCGATCCAAATAGACCGTTCACCCAGTTGCGATAAATCGGTGACGGACCGCAGAGCACGTCCGACCAACCGTTGAATTTCAAGCGTTCTCCCGCCTTGCTTCCCCTTCACGGCCTCGCGAGGCGATCGCTCATGCGTCGCGCGCGGCAACATCGCATATTCCGCAGTCACCCAGCCGCTGCCTTTTCCCTTGAGAAACGGGGGCACTTTCTCTTCTACCGAGGCGGTACAGATCACCTTGGTATCTCCCATTTCAATCAGCACTGATCCTTCCGCATGCTTGGTAAAATTCCGCGTCACTTTGACGGGGCGGATCTGATCCCGCCGACGCCCATCGAACCGTACCATCCCTGAAATTCCACTCATGCCTTGTCCCTTCCTCAAGATAGGGACCGGATTATAGTGAAGGCCTTACGAAAGCGCAAACCATCTTCATTCTCCCCTACCGCAATAAAGGACTCGATCGCCCTGGGGACGGCGGTTCGACTGAACAATCCAGGCTATTTGTTCAAAACCACCCGATAACATTGGCGAATTCTGTACAATCGCTTGACGTAGAAGCAGAAGCATTCTACAGACTGAGTACGATACTGAAGTCTCAATCACCCTAAACTCCAATCCAGATGGGTTGATTCTTCAAGTGCATGATCATCACAACAGACTGAGCGGAGGAGTCTGGTTCGCGACAAGTCTCAGGCGTTCGGCACACAATGTGCACTCCCCCTGCTATCCCTCTGTCGATGATTCAAGTCGGCAGCAAATACACCGATAGGGAATTAACACGGCGAGCCTCAACCGCTACGAAACCAGCAAGACCCGATCCATGACAGTTCTCCTGGACCAGACAACACACCAGACGCTCCTCGATAATCGGCTCATTCTTGTGGTCGACGATGAGGAACCGATCCGCCGTCTGCTCGCGTATCTCCTGCAGTCCCATGGCTACACAGTCGAAGGGGCGGCTGATGCCCGAGAGGCCAGACAGAAGCTGGCCGCCCAGCCCTACGCCTTGATGTTGTGCGATGTCAATATGCCCGGCGAATCCGGTATGGACCTCGTCCGGCATGCGCTCACGGCACATCCCCATACGGCAGCCATCATGGTGACCGGCCTCGACAGTTCTGTTCTGGCCAACGCCGCGCTCGACGTGGGTGCCTTTGGATACATCGTCAAGCCGTTTGAATCCAACGAAGTGTTGATCGACGTCGCCAACGCGCTGCGGCGACGCCGGCTCGAATTGGAAAACCGTCATCATCGGGAAAACCTCGAGGATATCGTCAGGACCAGAACGCTTGCGCTCCAGCAGGCGTTGGAGTGGCTCGAACGCACGGAAAAAGAGCTGCGCTTGTCACGAGAGGAAACGATCCAGCGGCTGGCCATTGCCGCTGAATTTCGCGACAACGCAACGGCCCAGCATGTCCAACGCATGAGCCACTATTGTGAACTGCTGGCCCGCAAAGCCGGCCTCTCACCGGAACGATGCGATTTGATCCGTACCGCCAGTCCCATGCACGACATCGGAAAAATCGGCACACCGGATCACGTCCTCTTGAAACCCGGCAAGTTCACCGAGGAAGAATTCGGGGTCATCGCACAACATGCGGAAATCGGGTATCGGATTCTGAGCGGGTCGGATGCCGAACTGCTCAAAGTCGCGGCGGTCATTGCCTATACCCACCATGAGCGTTTCGACGGAACAGGATATCCTCGAGGCTTGAAGGGCGAGACCATTCCAATCGAGGGCCGTATTGCCGCCATCGCCGACGCCTTTGACGCACTCACAACCCAGCGGGTCTATAAGCCGGCATTTGAACTAGGGCATGCGATCGATCTCATGCGCAAACACCGGAGCGCGCACTTCGACCCGGAACTCCTCGACACCTTTATCGCATCGACGGATGAGCTCACCCGCATCCATGATCAGTACGCTGATCGCACCGACACGACACCTCGCACCGAGACCTAACAGCAGGCTGAACCATCCACCCCCTTCGTGGCCCGTTGTTGCACGTTTGAGGTTTCATGTTTCAGGTTACCCGCAAACTTGAGACATCAAACGTGAAATATGAAATCTGAAACGTCTGAATTCAAGAACGAGATACGCTTCACAACCGACCGCGTTGCGCAATTCCCTGCAATTCGTTGACCACCTGTGGCACTGCCGATATACTTTTTTACTCACCAGGTCCCCTGGTTATCGTCTTGACTCCCCGATGTCATGTCTCGAAGGATGGTCGATGATGGCAAGAAAATTGACGGCCGTTCGTAAACGCCCCCGTAGTCGAAACTGGCTCGCCTACCTCTGCGAAGCCCTTGTGAGCTCAGGTGCCATGCCGACCTGGGAAGCGGCCACCTACCTCACGGAAAACCTCTTCGGAGAAAAACCGAACCCCCATCTCTTGGCGCCGGTGACTCCTCATGAACTGACAAAACAATTCCTGCAACGCCTCTACCAACCGATCGTAGAAGCGGCTTCGCGTGATGTCACGCTTTCCCCCGCCGCTACGATACACCTCTTCACCGATATCAGTTTGACCGGCAACTCGGCCGTCTTGGTCGTTCTGTTCCAGGGACACGCAAAGCCCAAACAGCTGGTCCTGTTCGACGCCGCCAAGGCCTGGGATCTCGTGTTTTCCGATGCGGAAGCCTTCAACACCTGGGCAGAAGAGCGGTATCGTCTGCTCGTCAACGCGCTGCGCACAGCCTTGGCGACGATGGATGAAGACCTGCTCACCGCCATCTGAGCATCACCTGCCTCTGAACACTGCCCTTCGTGATGCATAATTCGTGAGGCGTAACTCGTTCCTGGGTTGAGGAGTTTCAGGTTTCATGCTCAATGTTTCACGGAGTAAGTTTCATGTTTCTGGTTCCATGTTTCATGTTTATACAGAATCAGAACGTCTCAGACCTGAAACTTGAAGCATGAAATAGTACACGTGAAACCATCGAGCACGACGCTTCACGAGAGACGCTCCCCCGGCAATCTTCTATTTTGATTTCTAATTGTTAGTATTAACAAATACTTCCAGCTAAGAAGTGTTGATCCACGCTCCGGCCTAACGTACATTCGACCGACTCATATCTCGACCGTGCTCGTGTATCAACTCACGTGACATGCTTCGTGTACCGGCCCATCAGAGAATCCGCATTGACACACCTGTTTGCTTGATTCGGCTCATTGGACAAAGCCTCATCGTTGTTGCTTGGTGGTTGTCACTTCCGTTCTGGAGTTGGGCTGACTCATCACTTCTTCTCCCCAGAGCATCTTCGTCGACAGAACAGCAGCTCAGGGCGGAAGCGCTCTACTTGAAGGAGGAGACCGTCAGCATCGCCAGCCGATACGAGCAGCCGATTTCGCAAGCCCCCTCGAACGTCTATGTGATCACTGACGAGGAGATTCGAATGTCCGGCGCCACGGATCTCCCGACCGTGCTGCGGCGGATCCCTGGACTGGAGGTCATGCAGGTCACCGGCGGGGATTTTAATGTGAGCGTGCGTGGGAACAATCAACTGGATGCCAATGAACTACTCGTCATGGTGGATGGACGATCGATCTATGTCGACGTGCAAGGGTCTATGTACTGGAAGGCCATGCCAATAACCTTGCCGGAGATCAAGCGCATTGAGGTACAGAAGGGACCGGCATCTGTCCTCTATGGTTTCAACGCGTTTGATGGCATCATCAACATCATCACGAAATCACCGGAGGACATGAGGGGCACGACTCTCCAAGCCGGTGGAGGATCCTACGGCACCCTCAATAGCGCTGCCATCTACGCAAACAGCTACAAGCAATTCAATTACCGACTCTCCTATGGGCACGATCAGACCCAGCAGTGGAAAAATCGTGACGCCTTCGCCTATCAGGATAATAAGTTCAATGTTCAGACCGAATACCTCCTGGCAGACGGCGGTAAACTCTCGTTCTCCGGTGGGCTGATTAAGCCAGGGGCGTTCGATGGCATCGTGACGGATGCCGTTGTGAACACTGGAGTACCGGCTCTGAGTTACGCCCATGCGGTCTACGATCGACCGAATTTCTTTCTTCGGGCGTTCTGGAATGGCCTCGATGTCAGCGGGCCTGTGACTCCCAATGCACTGCTGTCCCCATTCCTTCACATCACCAATCGGAACGGCACTTCAGACGTACGACTGCGAAGCCATACCTACAATATCGAGGCGCAACGAACGATAGATCTTGGAACCACCACGCGCTTCGCCGTTGGAATCAACTATCGGCATAACACCACATCCCATAACTTCCAGGATCGCTATCGCACCGAAGATCGACTGGGGCTGTATCTCCAGGGGGAATGGAAGCCGACTCCATTGATTCAGCTAGTGGGCGGCGCACGCTATGAGCTGAACAGCTTTATAAATCCGACAATCAGTCCGCGCGGTTCGCTCGTTTTTACACCAGTCCCTGACCACACCTTCCGAGGAACCGTGGCAGTGGGATACCGTCCACCGACGTTTTTTGAGACGTATGGGGACAATCTCGCCATCATTACCCTTCCTCCCCCCATCCCATCCCCACCGCTGATCACGGTAAATGGGAGTGGCGCCCTCAAACCTGAGCAGATCATCTCCTATGAGCTGGAGTATCAAGGCTGGTATCTCCAACACCGGCTCAGAATTCGCAGTGCTGTCTTTTTTAACCACATCTCTGATCTCATCGTTTCCACAGCCCCAATGCCGATCCAAGGCGGGACCGCCGATATTTATGGTGGAGAGATCGGAGGTGAATTCCTTGTCACGAAGTGGTTGAGTGGGTTCGGCAACTTTTCCTATCAGGAAATCGGCCAGACCCTCACGGGAACCGCTCGGCGAGGCGGTCCTCGGTTCAAATATAATGCGGGCATTCGGGGTCGGTGGGAGAACGGGCTGAGCGGCGAGATTGCCTATCACTATGTAGGCGCAGCCACCTATCCCATTGCCCCCATATTCTCGGAATTTGGAAGCTTTGGCGTGATACCACCCGACACCAGGATCAGCAGCTACCATCTGCTCAATCTGCGGGGAGCGTATCGGATCTGGCAGGAACAGACATCCACAGGCTATCGGCGCGAAGCCGAGGTTGCGATTTCCGTATTCAACGCGCTGAACGATCAGCATCGCGAACATCCCTTGGGAGATCTGCTAGGCACCAGGGTACTGGGATGGCTCACACTTAAACTGTGATCGGTTGTCACCGACTCATCAGCAGGAGGTGCAAGCGAGGAAACACGCTCTCGGAATACTGAGACGGCGGGCAGCCGACCGTCTGACCAGAAATGGGACAAGCTCATCATCCTTCCAATAGACTCTACGGTCTAAAACTTGCTTAATATTTCATCTTTATAATCAGATCCATTCGGCCTACTCCAAGGTAAGTACGCCTCTTGTAAGTTCCCCTTGGACTTGAGAAGATATGACACGTAGGAGAAAATCCGCGATGAGCTCGACACCTTCACGTCGGCAACCAACTTTCATCGTGCGACTCTGGTGGCTCTTCGCTGTTGCCTGGCTTACCGGCCCAATCCCGATCGTCGGCGCCGGAGAGATCGCCATTCTCAAATCATCCGATCTTTCCTATTATGAGCAAGCGGTCCTTGGTTTTCGGGCCGGTCTCCCTTCAACCATGCAGGTCCGTGAATACAATATCGGCGGTCAACTCGCACAAGGACGAGAAATCGGCAGAGCCTTGCGAGCCTCGCCACCCACCCTGGTGTTTGCAGTCGGCCTCAAGGCGGCCATGGCCGCAAAATTGGAGATTTTCGATACGCCGGTCATCTTTTGTATGGTCCTGAATCCTGAAAGCCACGGACTACCCACTTCCAATATGACCGGAATTGCCGTCAGGATCTCACCCGAAGCCCAGCTCTCGGCCATTCGCTCTGTCTTGCCGGATCGACGACGCATCGGTGTCCTCTACGATGAGGCGCAGAGCGGCGACTTCGTTCGAAATGCGCATCGTCTTGCCAAACAAGATGGATTTGAGCTCGTGCAGATGGCTGTCCGCACTCAGGAGGACTTGGCGCCTGCCATTCGGATACTCCTCCCAAAGATCGACGCCTTGTGGCTGCTGCAAGATCAAACGGTCATTTCGGAATCATCAATCCCATTCCTCTTGGAATCGACCATCGACGCAAAAATCGCGATCTTTACGTTCTCCTCGACGCTGGTTCAGCAGGGAGCGCTTGGCGCGCTTGTGGTGGATCCTTGGGCCGTGGGACAACAGGCAGCCCGGATGGTACGCACACAGCTCACTCATCCCGCAAAACCAGCCGGCGCTCTTCACGACCCCGAACGTCCTCAGTTGGCGTTGAACCTGAATACCGCCGAATATCTTGGCCTGAGGCTCGCACCAGACGTGGTCCGTGTCGCGGGCCACATCTTTAGCGGCCCAGGACCGGTCGCTCAAAAAACAGACTCCTCGGATCTCATTCCCTAGGAGCCGGTCTGATTTATTTCCTGTCGATTCATCACGAAGCTGCCTGGCCGGAGTCGGTCGTGAAGCATCGCGGAAACGGGTTCACGTTGACTGTTTCATAGCTCAAGTTTCAGGCCTGAGACGTTCTGACTCTGCATAACCTGAAACCTGGAACCAGAAACATGAAACTCACCTCGTGAAACATGGGACATGAAACTTGACACTTAGGATCCGTGAGTAGCAGCCCTGAGAGTATCGGCAACGGTTGAGCGTAAAAAACGGCCATGGTTCACAAGCGATTCTTCGTATCCGGCATTTCAATCGGCGTCAGAACAAAGCTCGTCCTTAGTACCACCACGATTCTCATTGTGGCCTGTCTCCTTCTGGGGTGGCTCTTTTTCAAGCAGCAAGTGCGATCAGCAACCGAGAGTCTCGTCCAGAGCGGAACCTTGCTCGCGCAACACCTGGCCGGTATGGGGCGTGTGAGCATCCTCGCCGGCGACACCCATCGACTCGATGAACTCGCACAGGAGATTCTTACGGTGAGTCCGGTGGCCTATGTCGCAATCCTCTCACCGAACGGAGACCTTCAAACCGGCTACGGAAAGAACGACTGGCAGCAACAGTTTTCCGCATCAGCAGCAGGTCGCCGGCATTTCTCCGTCACGAAACTGGTCTCGCTACCCGGCACCGACAAAACCGAACCAATCGTGACCGGAATATGGCTGAGCAGCAACGGTCCCTTTCTTCGACCAAACATCGACTTTTCGCCTTCTGATTTGCTCAATCTTCTAGGAGGGTACGAGCTCCCTATATTTTATGACCTGTTGATCCAGGTTCCTCGCCAATCTCATACGGGCCACTGGGATCCTGCCCTCACACTCACCCTTGAGGAACGTCCGGGAGGTTCAGAGGTAACACAGAAACTGACGTCCCCACCTCCTTCTCTGGTTGAAATCGGCCTTTCCACGTCCGACCTTCAACAGAACTTACGCCGGCTGTTATGGCAAGCCGTGCTCATTACGGTCAACACATTGATCGGCGGAATCTGCATAACCGTGCTGCTGGCGCGCCGTATGACGGTCCCCCTCCAAGCACTGACGGCTGCAGCCACAAAACTGGGAACCGGAGAGACGACACCGACGATTGCCATACAGGCACGCGATGAAATTGGAACCCTGACAGAGGTCTTCAACTCCATGGCCTTGAGATTGCAGACGCGCGAGCATGAATTGCGCGAGCTTGCCCAGACCTTGGAGGAGCGGGTCAACATCCGCACCCGGGAGCTGGCGGCTGCGAACGCCAAACTCCAAGAGCTGGACCGGCGCAAATCGATCTTCGTCTCCACCGCCTCACACGAATTGCGGACCCCGCTGACCTCTATGAAGGTCCACCTTGCCAACTTACGGGATGGGATTGATGGAGCAGTCACCCCTGATCAGCGAGGATCGCTGTTGCGTGTAGAAGCCAACCTCTCGCGGCTTCGGATTCTCATCGAGGAATTGCTCGATCTTTCTCAAATCGAGCTGGGCCAAACAACACTACGCCTGGAACCGGTTGCACTTGGGAGTGTGATCGCCAAGACCGTCGAGGACCTTCATCCCTTCACGTCAGAACGCTCCGTGACGATCGTCATCTCACTCCCGACTGATCTACCCTTGGTGTCGGCAGACCCGAACAAACTGAGACAGATTCTCCTCAATCTATTGCATAACGCGGTCAAATTCTCACCGATGAATACCGTCGTGGATCTCGACGTCACGAGACTCTCAACGGACAACATTCTGATCTCCGTGCGGGATGTCGGACCCGGCATCGCGCCCGATGATGTGGACAAGGTCTTTCAACCATTCTATCGTGCACCCACGACACATAAAACAACCAAGGGAACAGGACTCGGGCTGGCCATTGCTAAGCTGTTGGTCGAACTCCATCAGAGCCGACTCGCGGTGGAGACAAAGCCCGGCCGAGGCAGCTGCTTTTACTTTACCTTACAGACAATGACACCGGTACGTCTCGCCCATGCAGAGCCCATCGTAGCTCGTGAAGCGTCGTCCGTGACGCGTATGTCGTGAAGAGACGATGCCGACGGTTTCTGGTTTCAAGTTTGATGTTTCATGTTTCACGGCGTGAGTTTCAGGTGTGAGATTCTTGGTTTCTGCACAACCTGAAACGTTGAACATGAAACCTGAAACCATTGGCCCGTGGCTTCACGTTTCACGAGGTGTGCTGCTAGGGGGAAGGAGGCTTCACCAAGACTCCACGTTGCCTGAGGAGCCTTGTGAGGTAAGTGCGTTGGAGTCCCAGCATCTCAGCTGCCTTCGTCTGGTTCCATCCCGCTCGTCGCAACGCTTCTTCCAGGACCTTCCGGCTGTACCCTTCCATCACCGCATGGTAGTTCAGCGTCTCGTCTTCTGAAAATGCCACGTCCACCGGTAACCGGCGAGGCGCCGTGATCCCTAAATGTTCCGGCTCAATACGGTCATCGGGACAGAGCGTGATGGCGCGGACCAAGACATTTTCCAACTCACGCACGTTCCCCGGCCAGTGATAGCCCTGAAGCACGTCGAGCGCATCCGGGCTCACGGTGAACGTCCGATGGGCGATCGACGCCCCATGCAGCCGGAGAAAGTGCTCGACCAATGCAGGCAAATCATCCGGCCGTTTGCGCAACGGAGGGACGGTGAGCGAAATCACGTTCAGCCGGTAGAAGAGGTCCTCCCGAAACCCACCGTCCTGAATGGCCTCCTTCAGATCTCTATTCGTGGCCGCAATAAACCGGACGTTCGTACGGATCGGTTGTGTCCCGCCGACCCGGTAGAACTCCTGATCTTGGAGGAGACGGAGCAGTCGCGTTTGCAGTCCTGCAGGCATGTCACCGATCTCATCGAGGAACACGGTGCCGTCTTCCGCCGATTCAATTTTCCCCGGTTCCCGCTTCCCCGCTCCGGTGTAGGCTCCCTTTTCATGGCCGAAGAGCTCATTTTCCAACAGACTCTCGGGTAATGCCGCACAATTCACCACGACAAAGGGTTTCGAGGCACGCGGGCTCCACCGATGCAATGCACGAGCCATCACTTCCTTCCCGGTTCCGGTTTCACCCAATAGAAGCACGGTGGCGGATGCGCCGGCCGCGCGCCGGGCCGTATTGAGGAGTTCAACCATGCGCGGACTGTGCCCGATCACCTGTTCATACCGGCCCTCGACTTCGGCTTGCAGAAGCCCGATCTGCCTGGTAAGAGCCATCTGGCCCCTGGCCTTCTCGATCACCGCAGAAAGATGATCCGGCTCAAACGGTTTCGTCAGAAAATCACAGGCCCCGAGCCGGATGGCCTCGACGGCCCGATCAATCGTCCCGAATGCGGTAATCACGACCACCTCCGGCGTATATTGCGGCGGAACGTTCGAGCGACGCTCGGCAAGCAGCTTCAGCACATCCAGTCCGCTCAAGCCCGGCAACTCGATATCCAGGAACATCAGATCCGGCTGCTCCTCGATTGCCAGTTTGAGCGCATGCTCGCCGTCTTCGGCCGTCAGCACCTCATGGCCCATCCAGATCAAGCGTTTCTGGAGCGCGTGTAAAATGTCTTGATCGTCGTCGACCACGAGAACTCGTATCTGCATGGAACTCTCCCGGCTAGGTTGAGTACAGCGCCCATTGTAGTGGAAGAGCGGTCGGAGGCGAAAGGCACTCCAAAAGCCACTCACCATGGAACACATCTAGGTTGCGCGAGACCATGCGAACGCCGTCAAGCATATTTCACGCCGCACGGCTGGATCTGGTCAGATGATCGTGAACTGAAGGGAAATGTCGGCTGAACCGCGCATAACAGGGTCCATAGGACCTGAATAAGAATGAGCTGTCTACAAAAGGATTCAGTATCTAATTAGATTCACATCGAGCACAGTGGACGCCCTTCTCGTGAACAGAGCAGCCATTTTTACTCGTGATACTTGTATTCCTGGTGGAGTTGGCATATGAAAGTATCCGCTTAAAATGGATGAGACCCCACTTTGCAACAGACTCCGGAACACATACCCGTGCGGCTTTGCGCCCGCTCAACAACCACTCGGATGACTGATCTGCCCTTCGCTCTGATTGCGATAGCACTCGCGAATCAATGAGCAAGTTGATCGTCTGAATCAAGCCGAATTCATACTCATGACAACGAACCGCTTGGACAAGATCATAGCAGTAGTGGTTTGTTTGATCGTCGTCCCACTGCAGGCCTGGGCTGAGCCGTCGTTCTCGCTCCCGCGAGCCTCTTCAACGACGGAACAGCAACTCCAGGAAGAATCCCTCTACCTGAAAGAAGAAATCGTCAGTATTGCCAGCCGGCACGAACAGCCCATTTCTGAAGCCCCATCCAACGTGTACGTCATTACCGATGAGGATATTCGACTCTCAGGAGCAACCGACTTACCTACGATTCTTCGTCGAATCCCCGGAGTTGAGATCATGCAAATGAGCGGTGCTGATTTCAACGTCAGCATCCGCGGAAACAATCAACCGATCGCCAATAAGCTGTTGGTCCTTGTAGATGGACGGTCGATCTATGTGGATTTGCAGGGCACGGTGTACTGGAAAGCGCTGCCGGTCACCTTGCCGGAAATCAAACGAATTGAAGTGCTCAAAGGCCCGGCATCGGCGCTGTACGGGTTCAATGCCTTCGACGGCATCGTGAACATCATCACGAAAACACCGGAAGAAATGAAAGGCACGACACTCCAGTTCGGCGGAGGCGAATTGGGAACCGTGACTAGCGCTGCAGTGACTGCCGCGACGGTCGGAAATCTAGGAGTTCGGATTTCAGCCGGACGAGACCAGAACCAGCAATGGCGGGATGAAGACGCCCTTGCCTTTCGCTCTCACAAGCTCAATGTGGCCACTCAATATGCGCTGTCTGACAACAGTACGTTGCACGTGTCAGGCGGTGTCGTCGATACCAATCGCTTTGATGGACAGATCGGTGAAACTGTCTCAACAAGCACCAGGTTGACACAGGCCTACGTCAGCGCCGAACTGGACTGGGGCACCCTGTCGCTTCGGACCTGGTGGTCCAGGCTCTCCAGTTCGTCACTGCCGACTGCCAACCCCCTCCTCTCAAATTTTCTCACCATTACCGACCGGAACGGACAGGCTCTATCCTCGACCGTCGCGGACACCTACAACCTTGACCTGCAACACATGATCAAATTTTGGGGAGCGCATCAATTCACCTATGGGCTCAACTACCGGCACATCAGCTTGACCAGCAATATTAATTCTGACGTGTCGCGTGAGGATCGACTTGGTCTCTTCGTGCAGAATGAGTGGCGGGTGACACCACGCATTTCTCTGGTGGCCGGCGGACGGTACGATATGGATACCTTTATCAATCCCACGCTCAGTCCTCGTCTGGCTGTCATTTACCAGCTCTCACCAAACCATTCATTCAGAGCCTCTGCCTCTGTTGCGTATCGCCCACCGACGCTGATCGAGACCTCACTCGACCAACGCGCGAGAACGACAATTCCCACAGGGTTGGCACCTCCAGCTCCCTCGACATTCACAAATGTGATCCCCGTACGCGGCTCGGCCGGACTCGACCCCGAGCAAATTATCTCCGGCGATGTGGGGTATCAAGGCTGGTGGTTTCAGCATCGCTTACGGACGCGAGGGGACCTCTTTTTCAGCCATCTCTCTGATTTGATCGGCAATCGAAACGTCTCAGCAACCCAAGCCACGTTCGTGAACGATCAGGGCCACGCCAATATTTATGGGATGGAAGTCGGGATTGAAGTGCTTGCAACGACGTGGCTGTCCGGTTATGCCAACTACAGTTACGAGCTCTTTGATCACACGTTTCTCGGTACCGTTCGCCGAGGTGCGCCGAACCACAAGACCAACGTGGGGCTCAGAGGCATCTGGTCGACAGGTATCTCCGCTGATCTGTCGTATCACTATGTCGGACAAGCCACCTACCCGGTTGCTCAAACGTTCACCCTGTTAGCGCCATTCGGCGTGCCGTTCGTCAATCCACAGGTCAGCAGCTATAACCTGCTGAATCTTCGTGTCGGCTATCGGTTCTGGCAACAGCAATCTGCAGCCGGCTATCTACGCGAAGCGGAGGTTGCACTCTCTGTCTTCAACGCCCTGAACGACACGCATCGTGAGCATCCACTCGGAGATCTGCTCGGAACACGCGTGATGGGATGGCTCACGGTGAAACTGTGACTCTGAACCGGTGTCTGGTGCCAAGACGCTGGAGAACTTTGGTCTCTGTGATGGCATTGTGCTGGTGTCAGGACTTGGCGCAGAGTTGGGCCGAAACTTCCCCCCTGGTCCCCCGAACCTCTTCAACGACTGAACGGCAGCTTCTCAATGAAGCGCTCTACTTGAAGGAGGAAACCGTCAGCATCGCCAGCCGCTATGAACAGCCGATTTCTCGAGCTCCTTCCGATGTCTACGTGATCACCGATGAGGATATTCGGAGCTCCGGATCCACGGATATCCCGACATTGTTGCGGCAAGTGCCGGGGATGGAAGTCATGCAAACCAACGCCGTGGATTTCAATGTCAGCGTGCGGGGTAACAATCAGGTGCTGGCAAACAAGCTCCTCGTCCTGGTGGACGGACGATCCATCTACCTCGATCAAGCCGGCAATACGATCTGGAAGCTGCTGCCTGTCACCTTGGCTGAAATCAAACGAATTGAGGTCCTGAAAGGGCCGGCATCAGCCGTCTACGGATTCAATGCCTTCGACGGCGTTATCAATATCATCACGAAGTCTCCGGAAGAGATGAAGGGAACGACACTCCAAGTAGCGGGTGGCGATATGGGAACCCTGCTCACCAGCGTAGTCCAAGCTGGCACGGTGGGGAATTGGGGATACCGGTTATCCGGCGGCCATGAGCAAACGCAACGATGGTCCGATCGAGACGCACCGGCGCTCAATGGCCAACGAATCGGCGGAAGAGTCGAGTATCACCTTCCTGGGGATGGGACCATACGGGCGGAAGGAGGGATCGGACGAGCGAACCCCTATAACGGGTTCGTCAGGGAAGCGTCCGTCTCCGACGGGAACTTGTCGCAGGGGTATGCCCTGGTCAGTTACGAACAACGCAATCTGCTGGTCCGCGGCTGGTGGAGCGGGCACTTCGGAGAAGCCAATTTTGGAGTGGTCCGGGCGCTCGCCCCGCTATCCGCTATCACTGACCGATTTGGACGTGCAGACCAAGAACACCACCAGAACACGTACGACTTCGAGACACGCTATCGGTTCAACCCGCACGAGTCGTTGAATATCAACGTCGGTACCAACTTCCGCCACATTCTTCACAGCTCAAATATTCTCACCACTCGAACGACGGAGGATCGTGTCGGACTCTATGCGCAAGGAGACTGGCTGGTGCTGCCTTCGCTGGAGGTCAGCGCCGGCCTGCGGTACGATCTAGACAGCTTGATCGGTCCCCATCTGTCGCCTCGCGGCGCCGTGATCTACCATCTCCATGCCAACCATGTCCTTCGCTTTTCCGGTTCGATGGCCTATCGTCCGCCCACAACCACTGAGGCGAGCCTTGATGTCCTGAACCAGTTAACGTTGCCTGGGCTCCCTCCCTTCAATACCAGAATTGTGGGGTCAACCGACGTGAAACCCGAGCACATTATGTCCTACGAAGTCGGGTATCAGGGCTGGTGGTGGGACCATCGGCTGCGAACCAGACTCACGGGGTTTTATAACCATATTTCCGATCTGATCGCGTTTCAAAACCCGACCGGCAGCCCCTTGATCCCTGTTCACCCCATGAACGGCGGGATCGCCGATGTCTATGGAGGGGAAGCCAGCGTAGAAGTCTTGATGACGTCCTGGCTTTCAGGATTTGCCAATTATGCGTATCAAGAGATCGGTCAAACCTCCAGCGGGGTCAGCCGGCGAGGGTTTCCACACCACAAAATCAATGCTGGACTTCGGGTCAAATGGAGTCCCTTTACTGGTGAAATTCTTTACCACCGCGTGGGAGCTGCGTCCTATCCATTGGCCGATGCCTTCACCAACCTGTCACCCTTCTTTCCGCCAGGCACCGTGCTTCCGAAGGAACAGGTCCCCGCGTATGATCTGGTCAACATCAGAGTGGGCTACCTGCTCTGGCGGCAACAAACAGGCGACAATGTGCGGGAAGCCGAGCTGGCCCTGTCTGTCTTCAACGCCCTGAACGACACGCATCGTGAGCATCCGCTCGGTGACCTGCTCGGGACGAGGGTGATGGGCTGGCTGACGGTGAAGTTATGACGAATTCCACCGGCGTGGAATCACGCTGTTGCCGACCGCAGCATCAGCCGTTGTCGTCAAGATGTCGCGTGATCGGGCTCGGGATGAGCGCGGTTCCGTTCGGCATCGAACGTGGCAACCGTTCTCTCCACCGGACGAAGCAACTCGTCGCTTCCGATCTCCTCGAGATCTTCAGCCGCTTGTAAATGGCCTGAATGCGCGATGCAATCCTGGCAGGCGTGGCATGGAGCTCTTGGGCGATTTCTTTATTGCTCTTGCCGGCGGCGATACGGGACAACACTTCGACATCGGACTTTGAACAGTCTTCGATGCTCTGCCGTCGTGTGCCTTGTGCGCCATCCCGAATCCAGGTCATGACCTGCGTGACCAATGTCGGATCGACGACGGCCTTTCCCTCCGCAACGATCGCAATGGACCGCGCAACCTCCACACCCGAACAACTCTTCAGCAAGTACCCCTGTGCACCGGCACGAATTGCGGCACGCAAGAGCGCCCTGTCTTCATAGGCCGTCAAGAAGCAGATGCTGGTCTGGGGGAATCTGTGCCTGAGGGTCTCGCACAAATCGATTCCGTTTGCGGAGCCCAGTTGCACATCCAGCAGTACTACATCCGGTCGGTGCTGCCCGACTGCAGCAATCGCCTCATCATGCGTGCTTGCCGTACCGACAATGACGATGTTCTTGTCTTCATCGAGGATCGTCTTCAACCCATGAAGTACGACTACCGAGTCATCAACAAGGAGCACACGAATCTGTTCCGGCATTCTAGAGTATGCACCACATAAGCCGTCGTACGGGAAACGTCCTTCGTTCCAGATCAAAACGCATCACGCATCACGTTTCACACGACATGTTTCAGCCAACCTGTGCGTATCGTACAAAACCAGTCGGTATAACAGGCGCATTCATAAAAAGGCCTCCCGCCACCAGGAAGAGTCCTAGTGACGGGAGGAACCTCGGGGCC